>JAYTFS010000402.1:0-5513 GCA_043734185.1 Pseudolabrys sp. | reverse complement strand
CACCTCAAGGTGCCGCAAGTTGGCCGCGTCATCATTCAGGACAACGTGGAGGTCGGGGCCGGCACCACCATCGACCGCGGTGCAATTCGCGATACCGTGATTGGCGAGGGGACCAAGATCGACAACCTTGTACAGGTAGGTCACAATGTCAGCATCGGCCGGCATTGCATCATCGTGGCGCAGACAGGAATTTCCGGCAGCGCGACGCTCAAGGATTTTGTTGTGCTAGGCGCGCGTGTCGGCCTCGGTAACAATGTGACGATTGGTGAGGGCGCTCAGATGGCCGCACTGACCACCGTCAATCGCGACGTTCCGGCCGGAGAGCAGTGGGGCGGGTCGCCGGGAAAGCCGGTCAAGCAGTGGCTGCGTGAACTGTTGGTTATTGATCGCCTGGCGCGCCGCAAAGGTCATGCTGAAACGGCGGCGGATGAGTGAGGCCCTTGGCATGCAAGACATCGTTACAAAACTTGAAGCGGTCGACATCGCGGGCGTGCTTAAGATGCTCCCGCATCGTTATCCGTTTTTGATGATTGATCGCGTCATCGACTTGCACGGCGACGAGAGCGGGGTTGGGATCAAAAACGTGACAATTAACGAGCCGCATTTTCAGGGGCACTTTCCCGGCAACCCGGTGTTTCCAGGCGTTTTAATGATCGAGGGCATGGCACAAACGGCCGGCGTTCTTGTTATCTCGTCCGGCGGGTGGGAGCAGCCAAAGTCGGTATTTTTTCTGACCATCGACAAGGCAAAATTCCGCAAGCCGGTGCGGCCCGGAGACACCATCGAGTACCACTTGAGCAAAATCTCTCAGCGTAAAAACATGTGGTGGTACAAAGGCGTTGCCAAAGTGGCCGGGCAGGTCGTTGCCGAAGCCGAGCTCGGCGCCATGATTTCCGACGCATGAATGCGGCCATGATCGATGCCTCGGCGCGGATCGAGGCCGGGGCGATCATCGGTCGTGACGTTGCGATCGGTCCCTATTGCACGATCGGTCCTCATGTCACGGTCGGCGAAGGCTGCAAGCTATTCGCCCACGTCAATCTGACTGGCCACACGACGATAGGCGCCCGTACCGTCATTCGTTCGTTCGCTTCTCTTGGTTCTCCACCGCAATCATTCAGCTACCGTGGCGGACCTACCAAGCTCGTCATCGGCTCGGATTGCGATATCAGGGAAAACGTAACGGCAAATACCGGCACCGAGGATGGCGGCGGCGTGACCGAAGTCGGCGACCACTGTTTTTTGATGGTGGGCGCCCATATCGGGCATGATTGCAAGGTCGGAAATCACGTGGTGTTTGCCAATAACGTCTTGCTCGGCGGCCATGTCGCTGTCGGCGATTATGTTGTGTTTAGCGGTGGGGTCGCGGTGCGACAATTTGTGCGCATCGGTACTGGCGCCATGATCGTGGGGCTCAGTGGCGTTCGCGCGGACGTCATTCCATGGGGCATGGCGCTCGGCTCACCGCTCGCCGATTTGGTCGGACTTAATGTCATCGGCATGCGCCGGCGCGGGTTCAGCAAGGCCGACATTCATGGGGTGCGCGCGGCCTATCAGGCCTTGTTCTTCGGCGAAGGCGATTTTCGCCAAAGGATTGAGAAAGTCGCTTCCGAGTATGGCGGGAATGTGCACGTGGATAAAGTGATCGAGTTTATACGAACCGGTAAACGCCCCCTCACGATGGCAATTCATCGCAACGACGCCGATGAGGACGCATGAGCGTGGCGCCCGCCGACGGGCAGCAAAGTCCGCTCGCCATGATTTGCGGCGGCGGGTCCCTGCCATCGGCTGTGGCGGATTTCGTGACCGCCCATGGACGCCCCGTTGTGCTGTTTCCGTTGTATGGCGCTGCCGAGGGCACGGCGGTCGAACATCATCCGCATCATTGGATCTATATCGGGCAAGTCGGTAAATTCTTGCGGCTCGCCCGCGCCGCTGGCTGCTACGAGCTCGTTTTCATCGGCTCGCTGGTGCGGCCTTCGATATGGCAGGTTCATCCCGACCTCACAGGACTCAGCTTTGTAACGCGCACGCTGGCCGCATTTCGCGGCGGCGATAATCATCTGTTGTCCAGCATGGGCAAACTGATGGAGCAGGAAGGGTTCCGGCTGCTGGGCGCGCACGAGGTTGCGCCCGAAATTCTGGTGCCTGTCGGCTCGCTTGGCCGGGCGCAGGCATCGGATCGAGACCGCGCGGATATTGCCCTAGGGTTGGACTTTCTGCGCGCCACTGGACCGTTCGACGTAGGTCAGGCGGTCGTGGTGGCGGGAAACCATGTGCTTGCAGTTGAGGCGGCGGAAGGCACCGACCAACTGCTCGCTCGCGTCGCAGAGCTGCGCGCCAATGGCCGCGTACGCGCTCCTGCCGGCATCGGTGTTTTGATCAAGGCGCCGAAACATGGCCAGGATTTGCGCTTCGACATGCCGTCGATCGGCCCGCAGACGGTTGAAGGGGTTGCGCGTGCAGGCCTTGCCGGTATTGCCGTCGTTGCGGGCTCGACCATCGTCGCCGAGCCGGCACGACTGGTGGCGGCAGCCGACCGCGCCAACATTTTTGTCATTGGCACGCCTGCCGGTACCGAGCGATGAGCCCGCATGTATTTTTGGTGGCCGGCGAGGAATCGGGCGATCGGCTCGGCGCGGCGCTGATCGCCGCGATCAAGCGCCGGCACGTCGACGCGCATTTTTCCGGAGTCGGCGGAACGCATATGGCCGCCGCAGGCCTGCAAAGCCTATTTCCACTTGGCGATCTGGCGATCATGGGATTTGGCGCGATACCTGGGAGTTTGCCAAAAATTCTGCGCCGGATCCACGAGACCGCCGATGCTGTTGTTGTCGCCGGACCGGATGTATTCGTGATTATCGACAGCCCGGAATTCACGCATCGGGTGGCGCGGCGAGTTCGCGCAATTGCGCCCGAGATTCCAATTGTCGATTACGTTTGCCCTTCGGTATGGGCGTGGCGTCCTGGACGCGCGCGCGCGATGCGATCTTATGTAGATCACGTGCTGGCGCTGTTGCCGTTTGAGCCGGCGGCGATGCAAAAGTTAGGCGGGCCGCCATGCACCTTCGTTGGCCATCCGTTGAGCGAGCAGGTTGCAACTTTGCGGCCGAATGCCGAGGAGGCGCGGCGCCGGCTCGGCGAGCCTCCCATTCTGCTGGTGATGCCGGGCAGTCGTGCGGGCGAAATCCAGCGCATGGCCGGAATATTCGGCGCGGCGGCCGGGCTCGTGAGTGATCGCATCGGAGGGTTGCAGGCGGTGGTGCCTGCCGTCCCGCGACTGGCCGAACGGATGCGCGAGGCGGTCAAATCATGGCCGGTGCCGGTGCGCGTGGTGACTGCACCTGACGAAAAAGCCTCAGCCTTTCGCACCGCACGAGCCGCGCTCGCAAAGTCGGGCACCTCGACACTCGAACTTGCCGTGGCGGGGGTGCCCATGGTCGCCGCCTATCGGATCTCTCTGCTGGAGGAATTAATCGCCCATCTCATGATCAAAGTACCATCGATTATTCTGGCGAACTTGATTCTAGGTGAGAAAGCCGTGCCTGAATTGGTGCAACGGGCCTGCACGCCCGAAAAACTCGCTGCTGCGCTCATGCCGCTCATGTCAGATACACCGGAGCGGCGTCGGCAAATCGAGGCCTTTGCGCGCCTCGATTCCACCATGGAAATGGGCAAAGTCGTGCCCAGCGACCGCGCGGCGGCCGTGATTTTAGATTGCGCCGCCGCCCTTAACCAACAGAAGCGCGAAACAGTGGCGTCCGTGCCTACAACGGCGTAGTTTGCCGGCGAGGCCTACCGGCCTTAAGCCTCGGCCTTAATTGTGGAATTTAAGCCTTTGACCCTTCCCGTCCGCGCCGCGATCACCGCCGTCCACGGCTATTTGCCGCCGGACGTGCTCACCAATGCCGACCTCGCGCGCATGGTGAACACCACTGATGCTTGGATTACCGAGCGCACCGGCATAAAGGAGCGTCACATCCTCAAGGGTGAGGGGTTGGGCTCCTCGCACATGGGTGCTGAAGCGGTGCGCGGCCTGCTCGCCAAAACCAAGACCAAGCCGGAAGACGTCGAGCTTCTGATCTGCGCGACCGTGACCCCGGATTTCTTGCACCCGTGCACTGCCAACCTGATCTGCGATATGGTTGGCATCCGCAATGTCGGGAGTTTCGACATCCAGGCGGCATGTTCGGGCTTCCTCTATGCGCTGACGGTCGCCAATCAGTTCATTGCTGCCGGCACCTACAAGAAGGTTGTCGTGGTTGGCGCCGACAAGATGTCGGCCATAGTCGATTACACCGACCGCGCCACTTGCGTGCTGTTCGGTGACGGCGCGGGTGCCGTGCTGCTCGAGCCGAGTGCCGCGGGATACGGCATCATGGATACAGTTCTGCACTCGGACGGCTCCGGCGCGCAGTATCTCCACCAGAAAGCCGGCGGTAGCCGCATGCCGCCGACCGCTGATACGGTCGCCAAGCGCCTGCATTACGTCCATCAGGAAGGCGCTTCCGTTTATAAATACGCCGTCTCCGGTATGACGGAAGTCGCGCGCGACATCATGGCGCGCAACAATCTCACCGCCGACATGATCGATTGGGCCGTTCCGCACCAGGCTAACCGCCGCATCATCGAGACGACGGCCGAACGCCTCGGTCTGCCACTCGACAAGGTGATGTTCACCATCCACAAATACGGCAACACTACCACGGCGACGATCCCACTCTGCCTGTGGGACTACGAAGCGAAACTGAAAACCGGTGATCGCCTGTTGCTCGCCGCGTTCGGCGGCGGCTTCACCTGGGGCGGCGCTTTTGTGACCTGGGCCTATGATGGGGCCACAGCGCCCAAACTCAACGGCAACGCGCCGCCGTCCAAGCTCGTCAAATCACCCTGGCTCTGAAATCTACTTCCGCCGCGATATCGGGACGTAATCGCGCGTCGTCGCGCCGGTATAAAGCTGGCGCGGACGGCCAATCTTCTGCTTGGGGTCCTCGATCATTTCCTTCCACTGCGCGATCCAGCCGACGGTGCGCGCCACGGCAAACAGCACTGTGAACATGGTCGTCGGGAAGCCCATCGCCTTTAGCGTGATGCCCGAATAGAAGTCGATGTTCGGGTATAGTTTCTTCTCGATGAAATATTCGTCGTGCAGCGCGATCTTTTCCAGCTCCATAGCGACATCGAGCAGTGGATCGTCCTTGATACCGAGTTCGGCCAGGACTTCATGGCAGGTCTTCTGCATGATTTTGGCGCGAGGATCGTAGTTCTTGTAAACGCGATGGCCGTAGCCCATCAGGCGGTAGGTATCGTTCTTGTCCTTGGCGCGCTTGACGAATTCCGGAATGCGATCGACCGAGCCGATTTCGCGCAGCATGTTGAGCGCCGCTTCGTTGGCGCCGCCATGCGCGGGACCCCATAGACAGGCGCAGCCGGCGGCGATGCAGGCAAACGGATTAGCTCCGGAGGAGCCAGCGAGCCGCACCGTCGAAGTCGATGCATTCTGCTCGTGATCA
>JAYTFS010000401.1:0-3648 GCA_043734185.1 Pseudolabrys sp. | reverse complement strand
AACGCTCGAAGATGGCCGAGGACTATTGGGCCAAGATCAACGCCAAGCCCTCAACACAGGCCGCTGAGTGACAACTCAACCGCGCATCCGCGTCCGCGGTCTCGGCAAGTACTACGGCGCGCTCGAAGTGTTCCGCAACATCGACTTCGAAGTCGGCGAACGCGAGATCGTCGCCATTGTCGGGCCGTCCGGCTGCGGCAAGACCACGCTGCTGCGCTGCATCGACGGCCTGCTGCCGCACGATGCCGGCGAAATCCTGGTCGGCGATGAGCGCGTCACCGAGCCGATCGCTGGCGTCGCCATGGTGTTCCAGCATTTCGGTTTGTTTCCGTGGAAAACCGTTTACGAGAACGTCGCCTATGGCTTGCGCATGGCCGGCGCGCCGAAGGCGGAGATCGAGCGCAAGGTGCCGGAGTTCATCAAGCTGGTGGGTTTAAGCGGTTTCGAAGCGGCGTTCCCCTATCAAATGTCCGGCGGCATGCAGCAGCGTTGCGGGCTTGCCCGCGCGCTTGCCATTGAACCCAACGTCCTGCTGATGGACGAACCATTTGCCGCGGTTGACGCGCAGACGCGTGAGATCCTGCAATTCGAATTGCTGCGCATCTGGGAAGAGCGGCCGACGGCGATGATCTTCGTCACGCATTCTATCGAGGAAGCCGTGCTGCTCGGCCACCGCGTCATCGTGCTCAAGGGGCGCCCCTCCAGCATCCACGAGACCATCGCCATCGATCTGCCGGAGCCGCGCACGCGGGAAACACTGCGCAAGCCGCGCTTTGCCGAATTGCGGGAGCGAGTCTGGAGCACGCTGATGCGCGAAGCCCGCGAGGCTGAATTCGTGCTCGAACGATGAACATATCCCAGCCCAAATCATCCGACCCTCAGCTCAAGGCCGCGATCTCGCATTGGGGCCCGCGCTTTGTCGCCAATGGCGTCGTGCTGACCGACTTCGAGGAAGTCACCGGCTCGATCTCGTCCTATAGTGACTGGTGCCGGGCCTGGTCGGAACGCGCCGCGCATCACGAGAAGCTCGGTCGTGACGCCCTGGCGAACAAGCATTTCCTCACTGCCAGTGAATGCCTGCAGCGCGCCGGCGTCTATTACCACTTCGCGTCGTTTCTGTTCGTGCACGACCAGGCACAGATGAAGGCGGCGCACCTGAAACAGATCGAGTGCCGTCAAGCGGCGCTTCCTCATTTGCGGCCGCTCGGCGAGCGCGTCGAAATTCCCTATGAGGGGAAAAAACTTGCCGGCATCCTGCGCAAGCCCGCAGGCGTCGAGAAGCCACCGGTCGTCGTCATGGCGGTCGGGCTCGACTCCACCAAGGAAGAAGGCGACGCCTATGAGGCGCCGTTCCTGGCGCGCGGTTTGGCGACCTTGATCTTCGAAGGCCCCGGCCAGGGCGAGGCGCAATACGATTTCGGCATTCGCGGCGATTACGAAGTGCCTGTCAAAAACGTGCTCGATTATGTCGGCGCCCGCCTCGATCTGGACTCAAAACGCATCGGCATGTGGGGCGTCAGCCTCGGCGGTTATTATGCGCCGCGCGCGGCAGCCTTCGAGAAACGCATCAAGGCCTGCATTGCGCTCGGCGGCCCATTCAACTTTGGCGCCAACTGGGACAACTTGCCGGAATTGACGCGCGAGGCGTTCCGCGTGCGCAGCCATAGCCGGACCGATGAGGACGCCCGCAATATCGCCTTGTCGCTGTCGCTCGAAGGTATCGCGGGCAACATCACCTGCCCTATTTTCATCGTGAACGGCCGGCTCGACCGCATCGTGCCGGCGGCCGACGCCGAGCGCCTGGCGCGCGAGGTGAAAGGCCCGGTCGAACTGATGATGATCGAGGACGGCAACCACATCGCCACCAACCGCGCCTACCGCTGGCGCTCGCAGAGCGCCGACTGGATGGCGGAACAACTCAAATAATATGGAACCCGCGCGGCATCGCGTGCAGCCGCTTGATGCCGGTTTCCGTAATCACCACCATCTCACCAGTCTGCACGCCGGCTTTGCCGTCGTGCGTCGTCACATTGGGCTGGATCACCACCGTCTGCCCGGCGCGCAACAGTGCCTCGGGCACCGGACCGGCCGGGCGGCTCTTGCTGCCGAGGATCGGCGGCAGATAGCCGCCGCCGTAGCCATGAAACAGATCGTCGATGATGGTGAAGCCGGCGTCTTCGATCACGCCGGAGGCTTCGATCACCTGCGCCGGCATGACGCCGGCTTGGAGCACCGCGGCAATCGCATCGAACGCCTTGTCGGCCGCCGCGTGGAGATCGCGATAGAGCTTGCTGGGCTCGCCCAACGCGAAACTGCGCAACACCTGCCCCGGATGCTCCCAGAAGGCCGCGCTGATTTCGGCGACCACCACATCGCCGGCCTGCACACGGCGCATCGACGGAAATTGCCGCGGCACGCCCAGATCTGGCGCAGCCATCGAAGTGACGCCGATGTAGTGGATGACGTTGGTTGCGCCTTGCGCGACATAAGCGCGCTCGACGAGCTCGCCCAGTTCGCGCTCGTTCATGCCGATTTTCAATCCGTCGCGCAGCGCCGCCATGCCGAGATCGCTGAAATGCGCGCCGATGCGCAGCCAGTCGAGTTCCTCGGCCGACTTCGCCTGTCGCAGGCGAACATAGTCGCGGTTGAGGCTCTTCAATTTTCCGAAGCGCGCCGACAGGACCGCGTGCTGTTCGGCGCTCAACGGTCCGAGCGTCGCCACGCGATCCGGCCGCGCGCCGCGTTTGGTCAGCACCTCGACCGCGGCTTGAATGCAGGATTCGCCGCCCCACGCCACATCGGCCTGGTCGGCGAGCAGCCGCGCCTGCGGAGCATGATTGACCCATTGCACGAACAAAGCGTCGCGCTCATTGGGCGTCAGCACGCCGACCGCCTCGGCGGTCACCGGCCATTGCGTCAGCCATTGCACGCCTGAGCCAAAGCGATTGGTGCCGCAGAACACCAGATGGTCGCATTCGGCCCGCGCCAGCAGATCTGTGATTGCCGCGCGCCGCCGCACCATCTCGGACGCGGAAAAGCGCGGATATTCCGCCGCGACGATGCGGGCAAGCGCGGGAGAAAGTGTCACGAAACCTTCTTCGGCAGCGCCACGATCATGTCGAGCTCGATGCGCGCGCCAGGCGACGACAACTGGTTGATGCACACCGTCGTTGAGGCCGGCCGCCAGTCGCCGAAATATTTGGCCATGGTGGCGTGCATGGCGTCGGCTTCGCGGAAATCAGTGAGATACTTCGTCACTTTCACCACGTCGCGCCAGGTCGCGCCGGTATGATCGAGGATCGACTTGATCGCTTCCATCGCCCGTGTGGTCTGCTCCTCGATCGAATGCGGATGCACGTGCTCGGCGTCGACATGCGGATGCTTGTGGTAGAGCGGCGACGGCGTCGCGCCCGACAGGAACATCAGGTCGCAGGCGCCGACGATATGCACCGCCGGCGCGTAAGGCATGGTGTGCGCCTCCTCGGGCTTTGGATGCACTGGCTCGAGCTTGAAGCTGCGTTGCGGCTTGGCATCGACGTTCATGCGGGCCTCCTTGGCGGACGCGTAATTTGGGGCCGAAACACGCTTCTGTGCAACTGGCCCATTGCGAAGGGTGCGAGTTGATCGAGCCAATAGAACCGCTAACGT
>JAYTFS010000400.1:0-18666 GCA_043734185.1 Pseudolabrys sp. | reverse complement strand
CGTCCAGTCGAGACCGCTCCGGGTGAACAGCTTGACCTTGCCGCCGTCGAGCCGGGCCTGGAGGCGATAGCCGTCGAATTTGATCTCGTGGATCCAGTCGTTGCCTTCGGGCGCCTTGTCGGCGAGCATCGTCAGGCACGGCGCAACGAAATCGGGCAGGGGGGCGGCACCGGCGCGCTTGCGTTTCGATTTGCGCTTGGCGGTCGCCTTCTTTGCTTTATTTGTTGTTTTTTTGCGGCTGGTTTTCTTCTCGGCCTTGCGCGGGCGAACGCCTTGCGCGATCTCGTCCATGTTGCGGTCAGATTTTACCGACAGCGGCTGCTCGTCCAGGATATCTTGGTCGCGCGCCTTGCGTGCGGTATCGTCCTGCGACTTGATCAACAGCCAGTTGTCGCGCCTCTCGCCGCGTCGCCGGTGCATGCGCACCAAGTGCCAGGCGCCGTGGAGTTTCTCGCCATCGAGCGAAAACGACAGATGGCCTTTGGCGAGGCCGTTGTGTGGATCGTTCTCCGGCACCCACGTGCCGCGATCCCAGATCATGACGGTGCCGCCGCCATATTCGCCTTTCGGGATATTGCCTTCGAATTCGTTGTAGTCGATCGGATGATCTTCAACCTGCACGGCGAGGCGCTTGTCGCCGGGAACGAGGCTCGGGCCGCGCGTCACTGCCCAGCTTTTCATGACGCCGTCGAGTTCAAGCCGCAGGTCATAATGCAGCCGCCGCGCCGCGTGCTTCTGGATGACGAAGGCGTGGCCCTTGGCGCGGCCGACCTTACCTTTCGGTTCGGCGGTGACGCCGAAGCGCCGCTTGCCGTGATAGGTCGTTAGCCCCGCCATCTAAATCAGCCCGCTTTTTTAACCTTGCGGCGCGCTGGAGCGCGCTTGCTGCCCTTGCGCGAAGTGGCCCGCGATGTGCGATCCGCCCTGGCGCTACGGCGCAGCGCGTCCATCAGATTGATCACATTGCTCGGTTTAGCGTCGGCCACGGTTGGCGGTTCTTTTCCGGCGCGCTTGGCCTTGATCAATGCAAGCACCGCATTTTCGTAGCGGTCCTCGAATTTCTCCGGCTTGAAGTGGCCTTTCTTGGTTTCCAGGATATGGGTCGCCAGCTTGAGCATGTCAGGCGGCACCTTGATGTTCTTGATGTCGTCGAAATAATCCTTTTCGTCTCGCACTTCATTCTTGTAACGCAGCGCTGTCGCCATCAATCCCTTGCCGCGCGGGCGCAGTAACAATAGCCGCTCGCGCCGGTACACCACGACGCGCGCCAGTCCCGCCAGATCTTCTTTTTCCATGGCGTCACGGATCACGGCGAAGGCTTCCTGCGCCACGTCGTCCTGCGGCACGATGTAGAAGGATTCGTCGAGATAGATGCGATCAACCTCCGACATCGGCACGAATTCCTCGATGTCGATGGTGTGGGTGCTTTCCAGCGCCACGTTGTCGAGTTCTTCATCCTCGAGCAGCAAATACTGGTCGCTGTCGAGCTTGTAGCCCTTGGCGCGGTCCTCCTGATCGACCGGGTCGCCGGTTTCCGCATCCACGACTTCGTTATGGATACGGTTGCCGGTTTTGCGGTTGATGATGTTGAAACGGACGCGCTGGTTCGTGCTGGTCGCCGAATACATGGCCACCGCGCAGGAAACCAGCGACAATTTCAGAAAACCCTTCCAATTCGGCCTGGGTGCCATGAATCCTACTCCCGAACGCAATACACCCGAAGGAAACTCGCTGATTGTTGCCCGGTTCCATGCGCGGCGCGCGAGTCTGGGAGGTATTTGGCGGCCTCTGGATGACGAATAGGTAACCTTGCCACTATGTACGGTCCTCGACTCTTGACATTTTAAGGCGCACGGTCAATTTGGCGCGCGATGAATGCGCCCCGGCGCTTCGCGCCTAATTGCTGAAAATCTGTCCGTGTTGCCCTCGTTTAGAAAACGAGGCGAAAGGTCCCCATGCTGACTTCGACATTGTCGAAGGTTGTGCCATTTGCCGATATTCCGGTGGGGATAGCACTCGCGCTTTCCCATGCCATCATCGATACCGTTCGCGATCCATTGCTCGTGCTTGATGAAAAGCAGCGCATTACCGCTGTAAGCCGCTCATTCTATCAAACCTTTCAGCTCGACGGCAAAGATGTGCGTGGCGAATTGCTGTTCGAGATCGACGGCGGCCAATGGGATATTCCAGAGCTTCGCAAGCTCCTGGAAACCATCGCGAAAGACTATGCGACGTTCGAAGAATATGAGGTCGATCGTGAGTTTCCGAGGATCGGGCGGCGCATCATGTGCCTGAACGCACGCAAGGTGTTTTACGAAGAGGGCACTCACACTGCCATTTTGCTGGCTTTTGAAGACATTACCGAGCGGCACGCCATCGAGCAGCAGGTCCAGGAGTTGTTGCGCGAAAAGGACATGCTGCTGGAGGAAATGCGGCACCGCGTTGCCAACAGCCTCCAGATTATCGCCAGCATTCTGCTGATCAAGGCGCGCACGGTTCAGTCCGAGGAAACGCGATTGCAATTGCAGGACGCGCATAAGCGCGTGCTATCGGTCGCCGCCGTTCAACAACATCTGCAACTTGCCGGCAGTGGCGCAAAAATTGTCGTCGGCGATTATCTCAAAAAGCTGTGTGAAACCTTGGCGCAATCGATGATCGGCGATAGCCGGACGATCACGCTCAACGTCGAAGCTGATGCCGGCGCGGTGGCTTCCCATCAGGCGGTGAGTGTCGGTTTGATCGTGACTGAATTGGTGATGAACGCGTTGAAGCACGCGTTTCCTGGCGACAAAAAAGATGCTGCCATCCTGGTGTCGTACAAAGTGTCGGATTCGGACTGGAAATTGACGATTTCCGATAACGGTATCGGCAAGCCGGATACAAGCGCTTCCGATGGAATCAAACCCGGCCTCGGCACCAGCCTGGTGCAATCGCTGGCCAAGCAGCTGGATGCCACCGTGGATATAAAAAGCGATTCTCACGGGCGAGCGGTGTCTATTACGCACGCGACATTCAAAGCCAAAACATAAGCCGCATTCGGACGCTGAAATTGAGCGTTGATCTCTTTGTGAGGTGATCAATATTGCTCAGACGCGAAATTCAACCCGTGCATAATAATTTCACTCCGGGCGCCCTCAATGCCCCCCATTGACGCCAACGTCCGGCAAGTTGGCCCCGGCTGGCAAAACCCGGCCGGGGCTTACTTATTTATGCCGTGCCGAAGCCGCGCTGAAACTGGGGCAAGGTGACATGAACCTAAATCGTAACACCATCACGCTCGTCATCGCCGTGCTCGCGGTGGCTACGGCGGTGCTCGGTTACCAGCTCTATCAGGAACGGCAGAAGCCCAAGGGCGTAGGAATCAGCATCGGCGGGGGCGGCATTTCGATTGAGAAAAAATAGTCGCTGTAAAATAATCTTTGCAAAGGAGATCACGTCATGTCGCTAGGACTCATCCTTGTCATCGTACTCATTATCTTCTTGCTTGGTGGCTTCAGCGGCCGGTTTGGCGGCTATGGGTATGGCTTCGGCCATGGCGGCGTCGGCCTGATCGGCACCATTCTCATCATCATCGTAATCTTGATGCTACTGGGCAAGATCTAAACCAGCCGTATTGACCGTCTAGTCCCTGCCGCCGGCGAGTACCGCGCGGGTCTGCTCGTCGGGGCCGAAATCGTCGATGCCGTCGATTGACAGTAGCTCGGCAAGCCGCGTGCGGGCGCGGTTGACGCGCGACTTGATGGTGCCGACCGCACATCCGCAGATGTTGGCGGCTTCTTCGTAGGAAAACCCGGAGGCGCCGACCAGGATAAGCGCTTCGCGCTGGTCCGATGGCAGATGGCCGAGGGCTTGCTTGAATTCACGGAATTCGACCTGGCCGTGCTGCTCGGGCTGCGATTTCAGCGAGTCGGCGTAATGGCCGTCGGTGTCCTCGACCTCGCGACGGCGCTTGCGGTATTCCGAGCGGAAATGGTTGCGCAAAATCGTGAACAGCCAAGCCGACATGTTGGTGCCCGGCTGGAACGAGTCGATATTGGCGAGGGCGCGTAGCATCGTCTCCTGCACCAGATCATCGGCGCGGTCGACGTTACCGCACAGCGAAATAGCGAATGCGCGGAGACTGGGCACCGCGCCAAGAACGGCTTTGCGGACCGACTCGTCCATGGGCATTAGTGCTTGTCCTTATTCCCATTGCCTTCGAGACGATTAAGCAGATCGGCGAACCGATCCGGCACACCCTGATTCACAACGTCGTCATACATCGCGCGCAATTGCTGGCCGAGCCGGGCCTGCACTTCGCGGCCGAGCTTTCCCGACTTGGCGTTGTCTTTCTTGCGGGGGTCCGCGGCTTGCATTGGTTCTTTTTGTCCCACGGGTTTGCGCTCGTCGTTCATCGTTTCCAGCCCCAAATACCTGCCCTGACTAGGCTGGTTCCCCCGCGTTGGCGTTCAGTCAAAACCCATGAACGGACATATGGTTCCACAAATAGGGAACTTTTTTGCCGGCGCCACGTTAGGAGCGTTAGGATGCTGGTTCATCGGGGCCTTGCGCCTAAACGCCAATCGTTCGGGAGGGATTCTTGTCGACATCTCAAGCAGTTGCACAACATTTGCCCTATCTTCGCCGCTACGCCCGGGCCCTCTCGGGCAACCAGGCGTCAGGGGACGCCTATGTGGCGGCGGCCCTGGAGGCCCTGATTCAGGATCCCAAGGTGCTCGACACCACCTCGTCGACGCGTATCGCGCTCTATCAACTTTTCACGAAAATCTGGAATTCCGTGCCGGTGAACGGCAAGACCGTCACGCCGGAGATCAATCAGCCGGTCGAGCGTCATCTGGCCCAGATCGCGCCGCTGCCGCGTCAGGCCTTCTTGCTGGTCGCGCTGGAGGGTCTTTCGGAAGACGACGCCGCCAAGGTGCTGGATGTCGACGTGCCGAAGCTGCGCGAACTGGTCGAGCAATCCGGCCGCGAGCTCGCTGCCGAAATCGCCACCGACGTTCTCATCATCGAAGACGAGACTTTCATCGCACTCGATCTCGAAGGCCTGGTTGAGGGCCTCGGTCACAATGTGCTCGGCGTTGCCCGCACCCATGCCGAAGCAATCGCGCTCGCCAAGGTCAAGCGGCCGGGCATCATTCTGGCCGACATTCAGTTGGCCGACGGCAGCTCGGGCCTCGATGCGGTGAACGAGATGCTGCGCACCTTCGAGGTACCGGTGATCTTCATCACCGCCTATCCGGAGCGCTTCCTGACCGGCGAACGGCCGGAGCCGGCCTTCCTGATCGCCAAGCCGTTCCAGCCGGCGACGGTCTCGGCTGTTCTGAGCCAGGCGCTCTTCTTCGAACGTAACGCCAAACGCCGCGAGCGGCGCGCCAGTTAAAGAACAACGGCTAAGAAGAAGATTTTGTTCTAGTTGAAACAAGCCATGCTCTAGCGGGAGCGCGAGCTTTTTCTCGCCAGAGAAAAGCCGACGACGAGGGCTTCTATCAGCATCGCGATCTGTGTCGCGCGCGGATTGCTCAGTGTGGGGGCTTTCGGCTTTACTCGCTTGCGCGCGGTCGCCCACAAGATGATGAGGCTGATCGCGACAATCACCGTATATATGGCGGCGACGATCAGTTGCGCATGCAAGTCGCCGAAACGGCTTGCCAGCGCGAGAGTTCCAGCGGCGGTAAAGTGATAAATCGCGACAATGCCAAATATCGCAACGAATAACGCCAGCATTGTCCGCCACATCAGACGTCCAACGGCAGCGGCTGCGGTGTTGTAAAGGTTCATGTTTCTAGCGGCGATTTGACAAGCCGACCAAAAAACCCATGCCCACCGCCACTCCCAGCAATACCAGCGGGCGGCTTTCCACTTCGTGGGTGATTTTCTTCATCGCGTTGCTGCTAAAGCGCGAGGCCTCGTCGGCAACGGAATGGGTCGCCTCGCTCGCGGTTTCATGAACGCGGGTCATGATGCGGTCGAGCGCCTCGCTGACAAACTCCCCAACTTCCCCAGTCGCGCCGGACGCTTCACGTTTCGCAGAGCCTGAAAGGCGGCGCAGCCGTTTTTCGAGGTCGCCCATAAGATCCTCGATGGCCGCGATTTCGGCGGCGGCGGCGGATTTGGCTGCGCGCTTCATGATGTGCCCTCGAACTGATTGAATTTGCGGTGAAACCTGCACAGAGAACGTGGCCCTGCGCGAAAAGTTCCATTCGTTGCGCATGAAACATAACCTTCACAGCCACGTTAAGTTGTTCTGAGGCCTTCGGAATCGAAAAGTGCGGTGGTGCGAAATGTCAGTTTCAGATGACACGGATCTCGCCACCCGCCTTGCTGAATCTCAATTGCAATGCCGAGAGCTTGAAAAGCAGGTCAATGCACAGGCCTTGGAATTGAGCGCGTTACGCCGAACTGACGTCACCGAGCGCAAGGAAGGCGAAGCGCTTTTGCGGTTGCTCTTGCGCGAACTCACCCATCGATCAAAAAACCTGCTGGCGGTCATTCAGGGCATGGCACGGCAGACCGCGCGACACGCTGGCTCCACCGAAAGTTTTTTGAAGCAATTCGGTGCGAGATTGCAGGCGCTTGCTGCCTCGCATGACTTGTTGGTGCGGGAAAGTTGGTACGGCGCATCACTAATCGAACTCATCCACTCTCAGCTTGCCGCCCATGTCGAGCTCGTCGCGGAGCGGGTCGCGATTGAAGGCCCGGCAGTGGCGCTCAAGCCGGAGGCGGCACAACACCTGGGATTGGCGTTGCATGAACTGGCGGTCAATGCCGCAAAATTCGGCGCTCTTTCTGTGCCGGATGGCCGCGTATCCATTACCTGGGCGCAGCGGGAAGAGGAGGGCAATGCGGTCAGTTTCGATTGGCGGGAGCAGCTTGGGCCGAAGGTAAGGGGGAGGCGCAAGCAGGGTTTCGGCAGCATGGCGATCGAGCAGAATCTAGTTCGTGCGCTCGATGCCAAGGTTGAACTGGGGTTTCACCCCGAGGGCTTGCGCTGCCACATCATAATTCCAGCAAGCCAGTTGCTTGCCCCTCGCTGATACTGGCGGAACGTTTTTCGCTGAGCGTGGTTGTCCTCCCAGCTCCCACCGAAGGAGTCGGAGATTGCAGATGCGGCCCCTCGCTTCATATGTCTTGGTAGGTGCATTGGTGCTGCTGGCGATGGATTTTATCGCGCCGTCGGCCGGTCTTGGTTTGCCAGGGAACGCCTGGCCTGCGGTGGATCGGGACGAAATTGCCCAATCCGTTGTTCGCACCCACAAGGGTGACCGGCTGGCTGCCAAGACTTCACCGGCGAAACAGCAACTCCCGCCAAAAAAACCGGCCGTTTTAGTCGGCTGTGACCCTGTTTTCAGCCCATTGTCGACTTCCGCGAAAGCAAATTTCCCCGGACGTTGTATTGCCTAAAGTGCTATCGAATACTCTCGCTATTTGTAGAGGACGAATGCACGGGCGCTTCGCTATAATTTATGCATAGGAAACTGACCACTTTTGCCGCGATTGCGGCCGTCGTGGCAATAACTCATCCTGGTCCAACCGTGTCCATGATGCTGGAGCGAACCAAAGTCGGCACATTGTTTTGTGATATTTCTGCGGGCATCGGTCTCATCGTTACTTCGAAAAAGAACTTCACCTGTATGTTCATGCCTTCGCAGCATGGCCCGCGCGAGATCTATTCTGGAACGATCAGAAAATTTGGCCTCGATCTCGGCGCTACCACCGGTGGCGAGATGATTTGGGCCGTCTATGTGTCGAGTAAAAAGCGGTTCGGGGCACTTGCCGGTCAATACAGCGGCGCGGCCACTGAGGTGACCGTGGGCGCTGGTCTGGAAGCTAATTTATTGGTCGGCGGTTCGGATCGTACGGTCACCTTGCAGCCGGTTTCGGTGCAGGGCCGAGCCGGACTCAATCTGGCGGTTGGTGTGGCCGAAATTGACCTGCGTCCGGCGCGGTAGCTGCGATCACCAAATAGTTTTGCAGGGGTAACTTCGCACCATATAAATTTTCCGATGGCGCTTTGAGTATTTGTACTGGGCACCGGGATCACTGGCGCCCAACATAATTCAAACGTGCAAATTTGGCGACGAGTGCCGTCAGCCGAGGGTGAAAGCGTCGTGATAAGCGCCTTGCACCTGGCCGCCGGGAACCGGACCGCCGCCTGGTACGTGAATCATGTTGCCGATCACTGCGCAGGTCGCGCCATGCAAGCCATGACGCGGGATTGCCATCGGCGCGAGCGCCTCCCAAGTGTCGGTCTTTGGATCGTAGGCCTCGTTCGTCCCGAACACTTTTCCCGTGGCCTCGCCGCCGAAAACAACGATCTTGCTGCCGATATAGACGCATGACGGGCCGCTACGCGGCGTTGGCAATGGAGCGCGGAAGGTCCAGCCATCAGTCTTGGGGTCGTAGACGGCGTTTAATCCGGTGTTGAAGTCATAGCTATCCATGCGGCCGGCGATAGCGTGGATTTTTCCGTCAACGACCGCGACGCCCATATGGTCACGCTGGCCGACAAAGGGCTGCGTGCCGGTCGAGCCGCGCATGCCGCCGAGAATTGTGTATTTGTCGGTCACCGGATCGTAAATCTCGTGCCATTCCACCGAACGCACATCGCGGCCGCCGAGCAGATGAATTTTGCCGTCGAGCACGATGGCCGAAATTGCGCCGCGCGGGCGCGCCAGCCCTGCAATCGGAGCCCATTGGTCGGTGGCGGTGTCATAGACGTAGCACTTGGAATGCGGACAACGGTTCTGCTCGACGAATCCGCCAAACGTATAGATCTTGGTTCCAATCGAAACGCCAGCAACGTGATTACACGGCGTGGGGAAGGGTGCCTTCAGGGACCAGGTGCTGGCCTTTGGATCGAAAACCTGATGGAAGTTCTGATCGACACGGTGTTTCGCATAGCCGGCAATGGAATGAATCTTGCCCTGGCATTCGATGATGGCGTGCTCGCCGGTCGGGATCGGCATGCGCGGCTGCTCGACCCACTTGCCCTGATTGGCGGCCTTCGGCGCAACACTTGTCACGTAGCGCTGCTTTTCGGCGGTCTTCGGGATGTCCGTGACCGTCTTGTCATTCAGTCCGAGGAAAAGTGGGAGTTCTTCAGCCATGGGTCACCTCAAGGAACATAGTTTGGGACGAAGTCTTGCAATAATTTACGCGTGAGCTCGACGCCCTCGCGCGCGACGTCATAGGGGGAACGGGCCCATTGGTCTGGATTGGGCGCTTCGTAACTGAGATAGCCTGTGTATCCCTTTTCCGCCAACAGCCCGAGCATCTCGCGCCATTTGACCACGCCCTTGCCGGGCGGCAGGCGGTCGGTGGGTCGGCGCACGCCGGTCACCGGGTTTGGCGACAGGTCGCTGTACTGAAAGCAGAAGATTTGATCGGCCGGCACATTCTCAAAGCCGCGGCCGCCGGCGCCGCTACGCGTGAAGTGATAGGCGTCAATCAGAAATCCGCAGTTCGGCTTGGCGGCGCCGTTGATCAGTTCGGTCAGCACGCCGAGACTGTTGAGCACGTCGTGCTGCGAGTTGAATTCGATCGCAAGCCGCAATTTGTATTCGGCTGCAATATCGCCTGCTTCTTTCAGGTATTTGATCGCGTCCGGAATCGGCCCGCTGATTTGTCCCGGCGCGCTCATCAGCATGTCGCAGCCGAGGGCAATTGCGTTCTCACAAGTCTCCCTAAAAACCTTGAACAGCCGCTTGCTCTCATCGCCGGTGGCGAACAGAAAGCCGTATTCGACGCCCAGGACGCCGCACCGAATGCCACTTTTCTTGATGATCTCGAGGACTTCGGCATTGATCATGCCGGCATCGAAACATCGCTTGAAGTCGGTGCGGCGCAACTCGACCGCGTCGTATCCTGCCTGTTTGGCGGCATCGAGCGCTTCCGCCAGCGGCGTCGTGTCGATGGTCCACATATGCAGAGCGAGGCGCCCGAATTTCTCGTTCATGACCGTCCTTCATATTGCAGGATGTAGAGGCCCGCATTGGTGTCGGTGAGATACATCAGGCCGGTGGGATCGACATAGACGTCGCAAGACTGGATGACTTTGGCCGGGTTGGGCCGCTGGTCGACGATCTTTTCGGGCGCCGGGGGGACGTAGAAACCCACTTCCTCGGGCTCGAACATGTTGCGAATATCATAAATCCTTAAGCCCGCATTGTGATAGGTCGCGAAGATCAGGTCTTCGGTCTGCATCGAGTCGGGCCGGTTTTCATGCAGGTTGTGGGGCCCGAATTTCGCGCCTTTGGCGCAGAAATCTTCTTCCAGAGGCGTCGGCAGCGTTGCGATCGAAACCGGATTCGATGGGTCGCGCACGTCGATGAGCCAGGTGTAGGCGAGCCCATTGGCGCAATTTGCGGAGGTCGCCTCATCCGCCAGCACCAAGAGCTTGCGCCCCGACAAGGGCAGAGGCGTATGCGCGCCGCCGCCAAACGGCGGCGAAAAATTGCGATGGCTAAGTAGCTTTGGATTTGGCGGATCGCTCATGTCGTGGATCGTGAAGCCGCCGTCGCGCCACGCGGCATACCCGATATTTCCGGCCGCAATCATGTGATGCAACGCCGTGCGCTTACCAAATGACTTAGGCGCGGTCTCGCCGCCGGCACGGTTCATGCCGGGCAACCACCAGCGGCCGGCGAGGGCAGGCTTGGCGGGATCCGACACGTCGATCACCGCCAACGCGTGATCGATGAAGCCCTCGAAATGCACGGAGACATAAGCGTAGCGGCCGCCCACCCACCAGATACGGTGGGCGCCAAAGCCCGGCATGTCGAGGAAGGCAATTTCGCGCGGTGTCGCCGGCTTGGCGATGTCGAACACGCGCAGGCCTGCTGCAAAAGGCTGTTCGGTCTGCACCGAGTCAATCAGCGACTTGGCGTAATAGTCGCTCTGGCTGGCGTATTGCTGCATGGCCCAGATATTCGGCCCATTGACGCAGAGCAGAATATCGCCGTGGATTTGCAGATGGTGCGAGCGGGTGTTTTTCGGCGCTGCAACGAAGGCGACCGTCTTGGGATACAGCGCATCGCGGACATCGACGACCGAAAACCCGTCGGCAAACATGTGCCCAATAAAGGCATGACCCTTATGCAGGATCACTTGGACGCCGTCCGAGCGGCCGCCCTGGTCGCAGCGCGAAACGAAACGGACGTTCTTGGCGCTTTCGCCTGAAACGGAAGTACTCATCGTGCGTAGCCAATCAAATGCCGGTTAGAATTGCCGAGGCCCGGCCCGGCACTTTGCCGAACCGGGCCTCGTCCATATCAAGTCTCGCTTACGCGGTTTTGGTCGCGGGTTTGCTCATCATCGTCGATGCAAACCCGGCGACGATAAGTGCGAGCCCAATCCAGGTCAGATAAGGCTTGAATGCGAATTTCCCGGCTGTTTCCGCCGCCGCGATCAGCGTATCGCAACGGGGCGTCGTGTAGAGGAAGCAAGGCAGGGTGTTCGCGATCTCCTTCGCCGCGAGGTAGAAATACAGCCACCAGCTCAGCGAGAGGAGCAGCGAGACCGCTCCGGAGAACTTCAGCCAGAACGAAGGGCCGACGTCGATGTCCCTGGACGTCGGCGGCGCGATTTCGTCGAGGCCTTTCTGCTTGGCCTCAGGTCCGAGCTGCGTCACAGACACCGCGGCGATGATAAGGAACGTCGCGAGGCATATGAAGACGGTCGTGAGGCTGTAGGTTTGTTGAACCAGCAGGATCGCAGGCATGATGAAGGCCGTGGCAAGCCGGCCGACGCCGGCCGCCCAGCCAAAGCCGGAAGCCCGGGCATTGGTCGGGAATACTTCCGATGCGAAGATTTGCATCGAATTGCCGGCTACCTGCACGAAGAAGATCATGACGAAGCCGGCGATGATCAGCTCGGTCGCAGTGCCTGCCTGCGAGAACACGATGGCCATGATACCGGCGCCGACAAACGCGCAAACCGACGTGATCTTGCGGCCGAACTTGTCGAGCGCATACATCATGAACAAGCTGGCGCAGGGCACCGCGAAGTTCATCGCCAGCGTGTACTGGAGCGACTTGGTAATAGAGAAGCCCTTCTCGTTCATGATATTCGGCAACCAGGCGCCGAGCCCAATGGCGACGCCGAAGAACGCCGAGAAGCAAATCATGCCGGCGACGACGCGTTTCGGGAACATCTTGAACACGACGCCGAACGGATCGCTCTTTGTGTTGCTGGCGGCATCGGTCGTTAGTTTCTCTTTCGGTCCCGGAATGCCGAGGCGTGTCAGCACAGCAAGGGCCTCGTCGCCGCGGCCGTGGGTTGCGAGATAACGTGGCGACTCCGGCAACGTGAAGCGGAAGACCCAAACGATCAGCGCACCGGCGCCGATGACCAGCCAGACGCCACGCCACGCCATCTCTGGCGTACCAGCAACGCTGCCGGCCAAAAGGGCGAGTGCCGTTCCGATCGGCCACACGCAGGCGCCACCGATGAAATGAACGATCGCCAGGACGCGCCCGCGAATGGCTTTTGGTGCGTATTCGCCCGCATAGGCGAAGGCCAGCGGTTGCTCCGCGCCTAATCCGAGTCCGGCGATAAAGCGGCAGACGATCAGCAATGTGACACTCGGCGCGAGCGCGCCAAGAATGGTGAAGATGCCGAACAGCAGCAGATTGAACTGATAGATGAACCGGCGGCCGAACCGGTCGCTGAACTGACCCTGGCCGGCGGTGCCGATGAACATGCCGAAGATCGTGGCGGCGCCGATGGCGGCGACTTCCGGTCCCGTCGCGAACTTGGATTGAAGGATGTACGGAACGAGCGAGCCGAATATGGTAAAATCGATGACGTCGAAGAAATATCCCGCGGCGATCAGTCCGACAATTCTCCGATGGAGCGGTGAGATCTTCGCTTCATCCAGCGACTTACCGACGAATGCCTCGATTGTTTGAGCCATGGCGTTCCCCTATCCCCGAGTTTCTATGTTGCGGCCTTTAAGCAGCCTTGGGGGGAAAGATGATCCACAATTGGCGTGTTGACTAGCCCATATTCGCGTCATGGGGCCAAATCTCGATTGATCCGGCTGGCAATTTCGGTTGGTGAAAACGGGGTTGGCTTTGTTCGGTCAATATTGCGCTGCCGCGAAGGTCACGCGCTTGTCATTCTGTTCCAGGCATCGAGGCCCGCGATCTTGTAGGCCTCAGCGATGCGTTGACGTGCGACAGGTTTTGCTGCGCTCCCCGCAGCAACCTTTCGTAGTGCGCTATCGTCCCTGAGATTTGGTCGCGCTTCCTACGAAGCGCCAAGACTGCAATTGGTTCGCTCATGAGTCCAAGATAGGAGGCGACCTAAAAAAATCTTGTAGCGTTTGCGCCATAATACCGGAATCAAATGGCTGAGGAAGCAGTCCTGATCGGATCAGTCTCCACCTCATTCATGCGGGGGTTCTGTTGAATTCCCTGTGAAAAATAACAGAGAAAGATTTCGACATAACAGGGAATTAGTTTCAAAGAACAGGAAATATCAGGTCCATAAATCGACTGCGTCGTTCGATCAGAGTTTCCTCTCGCGGAGGGCAGGATTTCGGGCGGAACGGACACGCTCCGCCCGGGTAGATCAGAGATCGACCTGTTCCGCGATGGAAAGGGCGTCATCGACCTCTATGCCGAGATACCTGACGGTGCTCTCAATCTTTGTGTGGCCAAGCAATAGCTGTGCGGCACGCGAGTGCCGGAAAGCGAACTTTGGCACGCTAGTCTCGGTAGTCGTCGGCCAGTGTTACTTTCGAAGTGAATTCGCGTATATTTATACGATAAGGAATAGTAGAGGGGCGCAATAATGGCATTAGCTACGCGCGGAATTGCCGCAACTATCGCGCTTGCAGCGATGGTAGTTTTTGCGAATGCACAGCTTTCGCCAAATTGGCAGAATTGCACGGGAAACCCGGGGGTTGAGTGGGATCTCCAGATCAAGAGCTGCACCAGGCTGATTCAGTCAGGCATAGAATCAAATGAAAACCTCGCAATCGCCTTTTATAACCGTGCGCTAGCATATGAAAATATGGAGGACTATGACCGCGCCATCGCCGACTACAGCGAGGCGCTCCGGTTCAATCCGAACGACGCAGACGCATTGTTATATCGAGGTCTCAACAAGGGAAGAAAAGGCGACAAGGCCGGCGCTGATGCCGATATAGCGGCGGCCAAGCGCATCAATGCGAATGTCGGAAATTAAATTAGCGGTGCCAAAAATACGTGGTTCGTCAATCGTCTGTGCCCATATATTTGTGGGCCGAACACTTGAATGGAACCCATAACGCGGCCAGCCATCAAACGGCGCGAGAAAATTTACCAATATTTGTAAGTCCACCCAGCAGATTAGTGAGTGGCCCCACTCGCCACCCCGACCGCTTGCGAGGCTGGCAAACCGGCAACAGGCTGCATATTTGGCTTGCGTGGCAGCGATGATGTTCCCGATACCTGCGAGTCCGGGGGCGTGGACATCGAAGTTTTCATCGAGCTGGGTGCCGCAAACTTAAGCGGGCCTTGCTTCTTGCCGCCATTCAACTCCCGAAGACGGTCAACATAGTTTTTCGGTTCCAGCCAAACAAAGCCGGGCGTCTTCAAGCCCAATTCATCCGCAATGCTATTTCCGAATGAGACACAATTGCGCCAAAGCGCATTCCACATCGGCGTTTCGGCCTTCAACTTGGAGATATATGCGGAGACTTTATTGAATGTGGCCGTGTCCACCATGACGCGATAACGACCTGCAACATATTTTTCTTCAAGGTCGCCGTCGCTGGCGCCAGTTTCGGACGGCACAAATAAAAGGTGCCCAATCATCCAGCCAACAACGCTGCAATTTTCACAATTGTTAGAGTCGCCCGCCGGATGGAGGCCCGCAATGTCGCTGGTTACAATCTCGCCGCGCCCGTTCACTTTTCCATAAACGACATACATATGGCCGTAGGTTGCGGCCGAACGAGCGCGAAATTCGACAAAATACGGCTTGTAGGAGTTCTGGGCCGGCTTGGCCTTTGAGGCCGGTACAGCCGTGCTTGATGGCTCGGTTGCCGCTACCGGTGCAGCGCTAACTGCGGTTTTGGGTTCGGCATCTTTCGCGTTTGCCGGCAATGCCGGCAGCCAAAATGAAATTGCAGCTACGCTGACGCCCACGAGGACATAGATGATCCTGTATAGCTTGTATGAATACCGCATCACCGGTTCCCTAACCCTAACTGAGGTTAGCTACCTCGTTTTGATCAAAATCACCGACAGATCGTCGTAACAGCAGTCTACGTCAAAACGTCCGGGAAAGTCCCAGGGCCCTGCTAGTAAAAACGACTGCCATTCACGACACGACAAGAACGAGCACTAAGCCGGCTCGTTCTCGTCAGTGTCGCAAACGTCAAAGCTTACCCATTAAAGAGCCTAGCCCTTAATAGAGCTTAGCCCTTAATAGAGCTTAGCCCTTGGTCTGAACAACCGGGGCCTTACCCTTACCCATCGGAGCCTTACCTTTACCGGCGCAACCAGCGACGCTCAAGGCAATGACTGCCGTGCAAATTACGACTAGGAATTTCTTCATAACGCACCCCAGTTAGTGTTCTTGGATTGACACATTAGTTTCTAGGGAGGTTCTGATCGCCGAACTAGTGCAAATAAGCCACACCCAACAATAATGCGTCAAAAAGGATGCCTTTTTAACCGGTTTCATGATGCCGGCACTCTAGCCGTCGGGTGCAGCGACGCGCGGTTATCGCAATTAATGGAACTCTTCGCAGCTGCCCACTAAAGGATAACGGTCGGGATAGGCCTTTTTGAGCCTGATTTCGGCTTTCTTGAGCGCGGCTTCGCATTCTTTTTGGCTGCCGTATCGCGGCGATGGCTTTACCTCAACGCCCGCGGGACGCTCGATAAATTGCCAATACGCCAATGCAGACGTCTCCAGGATGGCAATTATCGCGATGCTGCTGCCTAGCAGCCGCAATGTAACTATAAGCGGCCTCATGATGGTTCCTTTTATCGCACAATAATTGCATCAGCTTAAATTTATCGAATCGGGCCTTCAAAGTATGCGCTCCAGGACCGGAAAAATTCTCGACGTGCGGCCATATCAAGCTCACCGCAATACGACGACACTTGTGCCGAAACTGACGCGTTCATACAAATCCATTATATCTTGATTGTACATACGGATGCATCCATGGGACACGAACCCACCGATCGAGCCGGGGTTGTTCGTTCCATGGATTGCGTATTCTCCTCCACCGCTTAGCGTCATCGCTGCGGCACCCATTGGATTGCGAGGACTGCCGCCGGGGATGACGTCCGGCACCCGGGCAGGGTCCCTCCTGATTGAGGGTGGCGCCAACCATCCCGGATTGATGTATTTGCCATCGATATGAGCCGTTCCCGCCCAGGCCATGCCCCGTTTGCCGACCCCGACCGGATAGCGGATCGCTTTGCCGTCGCTAACAACATAATAAAGCCGCCTCTCGTTCGTCTTTATGACGATCGTGCCCGCCGAGTAGCCTTTAAAAGGGACGATTTCCCTGGCGTCCGACAACGCCGGTGTTAGTACGGCGATGCTTAAGAACGCGAATGTCCCGAGCAAAATTTTACGCATGATTTAGGCCTGGCCAATCGCATGTGAACGGTGAAGATGAAACAATCCCATTGCGGCACCGCCGCCGTCAAGATTTGGCTTGGACTCCCCCCGGTTCAGAAATCCAAATAAAATTGCTAAAAATACGGCCCGCTGTTGTCTCCGGCGCGCCGGCATTAGGATGATATCACTATGACGCAGACGGTCGCCGCACTTATCTGGTTTGCCGGACTCGTAGGATGGTATATCATCCGCCGCCCATTTGAACGTAAGGCGAGGAAGATGGGCGTGAGTAAGTCCCTCCTGGATTGGCGGGAGTGGACGCTTCTCGCAAGCGCAACGATGGGCTTGTTCCTTATCCCCGCCGCGTATGTCTTAACTGGATTTCCGGCGGTGCTGGATCGCTCATTTGTTCCCGCGGTCGCCTGGTCCGCGCTGTTGCCACTTGGCGGCGCATTGTGGCTGTTTCGCCGCAGCCATGTTGATCTCGGGCGGAATTGGTCGGTCACGCTGAAGGTCCGGGAACATCATGTTTTGGTAAAATCTGGCGTCTATCGCCTCGTGAGACATCCAATGTATTCTTCCTTTTTCCTCTTGGGCCTCTCGCAAATGCTGCTGCTGCCAAATTGGCTCGCGGGCGCATCTGGCCTTGTCGGGGCGGGGCTTCTGTTCGGCTTTCGTATATTGCGGGAAGAGCAGATGATGCTCGACGCTTTTGGCGATGAATATCGCTACTATATCGCCCACACGAAGCGCATAATTCCTTGGATGATATAAGCCCTCCAGTCCACCGCACGCACCACAAAGCTACACATAACCGATGCGCGGCAAAGCAATCCGATTATCAGTAGCGCGGCGCATGGTCATCGACCTGCTGCATTTTGCGGTGGCCGTCCCCACAGTTCCCGTGCAGCGGCGAATGTCCCTTGGTCCACTTGTTGCGGCGAGAGCCGCTTGTCGGGAAAGGCCGCGATGGACTGCCATATTTGCCAAAGGCTATGCGTTGGTTGCCCGTGAATTTCCTCATCTCCGGCGTGCCTTTATTAAAATTCCCTGGCCCCACTTCTACGAATATCCCGTGAGCATAGGCAACATCTATATCGAGCGAGAATACGGAGGCGAGCCTTGCCTATTCTCCATGTTAATTAATGATCTGGAGACGATTTCGTTGCGTCAAGCGGACCGCTTGCTCTTGCACGACGCGACTGCCCCGATTGATGAAATAAAGAAGTTTCGGCACGCGCTCCAGATCAGTCGCCTGCCTCGTCCACTACGTCGGTTGTTATGGTGGCTTGGACTGAATATCGGTCGGCATCGGGCAACCTACTTCGGAACATTCGCGATTTCGGTCTACTCCGCCCTCAATGCTGAATCACTGCACCCATTAACGCCATGGACGACGTTGTTGAATTACGGGGTTATAAGCAGCAGCGGGAATGTAGTGGTGCGCATTACCTACGATCACCGGGTGATGGACGGAGCGACCGTCGCCCGGGTCCTTGCGCGACTGGAAGAAATCCTCAATACGGTTGTTACAGATGAACTAAAGTCGCTAGCGGCGTAGTAAGCTGAAAAAATGAACATTGGTTTTGGACCGAAAGGCTCCGCACGGAGAAAAGTTTCTGGGCGTGTGATCTTTGAGCACTAGAGGCAAGCGATAGCTTTGGTATAGTAATGTGGGATGCGTTATTTGTGAGGAGCTTGTAGCGTCGTGAGATTCTTAGCTGTTTTAGCCTTTGTATTTTTTACGGTTTTGTCGCTTGGCGGCTGTGCTTCAAGCGGCGCACCGGAAGCTGCTCAAGCCTCGGCTCGGTCCACGCACACTCGCGAAGCTCGTGCGACTGAACCGTGGTCGATGCGTACTCCCTTCGGTATAATCTATAACCGCATTCCAAGCGAAGGGGTGGACTACCCGACCAAGCACGCACCAGGGACTATCGTCGTCGACACGGGCAAACGGCGGCTCTTCTACGTTTTGGGCAATGGTAAGGCAATCAGCTATGGCATAGCCGTTGGTATGGAAGGCCATAGCTGGTCGGGTGTCAGCACGATAACTGCGAAGCGCGAATGGCCAGATTGGACGCCTACGCCAAATATTCT
>JAYTFS010000399.1:0-1806 GCA_043734185.1 Pseudolabrys sp. | reverse complement strand
TTCTGGGAGCCGATCGCGGCGCGGCCGGACGGCAGCCTGATCCTCGATCCGGGCGAGTTCTATATCCTCGCCTCGAAAGAAGCCGTGCAGATTCCGCCTGATTACGCCGCCGAGATGGTGCCATTCGATCCCCTGGTCGGCGAATTCCGCGTGCATTATGCCGGCTTCTTCGATCCCGGCTTCGGCTATGCCGGCGCCGGCGGGCAGGGCTCGCGCGCCGTCCTGGAAGTGCGCTCGCGCGAAGTGCCGTTCATCCTCGAGCACGGCCAGATCGTGGGTCGCCTCGTCTATGAAAAAATGCTGACCCGGCCTGACGCCATGTACGGCCAGCGCATTGGCTCGAACTATCAGGCGCAGGGCCTGAAGCTGAGCAAGCATTTCAGGGTGTGAGCCGAGCTCCCCGTCATTGCGAGCGCAGCGAAGCAATCCATAGCTACAAAGCAAGGGCGGATTGCTTCGTCGCTATGCTCGCAATGACGTTCAGTTAGCCGCTGACTTCGTCGAAGGCGTCACGCGCCATACTGCGTTGCCGACATCGTCGGCGACCAGAAGCGCGCCCTGCTTGTCGATGCGGACACCGACCGGCCGGCCCTGCGCTTCGCCCTTGTCGTTGAGGAAGCCGGTCAGCACGTCCTGCGGTTTGCCGGAAGGCTTGCCGCCGGCGAACGGCACGAAGATCACCTTGTAGCCGGCACGCGGTTTGCGGTTCCACGAGCCGTGCTGGCCGATAAAGGCGCCGCCGGCCATCGCCCGCGGAAACAGATTGCCGGTGTTGAACGTCAGCCCGAGCGAAGCGGTGTGCGCGCCCAGCGCGTAGTCCGGCGCCATCGCCTTTGCGACCAGGTCGGGACGGCGCGGCTCGACGCGCGTATCGACGTGGTCGCCGTAGTAGCTGTAGGGCCAGCCATAGAACGCGCCGTCCTTCACCGATGTCATGTAATCAGGCACCAGATCGTCACCAAGTTCGTCGCGCTCGTTGACCGTGACCCACAGCTCGCCGCTTTGCGGCTGCCATGACGGTCCGTTCGGATTGCGCAAGCCCGATGCAAACACACGCCATGTGCCGCTGGCCCGATCGACCTCCAGTACGCCGGCACGATCCTTCTCGGCTTCGATGCCGTTTTCGCCGACATTGCTGTTGGAGCCGACGGTGGCGTAGAGCTTTGTGCCATCGGCGCTGGCGGTGAGGTCCTTGGTCCAGTGGTGATTGATGGTCCCCGCCGGCAGGTCGGCGAGCTTCGTACCAGGCGAACCAATCCTGGTATCGCCAGTGTGATAGGAAAATTTCATGATCGCATCGGTATCCGCCACATAGAAATCATCGCCCACCAGCACCATGCCGAAAGGCGAATTCAGTCCGCTAATGAAAACGCTTCGCGTCTCCGCCACGCCGTCGCCATCGGCATCGCGCAACAGCGTGATGCGGTTGGCGCTCGGTGTCACGGCTCCAGCCCGCTTTTGGAAAAACTTCTGCGCCCAGCCCCGGATTCCCTTGCCATCATCGGGCTTGGGCGGCGCGTTGGACTCAGCAACCAGCACGTCGCCGTTGGGCAGCACATAGACTGTGCGCGGGTGCTCCAGTCCGCTCGCAAAGGCGTTGACCGTCATCCCGCTGGCGGCGGTCGGTTTGGCACCCGACGGCCAGCTTGTCGCCGTGGCCACATTGATGGTCGGGATCAATGAGCTCTTCGGGGCCGGCAGTGTGGGCGAGGCGCCATAACTCTGCTCGGCGGTCTTGGTGTCCTGCGGGTCGTTACAGCCGGCAAGCGGGAGCAGCAATGCCCCGATCAACATTGCCAATCCCGG
>JAYTFS010000398.1:0-5665 GCA_043734185.1 Pseudolabrys sp. | reverse complement strand
TGGCCGACGACCCAGCCGACATCGGAGCCCGACCACCACACCTCGCCCGGATCGATGTTGTAGAAATTCTTCATCGACCATTTCAGCGCGACCATGTGGCCGCCATTGTCGCGCACCACGCCTTTGGGAATCCCGGTGGTGCCCGAGGTGTAGAGAATGTAGAGCGGGTCGGTGGACGCGACCGGCACGCATTCCGACGTCTTGGCGAAGTTGACCGCGTGCTCCCAGGTTTTTCGCCAATCGTGGTCGCGGCCTTCGATCAGCGGCGCCTCGCATTGCGCGCGCTGGAGAATGAGACAGGTTTCTGGCTTGTGCGTGGCGAGCCTGATCGCCTCGTCGAGCAAAGGCTTGTAGGGAACGACGCGCGCGCCCTCGATGCCGCAGCTCGCGGACAGGATCGCCTTCGGCTTGCAGTCGTTGATGCGGGTGGCGAGTTCTTTCGCCGCGAAACCGCCGAAGACCACCGAATGAACCGCGCCGATGCGTGCACAGGCGAGCATCGCGATCAGCGCCTCCGGCACCATCGGCATGTAGAGAATGACGACGTCGCCTTTTTTGACGCCGAAGTCGCGCAGCATGGCGCCGAGAATTTGCACTTCGGAAAGCAGGCGGCCATAGGTGAAGGTCTGCTTGGTGTTGGTGACGGGAGAATCGTAGATCAGCGCGGCCTGTTGCCCGCGCCCCGCCAGCACGTGGCGGTCGATGGCGTTATGGCAGGTGTTGGTGACGCCGCCGGGAAACCAGCGGCCGTAGATGCCGGCCTTAGCGTCGAAGGTTTGTTTCGGCTTCTCGTACCAGTCGATGGCGTTCGCGGCCTCGCCCCAGAAACCTTCCGGGTCGCGCTGCCAGCGCGCATAGATCTCGTGATAGCGGCTCGCGCGGGCGTCCATGGACGGCCCCTCCCCGGTTTCGTCTTTGCCCGCGATTGTGGAACGCCAAGAGAACGCAAACAAGACTTGTGCAAGACAGGTTTGCGCAAACAAGGCTGGCGAAGCGCCCGTTCATTGCGTACGGAAGGCTACAACGAGAGCCCTTCCCGTGACCCTCATCACCGACCCGCTGTTTTATCTGCTGGCAATCCCCGCCGTGGTCGCGCTTGGCCTGTCCAAGGGCGGCTTTGCCGGCGTCGGCCAGATGGCGACGCCGATGCTGGCGCTGGCGATGCCGCCGCTGGAAGCCGCCGCCATCATGCTGCCGATCATGATCCTGCAGGACGCCATCGCCGTTTGGGTCTACCGCAAGGACTGGAACGGCCGCATCCTCGCCATCGTGCTGCCCGGCGCGGTGATCGGCGTCGGGCTCGGCTGGCTGCTGGCGGCGCATATTTCGGACGCCACGGTGCGCGTCTTCACCGGCGCCGCGACTATCGCCTTCGTGCTTTACAACTGGTTCGGCGCCAAGCGCATCGCCGACGAGGTCGCCAGGGATGTCGGCGCCGCCAATGTCCCGGTGGGCGTGTTCTGCGGGGCACTGTCGGGCTTTGCCTCCTGCATCGCGCAGGCCGGCGGGCCGCCCTACCAGATTTACGTGCTGGCGCAGAAGCTGCCAAAAATGACCTTCGTCGGCACCACCGCGATTGCCTTTGCCAGCCTCAACTGGATGAAGGTGGTCCCCTATTTCGCGCTCGGGCAATTCTCCACAAAGGGCCTCGGCACTTCCTTGGTGCTGCTGCCCTTGGCGATTGCCACCAACGCGCTCGGCTTCTGGCTGGTGCGCGTCACGCCGACCAAGATTTTCTACCGCATCACCTACATCATCATGTTCATCATCTCGGTCGAGCTGGTGCGCGAGGGCGTGGGGGAACTTCTGCGCGGCTGACAAGCGCGCGGCCCTTGGCTACTCTTGGCAGCCGGGGGAATGACAATGACGAAAACGCCTTACGACACCGATCTCGACCGCAATCCAGCGAATTTCCAGCCGCTGACGCCGCTCGGCTTTCTCGAGCGCGCGGCCGCCGTTTTTCCCGACCACACAGCCATCATTCATGGCAAGCTGCGGCGCAATTACGCCGAGTTTTATGCGCGCACGCGGCGGCTGGCGTCGGCGCTTTCCAGGCGCGGCATCAAGCGCGGCGACACGGTGTCGGTGCTGCTTGCCAATGCGCCGGCCTGCATCGAATGCCACTACGGCGTGCCGATGGCGCAGGCCGTGCTCAACACGCTCAACACCCGGCTCGACGCCGCCATCATCGCCTTCGCGCTCGACCATGCGGAGGCCAAGGTCGTGATCACCGACCGCGAGTTTTCCAAGGTGATGAAAGAAGCGCTGTCCCTCGCAAAGGTAAAGCCGCTGGTGATCGACTACGACGACCCGGAATTTACCGGCACCGGCGAGCGGCTCGGCGAAATCGAATACGAGGATTTCATCGCCGGCGGCCATCCCGACTACGTCTGGGCCATGCCGGACGACGAATGGGACGCCATCGCGCTCAACTATACGAGCGGCACTACCGGCGACCCGAAAGGCGTGGTCTATCATCACCGCGGTGCGCAACTCTTGGCGATGGGCAATGTCATCACCTGCGCCATGCCGCAGCATCCTGTGTATCTGTGGACGCTGCCGATGTTCCACTGCAACGGCTGGTGCTTTCCGTGGACCGTGTCGATCGTCGCCGGCACGCATGTCTGCCTGCGCGCGGTGCGCGCCGGCGCGATGTATGACGCGATTGCCACCCACAAGGTGACGCATCTGTGCGGCGCGCCGATCGTGATGGCGACCTTGCTCAATGCCACCGAGTCCGAAAAGAAAAAGCTGCCGCACGTGGTGAATTTCGCCACCGCCGCAGCACCCCCGCCGGAAGCCGTGCTCGCCGCAATGAAGAGCGCGGGCTTCAACGTCACGCATGTTTATGGCCTCACCGAAGTTTACGGGCCGGCGGTCGTGAACGAATGGCACGCCAGTTGGGACGCGCTGCCCGGGCCCGAACAGGCGGCGAAGAAAGCGCGCCAGGGCGTGCGCTATCCGGTGCTGGAAGGCCTCGACGTGCGCAACCCCGACACCATGGTGCCGGTCGCGCGCAACGGCGAGGCTATGGGCGAAGTGATGATGCGCGGCAACGTTGTGATGAAGGGCTATCTCAAGAACAAGGCCTCGACCGCGAAGGCCTTCGCCGGCGGCTGGTTTCATACCGGCGATCTCGGCGTGATGTATCCGGACGGCTACATCCAGCTCAAGGACCGCTCCAAGGACATCATCATTTCCGGCGGCGAAAATATTTCCTCGATCGAGGTCGAAGACGCACTCTACAAGCATCCAGCCGTCGCCGCCGCCGCGGTGGTGGCCAAGCCCGACGAGAAATGGGGCGAGACGCCCTGCGCCTTCGTTGAATTAAAGCCGGGCCAGCAGGCGACCGCCGACGAGCTGACGCAATGGTGCAGGAAAAATCTCGCCGGCTACAAAGTGCCGCGCTTCATCGTATTTGCGGAAATCCCGAAAACTAGCACGGGCAAGATTCAGAAGTTCAAGCTGAGAGAAATGGCGAAGGCGGTGTGATCAGGCCGCCTCAGCGGCCGGCTTATTCGCCCGGCCGGCCGTTCGGATTGAACATGCGCTCGGTGTTGTAGCGCGAATCAAACGACGAACGCCCCGATGATCCCAATTGCAGCGTCATGTTGCCATTCCGGATTACGGTCTTGTCGTCGCTGTTGCCGGTGCCCGAAAGCCGCGCGGCCGGATCGGCCAATCGCGCCGCGTTGGCGCTGGCAGCAGCACTCTGGTCGTCGATGGTGAAAGCCTGCGCAGGTGCGGCCAACAAGGTCAGGCCGAGCACGCCCGCGGCGATCAACACACGATGATGTGACTGGCTCATTTGCAGGAATGTCATAGCGGCCTCATCGGTAACATTTCGTTTTTAAAGCAGCTTTTACGTAGCTTTTAGCGGCTTCGGTTCGGCTTTCGCAAGGAAGCCAGCACAATATGGCTGCAAGGCGGCAAATGCAAATGGCGGCTTCGGTGGCGCGGTATTTGCATTGTTCACAGCACGTCCCGACGAAAGGAGTTCCAATGGCCACTTCAATATCTCCCCGCCCCCGAGTCAAACCCCAGCGCGAAAGCTTTCTCCTGAAATCCGTACTGGTGGCGTCCGCGTTGTTTTTTGCCTCCTTGGTCATGGTCAACCAGGAATTCTACATGTCCGCGCCTGGCCATTCCTTGAGCGAAGCCGAAACATCGCTGCGGCTGGCGGCGAAGTGAGCGAGTGACCTTTCGTTAAATTCTATGGATCACACTGCAGTGAAACGATCATTCTAAGGGGAAACGTTCTTTGCGAGGTGCGTTGCAAGCTTAAGCGCCGGGATCAACCAGACGGAGATGTCCCTTGCCAACCAACTTGCCGCGTCCACAGGCCATACCCAAACGCTCGGTTTTTACCGTCGTCCTCAACACGCTCATGCTCGGCAGCGCCCTGATCCTCACCTTCATGGTGCTGCTCCAGGAGCAGCGTTTCGCCATGGGGCAGCCGGGCTACTTCGCCGATACGATCGCGCAGTTGACCCAACCGGCGGATAGCGAGCGCGATGGCAAGTGACGATTCTATTCGAGCTTTAGATTGAGCTGGCGCACCAGCGCGCCCCATTTTTTCTCTTCGCGGTCGATGTCGCCGGCATAGGCTTCGGGGCTGCCGGGCAGCGCTTCGGCGCCTTCGCTTTCCAGCCGCTTCTGCACCTCCTCCGAAGCGAGCGCGGCGTTAAGTTCCTTGTTGAGCCGCTCGATGACCGGGCGCGGCGTGCCGGCCGGCGCCGCCAACCCGTAGCGCAGCGCCACCTCAAAGCCGGGCAGACCCGCCTCGGCCAAGGTCGGCAGATCCGGCAGAACCTTCGAACGCTTGGCGCTCGATATCGCCAGCGCGCGCAACGTGCCGGCCTTGACGTTGCCGATGGAGGCCGGGATCGGCATGAACATCATCGGAATATGGCCGCCGATCAAATCGCCCAACGCCGGGCCGTTGCCCTTGTAGGGAATATGCAGCAGCGGCGCGCCGATCGCATTGCCCAGCATTTCACCGGCGAGATGATTGACGGTGCCGACGCCGGGCGAGCCGTATTGCATCGGCGACGTCTGCGCCTTGGCGTATTTGATCAGATCGGCGATCGAATGCACCGGCAGCGACGGCGTTACCAAAAGCAAATTCGGCGCCGCACCGATCAAGCCGATCGGCGCAAAATCCTTGCGCGGATCGTAGCCGACATTTGCATAAGCGGTCGGCGCGATCGAAAACGTGCCGGTGTAGCTGAGCAGGATGGTATAGCCGTCCGGGGTTGCCTTGGCGGCAACGCGGGTGCCGAGCGTGCCGCCGGCGCCGGCGCGGTTTTCAACCACGATGGACTGACCGAGCGCGGCCGACATCTTGTCGGCGACATTGCGCGCCATCACCGTGGTGCTGCCGCCGGGCGGGAACGGAACGATCAGGGTAATCGGGCGATCGGGATAGTCGGCGGCGCGCGATATTTGCGGCAAACCGGCCACTGCCGCCGTGAGCCATAGCGCTGCCAGCAGCTTGAGCGAACACTTCATATCGAGCCTCCCTGACACTGCCCGCTATGGCCTAGCGCAAAGCTATTTGGCTTCCGGCAATTCCACCGGCGTGCGGGTCTTGGCCGCGGCATCATATATCGTGACCTGGATCACCGGAAACTTGGTCTTGAGGTCGAGGCCGACCTTCATCGCA
>JAYTFS010000397.1:0-3949 GCA_043734185.1 Pseudolabrys sp. | reverse complement strand
GGCGGCAGCGTCGGCATCACGCCGTATTTCGGCACGATCTTGATGGCGTCGAAGGCCGCCCAGTTGTCGGCGATGCCGACATCGTTGCCGGCGCCGGTGACGCCATATTCATAGGCAAACAGCGGCACGTTTTTCGGCGCGTGCTTGCGCATCCATGCCGTGGTCGGAAATCGCCGGTGATTTTTGACTGTTTCCAGACCATGACCATCCCGCGTGGCCGCGGCCGGTTTTGCCGTCATGTCGTGCATGGCACGTTCGCTCCCAACTCGATTGTTTCGCCGGTTATACCCCGGCTTAGCCGCTTGCGTCCCGTCAGAAATGGCTGAAGGAGGACCGCTTGAAAGTAAGAGGCTTGCCGCTTGCCGCCAGGAACCGGGCGCCCTCGCCCGCCCCGATTTTCCCGATCTCGCTCACCGCCACATTGGCCGCCTTCGCCGCGGCGCGGAAACTCTCCGCCTTTTCGGGCGGCACGGTGCAAAGGATTTCATAGTCGTCGCCGCCGGTCAGCGCCGTTTCCAGCATGGCAGCCTCGGCGGAAATGACAGCCCCGGCGGCATCGGACACAGGCACCCGCGTGGCCTCGATTTCGGCGGCCACATTGGAAGCCCGGCACAGCTTGGCGAGATCGCCGGCCAGTCCGTCGGACACGTCCATCGCCGCCGACGCATGCGTGCGCACGGCTTCGGACAGCGCGTTGCGCGGTTGCGGCAGCAGATAGCGTGACACCAGGTGCTGGCGCCGGGCATTGTCGAGCTTCCACATGGCGGCTTCCTTGCGCAGCATCAGGCCAAGCGCCGCATCGCCGATGGTTCCGCTCACGAATACGAGGTCGCCCGGCTTGGCGCCGGCGCGGCGCACCATGCCGCCTTCCGGCACGCTGCCGAACATGGCGATGGAAATGCTCACCGGACCCGGCGTTAAGGTCGTGTCGCCGCCAAACAGCGGGCAGGCAAACAACACGGAATCGCCTCGCAAGCCGTTGGCGAAATCGCCGAGCCAGGCGTCGCCGATATCCTTGGTGATGGCGAGCGACAAAAGAAAGCCGAGCGGACGCGCGCCCTTGGCGGCCAAGTCTGACAAATTCACCCGCAGCGCCTTGCTCGCCACCGTATGCGCGGCATCGTCCGGAAAAAAATGCACGCCACCAATGATCGCGTCGGTCTTGAGCACCAGATCGCAGCCGGCCGGCGGCTTGATGAAGGCGGCATCGTCGGAAAGACCCAAGGCGCCTGGATGCGTCGCGATCGGCGCGAAATGCTTCGCGATCAGGCGATCTTCGGCGGACATGTTGTCGTCGTGCGCCATCGCGTCACCCGGCGGCTTGATCGAATTCGGCGGCGCGCAAGGTGCGCGCCAACTGATCGAGTACGGCATTGACCATGCCGGTCTCGTCGCGCTCGACAAAGGCCGCCGCGACGTCGGCATATTCCGAAACAACGACACGCGCCGGCACGTCGCGCCGGTGATCGAGCTCGTAGGCGCCTGCCCGCAACGCCGCGCGCAAAACGGTTTCAATGCGCTTGAGCGGCCAGCTTTTTGCCAACGCCTCGTCGATCAGCGGATCGAGCATGCGCTGTTCGCGCACCACACCCGACACGATGTCTTTAAAGAAAGCCGCTTCGGCGGGAAGATATTGCTCGCCCTCGACTTCGCGCCCGAGCACATGGGTTTCGAACTGGGCGAGAATTTCATTCAAGCCCGCGCCGGCGAGATCCATTTGGTAAAGCGCCTGCACCGCCGCGAGCCGGGCCGCGCCACGCTTGTTCGCTTTACGCGCGTCCTTGTCGTCGCTGGGCGCGCCTTTGGCCATCAGCTTTTCAGTTTACGTTGCAGCGCGACCATCGCCAGCGCAGTACGCGCGGCGGCGGCGCCCTTGTTGCGGTCGTCGGCGCTGGCGCGCGCGATGGCCTGCGCCTGCGTGTCGACTGTGAGAATGCCGTTGCCGATAGCGAGCTTACGGCTCACCGCCAAATCCATCAGCGCGCGCGCCGACTGATCGGCAACGATCTCGAAATGGTAGGTCTCGCCCTGGATGACGCAGCCGAGCGCCACCACGCCGTCATAGGGCTTGCGCGCGGCATCGAGCGCCATGGCGATCGCAGGTGAAATTTCCAGCGCGCCGGGCACTGTGATGCAATCGAACTCAGCGCCCGCCTGCTCCAGCACGTAGCTCGCGCCGACAAGCAGCCCGTCGGCGAGATCGTTATAGAAACGTGACTCGACGATGAGAATGCGCAGCCGGTCGCTTTTCTTGGACGGTGCTTTACCGCGCTTGACAGCGGCGGTCTTCTTCTTGGCCATACTAAAATTTCCTTGTTGAGCCGCGTGGTAGCAAGCGCACGGGACCGGAACAAGGGCTGTCTAATACGCTATTTCGTGTCCATCAGCCGCGCGGCGTAGCGGGCCATGGTGTCGATTTCGAGGTTAACGTCGTCGCTTTGCTTCAAGGCGCCGAACGACGTCACCTGCAACGTGTGCGGAATGATCAGCACCGAAAAAGTATCGCCCTCCACCGTGTTGACGGTCAGTGAAACGCCGTCGAGCGTCACCGAGCCCTTGGGCGCGATAAAGCGGGCCAGCGCTGCCGGCGCGCGCAACGTAATGCGGGCCATGTCCGTCATGTCCTCGCGCGCAACGACGTTCGCCACGCCATCGACATGGCCCGCGACCAGATGGCCGCCCAGTTCGTCGCCAAGTTTGAGCGAGCGTTCGAGATTGATGCACGTGCCGTGACGCCAGCGTCCAGCCGTGGTCACGCTCAAGGTTTCCGCCGCGGCATCCACCGCAAACCAGGTGCGGCCATCCTCCTCGCCGGTATCCACCACCGTCAGGCAGACGCCGGAACAGGCGATCGATGCGCCTTGCGCCAATTCCGCGCGCGGATAGGCGCAGAAGATAGTGATGCGCGACAGATTATTGGCGCTCGGCTTGACCGAACGGATTTCGCCCACGTCAGTGACCAAACCCGTAAACATTAGGTCCGCTCAAATATTTCGACGGTATCGCTGCCGAGTTTCTCGCTGCCTCGTGAATGCAGCGTTTCGGTCAGCGCGCTCAGCGCCATGCCTTCCAGACCGTCAATGCCGCCCGGACCGACGCTCTTCTCGGAACGCAGCAACACGGCTTCGTCCACCAGATCGGCGCCGACGAAACCGGCAGCGACAATCGGACCGCCCTCCACCATCAACCGCGTGATGCCCTGTCCGACCAGAACCTTCAGCACCTCGTCGAGGTCTAGCTTGCCGTTCTGGTCGGCGACCCGGAACACTTTGCAGCTCTTTTGCGTCAAAATCTCCTCGGCGATGGCCGAAGGCTTGCGCGAGGTGAACACCCAGGTCGGCGATGCACTCACGGTTGCCACCACCGATGTCGCCAAAGGCAGCTTCAATCCCGCATCGAGCACCACGCGCACCGGCGAGCGCTCCAGCATGCCCGGCAGGCGGCAGTTGAGTTGTGGATTGTCCGACAGCACGGTGCCGATGCCGACCAGAATGGCGTCGGCTTGGGCGCGCATCTGGAACACACGGTTGCGGGCGGCTTCGCCGGAGAGCGCGACCGGCTTGCGCCCGGCGAGGCCCGCTTTGCCGTCTTTCGACAGCGCGAGCTTGAGCGTCACATAGGGCCTTGATTTTTGCACGCGTGCGAAATGGCCGGCATGGGCGCGGCGCGCTTCATCCGCGCCAAGACCTACATCGACCGTAATGCCTTTGGCGCGAAGCTTTTCGTGGCCCTTGCCAGCAACTTCCGGATTGGGGTCCTCGATCGCGGAAACGACTCGCGTGATGCCCGCCCGGATAATGGCGTCGGCGCAAGGCGGCGACTTGCCCTGGTGCGAGCACGGCTCGAGGGTGGCGTAGAGCGTCGCGCCTTGCGCGTTCTTCTTGGCTTGGCGCAACGCTTCGACTTCGGCATGCGGCCGCCCGCCCGGTTGCGTCCAGCCGCGGCCGAC
>JAYTFS010000396.1:0-1991 GCA_043734185.1 Pseudolabrys sp. | reverse complement strand
GAACGTCTGAAACACCGTGCAATCGGCAGTCTCTTCAAACGCACGCCAATCGGCCTCGATCGAAGCGAGATCGTGGTGCAGCGACAGCTCGATGCCCAGACGGCTCGCGCCCGCGATGGTCGCGCGCGGTGCCTGAAGGTCAGCTTCGGGATCGACCCCGAGCACGCCTTCGACGTGGCGTTCGAACATGACCTGTGTCGACATAGCACCCCTGAGCGCCTTGAGTTGACGCTGTGAAGGCCAATTAACACCGAAGGATTGTCGATCCGGTAAATGGCGATCGTTGCAAATGCATGTCCGGCGTTAATGCTTGATTCACCGTGATCGCTGGCGGCGCGGAGCTTCGCCGCAATACCGCAATACCGCAATACCAACCACGGCCGGCCGGATTGCGCCGTGCGTTTTAGTGTTCCTTGAGCCTTTTCTTCTAAAGCAGACGGGTTTGGGGAGGCCCAATTGCGGCACACCGATGTTGCCATCGCAGGCGGAGGATTGGCCGGTTCAGTCGCGGCCGCGATGCTCGGCCGCGCCGGCATCGACGCGGTGGTGGTCGATCCGCACCCTGTCTATCTTCCGGATTTCCGCTGCGAAAAGCTTGACGGCGTACAGTTGAAAACTCTGCGGCTGACCGGTCTCGCCGACGCGGTGACCGCCGCTTCGACACCCGATCGAGAATGCTGGGTGGCGCGGCTTGGCCATTTGGTCGACAGGCTGCCAGGCGAACAGCAGCGCGGCATTCGCTACGACATGCTGGTCAACACCGTGCGGTCGCAGATTCCGAAACGCACTGAATTCATCCACGCCAAGGTCACCGACATCGCGGTCGGTCCCGAGCGACAGACCATCAAGCTGTCGACCGGCGAGGAGATTACCGCCCGCCTCGTCGTGCTGGCGACCGGACTGAACATCAGCGTTCGCCAGAAGCTTGGCATCGAGCTTGAGGTCATCAGCCCTGGCCATTCAACCTCGATCGGCTTCGACATACAGCCCGCGGGCCGACCTGGATTCCCCTTTTCGGCACTGACTTACTTTACCGAGCGAGCCGCCGACCGGATGGCGTACATCACGCTGTTTCCCATAGGCGACACGATGCGCGCCAACCTGTTCGCCTACCGGGACCTGCACGATCCCTGGCTGAAGCAGTTTCGCGACCAGCCGCGCGAGACGCTCATGGCGCTTTGGCCGAAGCTTCACGAAATCATGGGCGACTTCACCGTCACCGGCTTCGTTCAGATCCGGCCGGTCGATCTCTATGTCACCAAGGGCTACCGGCAGAAGGGTATCGTACTGGTCGGCGACGCTTTTTCCTCATCTTGTCCCGCCGCCGGCACCGGCGCCCGCAAGGTGCTGGTCGACGTCGAGCGGCTCTGCAACGTCCATATCCCGCGCTGGCTTGCGTCCCGGGGTATGAGCGAAGCCAAGATTTCCGCCTTCTATGACGACCCGATCAAGCGCGCCTGTGACGCCCTCAGCGAGAAGAAAGCATTCCGGCTGCGCTCCTATTCGATCGACACCGCGCCGCATTGGATCGCACTGCGCTTCGCCAAGTTCATCGCGCATTGGGGCCGCGGCCTGCTGCGGCGGCTGAACGCCATGCCGGCGCCCTCCGCCGACGACGTGCGCGACGAGGCTCAAGAAGAGACGCCGCGATGGGCGCAAAGCACGCCGGCGCATAAATAGCGCCGCGTTCGCGATTACTTCTGAATGCTGAAGCGGACCATCGGCCCGTGATCGACACGATTGGCGTTGTCGGCCGCCGCCGTGCCGATATTGAACGCCGACGAGCCTTTGAAATAGTCGGCGCGATAGCCGAGCGTCAGCTTTGACGCACTGTCGAACCAGTAGGACAGGCCGAGCAATCCATCGACATTGACGACCGAACCGCTGCTGGCGAAGTTCGGCAGCGCCGAATTGACGACGCCACTATCGAACGTGCGGTTGCCGTTGAGCAGCGCGGCGCCGACCTGCCATTCGACAACCCACGACGACTG
>JAYTFS010000395.1:0-17556 GCA_043734185.1 Pseudolabrys sp. | reverse complement strand
GCGCCCGGACACACCGGAAAGCAAAGTAGGCCGCGAGAAGTTCATTGCCTTGGCCGAGGCCGGCAAGCTTAACGACATCGTTGAAACTTTGACGCCGCGGTTTTTGCATAAGAACCACGCCAACAACGAGCCGTTGAAGAAAATCGTTCGTGACATGGCGGTCGAGACTGGAGCCGAAGCGTTTGTGCGCCAGACCAAGGCGATCATGACGCGGCCGGATTCGCGGCCTTTGTTGCCTGAGATACGCTGCTCGACTTTGGTGCTGGTCGGAGAGGGCGACGAACTCACGCCGCCGGAACTGGCGAAAGAGATCGCCGGCGGAATTTCCGGCGCGAAGCTCGTTGTCGTGCCGGGTTGTGGGCATTTATCCACTCTTGAGAAGCCCGATGCGGTGAATGCAGCGATGGCTGATTGGCTCAGCGCCTAACCTGCCTTTGCCTCCGCGTGAGCGAGCCCTTATAGGGAAGGGACGCTCAATTGTTGGGGGCTAAACTTTGCGCACGCAGGTGGGAATTGTGGGAGCGGGGCCGGCGGGCCTGATGCTGGCGCGTCTCCTGCATCTGCAGGGCATCTCGTCCATCATCCTCGAAAGTCGTAGCCGCGATTACATCGAGAACCGCATTCGCGCTGGACTGATCGAGGATTGGGCCGCTAATTTCCTGACCGAGATTGGCGTGGGCGAGCGCATGAACCGCGAGGCCATGGTGCATTGGGGCACCAACATTGCCATCAATGGCGAGCTTCATCATCTCGATTTCAAGGCACTGGTTGGCAAGCGCGTCACGATCTACGGCCAACAGGAAGTGGTGAAGGACCTGGTGGTGCAACGGCTCGCCGACGGTGGACCATTATATTTCGAAGTTGAAGACGTCAGCGTTCATGACCTGACTTCCAAGCAGCCAAAGATCAAATTCACTCACGAAGGCAAGCGCCAGGAAATCGATTGCGATTTCATTGCTGGCTGCGATGGCTATCACGGCATCTGCCGGCCGAGTTTCCCGCAAGGCGTGCTCAATGTGTTCGAGCGAGATTATCCCTTCGGTTGGCTCGGCATCCTGGCTGAATCGGCGCCGCCGGACCACGATCTCATCTATTCATACACTGACGAAGGTTTTGCGCTCTATACGATGCGCTCGCCGGTTTTGGCGCGGCTCTATCTGCAATGCGGTCACGACGAAGCGATCGAGGCGTGGCCTGACGCCCGCATCTGGGAACAATTGCATAGAAGGCTCGGCGGCGCCCGGAAGTTGCAGGAAGGCAAGATCCTGCAAAAGGGGATTACGGCCATGCGCAGTTTCGTGGCGGAGCCGATGCGGCACGGCCGTCTGTTTCTGGCGGGCGACAGCGCGCACATCGTGCCGCCGACCGGCGCCAAGGGCATGAACCTCGCTTTTGCCGACGTCGTATTCATGTCGCGTGCGCTGGAGGCATTCTACAAAAATAACAGCAGCGATCTTTTGGAAAACTATTCGAAGACCTGCCTGCGGCGGGTCTGGAAAGCGCAGCGCTTTTCTTGGTGGATGACGCAGATCATGCACCGGTTCCCGGACGAGACGGCATTCGACCATCGCCGCCAGCTTGCCGATCTGGATTATCTCACGGGCTCGGAAGCGGCGATGAAGTCGCTGGCCGAGCAATATGTCGGCTTGCCGCTCAACTAACCCTTTAAGATTGTGCGCAGCGGGCGGATCAGCAACGTGATCGCGGCGCCGGCTATGGCGGAGATGATCGCCAGCATCAGGAAAAAATTGGTCTTCGGCATGCTCGACCAGAACGTACCCAGGTAACCCGACAGAAATCCGCCGAGGAAACTCGTCGATAGCCATACTCCCATCATCATCGACAGCAGCCGCAGCGGCGCGACCTTGGTAACAAGCGAAAGGCCGACTGGCGATAAATAAAGTTCGCCGATGGTGATGATGAAGAAGAACATAAACAGCCAGAGCCAGCTCGCCTGTCCGCCGGCCGAAGTCCAGGCTGCAGCGACCATGACCAGGTAGGCCGCGGCATTAAGGAAGCAACCAATCGACATCTTGGCGACCGTCGATGGCTCGCGTTCGCCCTGGCGGCGCCACATCGCGACGATGAATGGCGTGAAGGCAAAAATCATGAATGGGTTGAACGCTTGAAACCAGGTGACTGGAATTTCGCGGCCAAAGAAATGCCGGTCTGTGAAGGCATCGGCCCACAGCGCGATGGTATTGCCCTGCTGCTCGTAAGTTGCCCAGTACAAACTCACCGGCAGCATGAGCGCCATGATGGCGCCGATCGCGAGCCATTCTTCACGGCCGAGCGGGTGTGGTGACACTTCCCGTTTGATGAAGGCATCCGGCGGCAACGCAGGTGCTGCGCAAAGGTAGATCACAAGGCCTAGCGTCATGCCGACACCGGCGGCGGCAAAGCCGTAATGCCAGCCCAGCTCTTCGCCAAGCGTGCCGCAGACAAGGGGCGCGAGAAACGCGCCAAGATTGATGCCGACATAGAAAATCGAGAAAGCGCTGTCGCGGCGGCGGTCGCCGGACGCATATAGTCGGCCCACTTGGGTCGAGATGTTCGGCTTGAAAGCACCATTGCCGAGAATAAGCACGAGGAGCGCGAGCAGAAACAAATGCTCAAACGCCATCATGAAATGACCGACCGCCATCAATGCGGCGCCGAGAATAACGGTCCGGCGCTGGCCGAGCACGCGGTCGGCCAGCAAGCCGCCGAACACGGGCGTAAGATAGACGAGCCCGGTGTAGAAGCCGTAGATCTGCGAGGCGAGTGGTTGTGCCGCCAAAGGGCCGAATACAAATTCCAGCGCGTTCTTGAAGGAGCCAAGCCCCGCTACGGTGCTGGCGCGTTGCGGATCAAGCAGATATTTGACCATGTACAAAACCAGCAGCGCGCGCATGCCGTAATAGGAAAAGCGCTCCCACATCTCGGTCGCGAACAGAAACGTGAGGCCGCGCGGGTGGCCGAAAAGCTCACCATTTTTGGCTGGAATGTGTGCGGGGCTGCGGGATGTGGCCATTGGCATCAACGATATCACACCCAATAAAGCCGTTTCAGATTAGAGGCGGAGGGTGTACGATTTTCCAAAAGGCGGCCTCAACGAGCCGTGTGGGGTGGAGGGAATCATGAAAACGAATAGAACGGTGCTTGCTTGCGTGTTATTGGCGGGGCTGGTTTTAGTAGGCAACGCCCGTGCGCAGAGCGACTTTCCTAACAAAGCCATCCATTTCATCGTCGGTTTCGCCGCCGGCGGCGGCAATGACATATTCGCGCGCCTTGTCGTGCAGAAATTCCAGGAAAATACCGGTGCCACGACCGTCATCGAAAACAAGGTCGGCGCCGGCGGCCGCATCGCCGCTGAATATGCCTCGCGAGCCGCCGCCGATGGTTACACCGTGCTGGTCGGCGCCACCGGGCAGATGTCGATTGCAGCCGCGATCTATCCTAATCTCAATTACCATCCGACGAAAAGTTTTATCCCTCTCAACATGATCGCATCGTTCCCGCTGGTGATGGTGGTGCCGCTGGAACACCCGGCCAAAACGGTGAAGGAACTGGTAGCCTGGGCGAAAGCCAATCCCGACAAATCGAATTACGGCACGTCGTCGCCGGCCTTCACCATCGCCAGCGAATTGCTGAAACTTAAAACCGGCATGCCGGCAGTTGCTATTCCCTACAAAGGGACCAACGAGTCAAACCTGAGCGTGATGTCCGGGCAAACTTTGTTCACCATTTCCGATGGGCCGCCGGCGATCCCGCTGATCCAGGGCGGCAAGATTCGCGCGCTGGCGGTGACTGGCTCGGCACGCTCGTCCGAGATTCCTGAAATTCCCAGCATGGCCGAAGCAGGCTATCCGGAGGTCAACACGCAGTTGTGGAGCGGCTTCTTCGTGCCGACCGGCACACCCGCGCCGGTCGTGGAAAAGCTCACCAGGGAACTTGGCCGCGCGCTCGCGGATCAAGGTGTGCAGGATGGTTTGAAGAAAATGGCGGTCAAGCCAGGCGGGCCAACGGGCGATGCGTTCAAGCGACTCATCGATGTCGACACTCAGACATTCGCCGACGTGGTGAAGGCGGCGAAGTTGGAGTTCCCGCAATAAACTAAAGTTATTTGTTTCGGCGCGCGTCGCGCTGCTATGCTTGACTTGCAGATTTCGAGTCGAGCGGAGCAGAAGACACATGCGGATTGCGGCGGTCATTTTTTCTGCCGCATTGACGCTTAATCCTGCCACTGCGTCCCCATCGGTCGAAGAAGTGTTTCGCGCTTTCGGATTGTTCGGCACTTGGGCGGTCGATTGCAAACAGCCGGCCAGGATCGCCAATCCACGCATTAGCATCACTGCGCCGAACGCTGGCACGGTGTTGGAGGATCACGATCTTGGATCCGGCGTCGCACGCAACCGTTATAGTGTGCTGTCGGCGCAGCGGGTTTCGGCGACACGTTTATCGGTTGCCGTCACATTCCAGCCAGGGGCGGGTGGTGAGGAACGCCAGAAGCTGGCATTTCTCATTCGCAACGGCACGCGGCGCACGATGTTTAATCAGCCAGAGGGCGGGCCTGTGCGCGTCTTGGACGGCGTTGCGTTGGCTCAGGGGGTCAAGACGCCGGTGCTGCGCAAGTGTGAGTGATCAGACGTCGAGCAATTCCTCGCTGGCGAATTGCGCGTTCTCTTGAATGAACTCGAAGCGCGCCTCGGCCTTGGTCCCCATCAGCCGCTCCACCGCTTTGGCGGTGGACTTAATGTCCTTGTCCGCGAGCATGACCTTGAGCAGCATGCGCTTGCGGGGGTCCATGGTGGTTTCCTTCAACTGCGCGGCCATCATTTCGCCGAGGCCCTTGAAGCGGGAAACCTCCACTTTGGCGTTGGCGTTGAACTCGCTCTTGAGCAGTTGCGCCTTGTGGGCATCATTGCGTGCATAGGCGATGGTGCCGCCATGCTGCAAGCGAAACAGCGGCGGCACGGCGAGATAAAGCCTGCCGGCGTCGATCAGCTTCGGCATTTGCCGGTAGAAGAACGTGATCAGCAATGAAGCAATATGCGCACCGTCGACGTCGGCGTCGGTCATGATGATGACCTTCTCGTAGCGCAGGTCCTTCTCGTTGTAGTGCGAGCCGGTGCCGCAACCGAGCGCCTGAACGAGATCGGCGAGCTGCGCATTCTGCGCGAGTTTGTCTTTGCCGGCGGAAGCGACGTTCAAAATCTTGCCGCGCAGCGGAAGAACTGCTTGTGTGCGCCGGTCGCGCGCCTGTTTGGCAGAGCCACCAGCGCTGTCGCCCTCGACGATGAAAATCTCCGAGCCGTCTGAGGCGGAACTCGAACAGTCAGCGAGCTTGCCGGGCAGGCGCAGTTTGCGCACCGCCGATTTGCGCGCGATGTCTTTTTCCTGCCGGCGGCGCAGCCGCTCGTCGGCGCGATCGATGACAAAATCGAGCAATTTATTGGCCTGCAGCGGATTACCCGATAGCCAGTGGTCGAACGGATCCTTGATGGCGTTCTCGACGATCTTCTGGGCTGCGGCGGTGGCGAGGCGATCTTTGGTCTGGCCCTGGAATTCCGGCTCGCGGATGAACACCGAGAGCATGCAGCCGGAACCGACCATCACGTCTTCGCTGGTCGCCGACGCGGCGCGTTTTTCCTGGCCGACGCGCGCAGCGTGATCCTTGAGGCCGCGCAGCAGCGCGGTGCGCAGACCGGATTCATGGGTGCCGCCGTCGGCAGTCGGAATCGTATTGCAATACGATTGCAGGAACCCGTCAGCGTCGGCGGTCCAGGCAATCGCCCATTCTACCGTGCCGTGACTTCCGGTTTTGCCGACATTGCCGGTGAAAATGTCAGGATGCACCAAAGTGGCGCCTTCGAGACTGGCGGCAAGATAATCCTTCAGCCCGTCGGCGAAATGGAACGTTGCCTTTTCCGGCACGTCCTCGACGCCCTTGAGCAGCGCCTTATCGCAGCGCCAGCGGATTTCGACGCCGCCATAGAGATAGGCCTTCGAGCGCGCCATCTTGAAAACACGCGCGGGCTCAAAGGCGGCCTTCGGTCCAAAGATTTGCGGATCGGGCCGGAAACGGATTTTGGTGCCGCGGCGGTTCGGCGCGCGGCCGGCTTTTTCCAGTTTCCCCTTCGGCTTGCCGCGCTCGAACACCATCTTGTAAAGCATCTGCTCGCGCGCGACTTCGACCTCCATGCGCTCCGACAGTGCATTGGCGACCGAGACGCCGACGCCATGCAAGCCGCCGGAAGTTTCATAGACCTTGGAGTCGAATTTGCCGCCGGCGTGCAGCGTGCACATGATGACTTCGAGTGCCGATTTGCTCCTGAATTTCGGATGCGGGTCGACCGGAATGCCGCGTCCATTGTCTGTGACGGAAACAAATCCGTTGGCTTCCATCTCGACTTCGATCCAGCTCGCATGGCCCGCGAGCGCCTCGTCCATCGAGTTGTCGATCACTTCGGCGAACAGATGGTGCAGCGCCTTTACGTCGGTGCCGCCGATGTACATGCCGGGGCGGCGGCGGACCGGCTCGAGCCCTTCCAGCACTTCGATATGCTTGGCGGTGTATCCGGATTCAGCGCTTGCCGAACGCCCGGCCGGTTTGGCGCGCGGCGTTGCCTTGCGCGCGCTCGACTTGCCCTTGCGGGGAGCGGCCTCGAACAAGTCGGGCTGCTTCGAAGGTTTTTTCTTACTCGCGGTCTTGGCCATTGAAACCTTCAGATAGTGTCGCGGCGAATCACTTGCCAGCACTATGCCATGACCTGATTGCGATGGTGATTGCTTGAAAGTCGCGGCAAAACGGAGGTTAACGGTTCAGCGGGCCCCCATTGCCGGCCTTTTGCCTTTTATCGCAACCAAATCACCCTTGGTTCGTTAGCTAGGGTTATCAACGCGGGCGAGGGCATGGAAAAAAAGCTGGAAATCCTCCGCCCTGCGCGCGCCCTGCGCCTGCCATTGGCGATCAACGATCCAAAACCGGTTACGGCAGTTTCCGCGCTTTGGCGGACAGCCGCGCAGGCGGCTACAATCGGCATCTTCATCATCATGTTTATCGCGGGGCTTGAATTCGCGCGGCCCGTTTTTCTGCCGCTAGTTTCCGCTTTCGTGGTCACGATGATGTTCGGGCCGATCTCCGCCTGGGCGGGGCGCGCGGGCATTCCGAACTTACTCACGGCCATTGTGCTGTGGCTTTTGGTCATCGCGGTGTTTTATGGCGTTATCGTCCTGCTGTCGGCGCCCGCGGTGGAGTGGATCAGCAAGGCGCCGGACATTAGCCGAACGATTCAACAGAAACTGCTTGTGCTCGACCGGCCGTTGGCCGCGTTGCATGATTTGCGGAACGCCTTGCTGCCGCCTGACACCAACAATAAAGGCGGCGGATTCGGCTTCGACATCATGAGCATCGTGCAGCCGGCGGTGACCGTCGTCACCCCGGCCATTGGCGAAGTATTTATTTTTTTCGGCACGCTATTTTTCATGCTGATGGGTCGCACCAAGCTGCGCGGCGTGCTGGTGGCATTCTTCGACGACCGCGAGGCACGGCTGCGCACACTGAAGATCATGAATGACATCGAGCACAACCTGACCGGCTATCTGAGCATGGTGACGATAATCAATTTTGCTGTCGGCGTGGCCGCCGGCGTCATTGCGTACTTGGTCGGTCTGCCAAATCCAATCGCCTGGGCGGTGCTGGGGTTCATTCTCAATTTCATTCCCTATATCGGCGCTCTGCTGATGGAAGCCGGTCTGTTTTTTGTGGGGCTCGTTACGTTTCCGACGCTGACCCACGCGGCGGCGGCGCCTTTGGCGTATGTCGTTTTTGCGACGCTCGAAGGTCATTTCATCACCCCAAGCCTGATCGGCCGCAAGCTCACGCTCAATCCGCTTACCGTATTCATGTCGCTAGTATTCTGGTCCTGGCTGTGGGGCCCGGTTGGGGCATTCCTTGCGGTGCCATTGCTGATCATGGGGCTGGTCGCGGTTCAGCATCTTTTCCCGTCAGACGAAGAACCGGCACTACCGGCCTAGCTGGCTTTGGCGCCTATGCCGCGCTAGACACGGGGTCCCCGTAGTCACCTCGGCAACTTTCCCATGGATCTCGAGGAAACCGCTCAGCAAATCGTCGCGTTCGTGCGCAGCAACGAACACTGGGCGGTCCCCGTAGTATTCTTGCTGGCGTTCGGGGAATCGCTTGCCTTCATTTCGCTGCTGATCCCGGCCTGGGGCGCGTTGGTCGCGCTCGGTGCTTTCTTTGCCGCGAGTGGAATTAACATTTGGCCGATCTGGGTTTCGGCGTCGCTGGGAGCAGCGTTCGGCGACTGGCTGTCCTACTGGGTCGGCTTGAAGCTCGAACACTCGGCGGCGAATATCTGGCCGCTGTCGCGCCATCCGGATTTGATCCCGAAGGGCGAAATCTTCATGAAGAAATGGGGCATTCCTGGAATCTTCATCGGCCGCTTCTTCGGGCCGTTGCGCGCGGTGGTGCCGTTGATTGCCGGTATTTTCGAGATGCCTTATTGGCGGTTTCAACTGGCCAATTTTTCGTCAGCGTTCGTCTGGGCGGCGACGCTGCTCTCGCTGGGGGACGCGATTTCAATGGCCGTGAAATATTTTTGGCATTAAAAAACCCGCCGGGATTTTCATCCCGGCGGGTTTCATTGCGAAGTTGAATATCTTACTTGGCCGGTGCGCCAGTCGTGGTTTTGAGCGCTTCGACTCCGGCGAGCGACACGACATTGTCCTGAGCGCCGCTGCCGCCGCTCACACCGATGGCGCCGACCAGCTTGCCGCCAACCACCAACGGGTTGCCGCCGCGCGATGCGATCACGTCATCGAGCGTCGTCAGATAGTTGAAGTAGGGGCCTTTGCCGATCAGGTTTTCGAACACCAGCGTCGGGCGGCGATAGCGCGCCGACGTGCGTGCCTTGTGCGGCGCGATCGTCGTTGACGCCATCTGGCAGTTGTCCTGTTTTTCGAAATAAACGAGATCGCCGGACGGGCCGACGATCGCGACGCAGAACGCATTCCAGTTGCGCTTGTTCGCCTCGGCGATGGCCGCAGCGGCGACTTTCTTGGCGGACTCGATATTGATCGGCTCGCCGTAAGGCGGCGGCGTTACGGTATCGGCCACGACATCGTTAGGATTATCCGGATTGGACGGCACCTGAGCGAAAGCTCCCGTGCTCATCAGCAGTGCGACGCCGAGTGCGCCCGCAATTGTTGTCAAACGATGCATATATTCCTCCCAAGGAAATGTTGGCCGGTCATGCCGGCTTTGTTTCATTTGTGCACCGCACGTTTCGGCGCACCCTTATCGACGAGGGCCAGTTTAGCGAATTTGGCGGCTGCCGCCTATATGGTTTGACCGGGACAGCCGCGGAATAATTCCGTAAAATGGGTGTTATTCTCGGTGAGTAGCGTTAGCGCACCGCAATAAAATCGGGCACTCAGGGAGAAATCGCATGATCCAACTGACACGACGCAAACTGTTCGCCGGTGCCGCCGCTGCAACTGCGGCGACCGCGCTGACACCTATCGCCGGACAAAATGGTTTCGCCGCGGCTCCGGAAATGGGCAAGCAGAACGCGGGCTGGTACCGCTACAAGGTCGGCAGCTTCGAGGTGACGGTCGTCACCGACGGGGCTGCTCCCAATCCGCTGTCCGACACCTACGTCGCCAATGTGCCGAAGGACGAAGTCAACCAGGCGCTCGAAGCCGATTTTCTGCCCAAGGATAAGGTCACACACCCCTATACGCCGGTAGTGATCAACACCGGTTCGAAGCTGGTGGCCATCGATACCGGCCTCGGTCTCGGCATGTTTGGCCAGAGCAAGGGTGCGGTCGGGCAGTATCACAGCAACTTGAACGCCGCCGGCATCGACGCCAATGCGGTGGATGTCGTGATCATTTCGCACTTTCACGGCGATCACATCAACGGCCTGATCGGCGCCGAGAACAAGCCGGCATTTCCCAATGCCGAAATCATGGTGCCGGAAATCGAACAGGCGTTCTGGGCGGACGAGAGCAACAGCAGCAAGCTGCCTGAGGTCGCGCGTCCGCAAATGGGCAACGTTAAGCGCGTGTTCGGTATCGTCAACAAAGTAACGAAGTATCAAGGTGGCAAAGAGCTCGTTCCGGGCATTACGTCAGTCGCAACACCCGGCCATACGCCCGGTCATATGTCGTACGTGGTCGCATCGGGAAGCAGCAAGATCCTGGTGCAATCCGACGTCACCGCCGGCGCCGCGTCGATTTTCGCACGCAATCCGGAATGGCAATTTGTGTTCGACACCGACAAGGACATTGCCGTGCAGACGCGCCGCAAGATTTACGACATGGCCGCAGCCGACAAGATGATGGTGCAGGGCTATCACATCGCGTTTCCGTCCATGGTCTATGTGGAAAAGAATGGAAAAGGCTACCGGCTGGTGCCGGCGCCGTGGAATCCAGCGGTCTAGCAGGACCCGTTCGCAAACAGTCGAAGGCCGCCCCATCCTGGGCGGCCTTTTTGTTTGCGGGAGCGCGTCTTGACCGGCCGCGCGCCACGGCCTATATCGCCGCTCATGACGACGTTGTTGACCGCATCGTGCCTCCGCCGCCGCCGTATCATCACGGCACGGGCGACGCGCTTTCGCGTTTAAACGTCCCCGTGCCGCCGGATTTTGGCCGCGGCATCTTCTTTCCAAATCACCTGCGCGCTGTTGGCCTTTGTCCGGTAGTTCTTTAAGACTCTGGATGAGGATCATTTCATGGCCACCAAAGCGAAAATCGGCGTCTTAGGCGCTTCCGGCTATACCGGCTCCGAGCTGGTGCGCATGCTGTTGCGCCACCCGCGCGCGGAAATAACGCTGCTCACCGCCGAGCGCAGCGCCGGCAAAACGATGCGGGAGGTATTCCCGCAGTTCTCGCCTTTCGAGTTGCCGACGCTCGTCGCCATCGAAGGGCTCGACTGGGCAGCGGCGGGCCTCGACTTGGCTTTCTGCGCGCTGCCGCACGCCACCACGCAAAAAGTTCTGAAGGATCTGTTGGCGAAGTCGCCATCGACCAAGGTCGTCGACCTGTCGGCCGATTTCCGATTGGCGGATACCGCGGCTTACGCGAAATGGTACGGCCACGAGCATCACGCGCGGGAACTACAGAAGGAAGCGGTCTATGGCTTGAGCGAAATTCACCGGCGCGAGATCAAAAAGGCGCGGCTGATTGCCAATCCCGGTTGCTACACAACTTGCGCCGAACTGCCACTGATCCCGCTGATCAAGGCCAAGGCCATCGACCTCGATGAGATTGTGGTCGACGCCAAATCCGGAATGACCGGCGCGGGTAGGGCGGCCAAGGAAGCCATGCTGTTCTCGGAAGTGTCGGAGGGCTTCAACGCCTACGGCGTCGGCGGCCACCGCCACATGGCCGAACTAGACCAAGAGTTTTCGCTGGCCGCCGGGCGGGAAGTGGTCATTACCTTCACGCCGCATCTGGTGCCTATGAACCGGGGCATTTACTCGACGATTTACGTGCGGGGTAAACGCGGCCGGACCTCTGAGGAGCTTCATGCGATACTTTTAAAGTTCTACGCGAAGGAGCCCTTCGTGCATGTTTTGCCGTTCGGCGAAACGCCGCACAGCCGGCATGTGCGGGGCTCCAACATGACCTTCATCGGGGTCGTGAAGGACCGCATCGAGGGCCGTGCGATCATCCTGTCGACGCTCGACAACCTGGTGAAGGGCGCGTCCGGCCAAGCAATCCAGAATATGAATTTGGTGCTCGGTTATCCCGAAACAATGGGCTTGGAGCAGGTGGCGCTGTTCCCCTGAACGGAGTCGCAGCATGTTCGAGGTCCGCAATCAGCCGCCGCCGCTCGAACCCTATAATTTGTTTTCCAGCGACGTTGTGTTGCGCGAAGCGGCAGTGCGCGAAGGCGCGTCGGCGGCAGGTCTGAAAACTATCGGTCAGGTGTTCGGCGCGGCGGAGACCATTGCGCTAGGCTTTGCCGCCAACAAAAACCCGGCACAACTTAAATCTTTCGACCGGTTCGGGAACCGTATCGACGAGGTCGAGTTTCATCCCGCTTGGCACGATCTGCTGCGCATCGCCTGTGGCTTCGGTTTGCACTCCCACCCGTGGGCGGAGCCGAAGCCTGGCGCCCATGTCGCGCGCGCCGCCGGCACCTACATGCTAACGCAAGTCGAAAGCGGCGTGTATTGCCCTGTCGCCATGACCTACGGCTCGGTGCCGACCCTGCGCCAGTCGCCAGATGTAGCAGCGCCATGGCTGCGGGCGATATTCAACGCCGCTCACGATTCTCGCCCCGTGCCGGTCAAGGAGAAAATCGGCGCGCTGATCGGGATGGGCATGACCGAGAACCAAGGCGGCTCGGACCTGCGCGCCAATACCACACGCGCGGAGCCCGCTGGCGAGGGCAGCTTCCGGCTTCACGGGCACAAATGGTTCATGTCGGCGCCAATGTGCGACGCCTTCCTCATCTTGGCGCAAGCATCGAAAGGCCTGAGCTGTTTCCTGATGCCGCGCTGGACGCCGGACGGCAAGCGTAACGCGATGCAGATCAACCGGCTGAAGGACAAGTTGGGCAACAAGTCGAATGCCTCCAGCGAAGTAGAGTTCAACGGCGCCTACGCCCAACTGATCGGCGAGGAAGGGCGCGGCATTGCAACCATTATCGAAATGGCCGGTTACACGCGGCTCGACTGCGTCATCGGCTCTTCCGGACTGATGCGCCAAGCCGTCGCGCAGGCCACGCATCATGCCCGCCATCGCACCGCCTTCCAGAAAAAGCTGATCGACCAGCCACTGATGACCAATGTGCTGGCCGATCTCGCGCTCGAGTCGGAAGCGGCTACTGTGCTCACGATGCGTTTGGCGCGCGCTTATGACGAGAGCGACGAAACCGCGCAGGTGTTCCGCCGGGTTGTGACGCCGGCAGCCAAATTTTGGATCTGCAAGCGTGCGCCGGCCGTTATCAATGAGGCGATGGAGGTGCTTGGTGGTTCCGGCTACATCGAGGAAAGTATTATGCCGCGGCTTTATCGAGAGGCGCCGGTGAATTCGATCTGGGAGGGCGCAGGCAACATCATGTGTCTCGACGTGCTGCGCGCGATCGGGCGCACGCCGAACGCCGCGGCTGTATTGCATCATGAGCTGGACGATATCGGCGAAGCACGCCTGAAAACATTCGCGGCACGCCTTGCGCCACGCCTGGCCAGCGTCGACCGCAACGATGAATCACAGGCGCGCGTGCTGGTGCGCGACTTGGTGCTGGCTTTACAGGCAGCCCTGCTTATCAAGCATTCGCCGCCGGCCGTGGCGGACGCTTTCTGCGCATCGCGGCTTGCCGGCGAAGCAGGCAATGTGTTCGGCACGCTGCCGTCCGGCCTCGATCAGCGCGCAATCGCCGAACGTGCTGCACCAAATTAAAGCTTCCCGAACACTGCCAGCACGAGCGCCACTTGCGCGAGGAATCCGACGCTGAAAGCCAGCGTGCGCAGTACAATCACGCCCATCGTATAGACGATGGCGTGCGCGAGGCGGGCCCAGAAATAGACCGCGCAGGCAATCGCCGTGCTCTCGGTCGAATGGCCTTGGCTGTCGAGGATCAGCACCAAAGTCGCAAAGATCACCAGGTTCTCGACCGCATTGGTATGGGCGAAATAGAGCCGCATCGCCCAGGCCGATTGCGGCTTGTCCTTGCGCGAAGGGTTAGCCATGGACCCCATCAGCCCGCGCACTTTCACGCGATCGAGCGTGTAAGGTAGCCACATCAAGCCGGTCAGGATGACCGTCAGCGTCAGCCACATCAGTTCTCTGGACATCGCCATCCCCTTTTTGAATTGCCGGCAGACTAATGAGCAGGCCGCCTTCCGCCTAGTCCCAATTCCGCACTTTCACATAAGATCCGGGCGCGTCTTCAATCGCCTTGAGCTTACCACCGCCGATCTTCCGCGCCGGCACGGTCGCGTCGCCCTGTTGCTTGAGCCAGTCGAGCCAATTGGGCCACCATGAACCGGCATATTCCTTCGCGCCTGCAACCCATTTGTCGACATCCGAACCGCTCGGCGCGCTACCGGTCCAATACTGGTATTTCGGCTTGGCAGGCGGATTGATCACACCGGCGATATGACCGGAGCCGGCGAGCACGTAAGTCACTGGCCCGCCAAAGAATTGCGAACCGAACAGCACCGATTGCGCGGGAGCGATGTGGTCTTCGCGGGTAGCGAGATTGTAGATCGGCACTTTCACATTTTTCAGATCGAGTGTGACGCCCGCGACCTTCATCGCGCCTTTGGACAGATTGTTGTCGAGATAACAATTGCGCAAATAATAGGAATGGTTGGCCGCCGGCATGCGGGTGGCATCGGAATTCCAGAACAGCAGATCGAATGCGAACGGTTTCTTGCCACGCATGTAATTGTTGACCACATAGGGCCAGATCAGATCATTGGAACGGAGCATATTGAACGTATTCGCCATGCTGGAGGCTTCGAGATAGCCCTGTTCCTTCATGTGTGCTTCAAGCTGTTTAATGCGCTCTTCGTCGACGAACACTTTGAGGTCGCCGGCAAACGTGAAATCGACTTGGGCTGCAAACATTGTAGCCGACAGCACGCGATCCTTTTTCTTGGCCGCGAGGTAGGCGAGCGTGATCGCCAACAATGTGCCGCCGACGCAATAGCCGATGGCGTGGACTTTATTTTCGCCGGTCGCCGCTTCGATAGCGTCGAGCGCGGCAATCGGTCCTTCGAGCATGTATTGCTCGAAGCCTTTTCCGGCCAGTTGCGGGCCGGGATTGACCCACGAGATCACGAACACTGTGAGGCCCTGATCGACGCACCATTTGATGAAGGATTTTTCCGGCGTAAGATCGAGAATGTAAAATTTGTTGATCCAGGGCGGCACGATCAAAACCGGCACCTTGAGCACTTGTTTCGTGGTCGGTTCATATTGAATGAGCTGCATCAGGTCGTTCTGGAAAACGACCTTGCCGGGCGTAAGCGCGAGATTGCGCCCCACCTCGAAGCGCGATGGATCCGACTGGCTGATCTTGAGACTGCCACGGCCGGCCTTGATGTCCTCGGTGAGCATATGCATGCCGCGCACCAGGTTGTCGGCATTCGAGGCAAAGGTCTCGCGCAATAGCTCAGGATTGGTGAGCACGAAATTCGACGGCGAAATCGCGTTCGAGATTTGTTTGACGTAGAACGCGGCCTTCGCCTTGGTGTGCTCGTCGATGCCCTCAGCCTGTGTCACCAGCTTCTCGCCCCATTGCGCGGTGAGCAGATAGGCTTGCTTGAGGAAGTCGAAAAACTGGTTTTGCGACCAATCGGGATCGATAAACCGTTTATCTTTGGCATCCGGTAAAGCGGAGGGCGGGGCCGCTTCGCCGGCCATGCGCTTGACCGTACCGGCCCACAAATCGAGATAGGCGCGGCCCAAACTCGCTTGCAGCTCGACCGCGCGCTTGGGGTCGGACAGCCAATATTCCGCGACATGGCCGACTGTCTTGACCACATCGGTAACGTCGTCTGCCAATTCGCCTTTGAATTTGCCTTCCTCGCGCGGCTTCATGTAGGCGGCGAGCGCCTTGCCACCTTCCTCGATCATGCGGGCGAGATTGCGCGCAAAGACTTCGACATCGACGGTGCCAGCCTTCGCCGACTCCTTGGCCGGCTCTTGGAGCGGACGCTCAGCCGGTTTTTGGACCGGCTCCTTGGCGGTTTGGTTGGTGGGCTTTTCCATACGCATGCTGTCGGTCCCCACCGAAACAGGTGGCGCGAACTACGTCCTATCGCAAGGCGAGTTTCACCCTGCTTGGGCTCTGTTGCCGGCCGATGACCTTGCTGAAGCCATAATAGCCGGATAGCCGATTTATGCTATAATTCATTGAGTCTGCATCGCTTTCCCCCTTCAGCCCGGGCGTAACGGAACATGGTGCGACCTTTTCCCGCATCGATTTTGGTGGTCTTGGCGACAGTGGCGGTTCTGGCCGGCTGCGCGGCGGGGCCGATGGTCGATCAGATGCCTGGGGAATTGGGTCTGCCCAAGGATGCGCCGGCCCGGCCAGTGACGCCGTACCAATACCCCGCGGTGCACGACATGCCGCCGCCCCGGGCGAGTGCGCCCATGACCGACGAGGAGCAGTTCAAGCTGGAAAAGGAGCTGCGGATAGTCCGCGACCGCCAGGAAGCGCAGGAGGGTCGAAAAGCTCCAAAAGCCCCGGCTCAGACCGTTAAAAAGACCGCGCCTGCGGGCAAGGAAAAAGCCGCTCCGGTTACGGAAAAGCAGCCTTCTGGCGCCATTGTCGTGCCACCGGCTGGCGTCAAAGCTAACCCGTGATAAAAGCCAGCTGGGGTAACGCCTGCCGGCTCAGAGGAAGTTCGCAGGCGACTTGAAGGTTTTAGTCTGATGGAAGATTTCTACCGCATCCGCCGTTTGCCGCCTTACGTGTTCGAAGAAGTGAACAAGGCCAAGGCAAAAGCCCGCAACGGCGGAGCCGATATTATTGATCTTGGTATGGGCAATCCGGATTTGCCGGCGCCCGCGCATGTCATCGAGAAACTAAAAGAGACCTTGGGCAAGCCGCGCACCGACCGCTATTCCGCCTCGCGCGGCATTGCCGGTTTGCGCCGTGCGCAGGCGGCTTATTACGATCGCCGTTTCGGCGTGAAGCTTAATCCCGACACCCAGATCGTCACGACGCTCGGCTCGAAGGAGGGCTTTGCCAACGTGGCGCAGGCCATCACGGCGCCGGGCGATGTCGTGCTCGTCCCCAATCCAAGTTATCCGATCCACGCCTTCGGCTTTCTGATGGCGGGCGGTGCGATCCGTTCGGTGCCGTCCGAGCCGACGCCGAATTTTTTCCATACGCTGGAGCGCGCGATCATCCACTCGATCCCCAAGCCGCAGGTTCTGGTGGTTTGCTATCCGGCCAATCCGACCGCTTACGTGGCTACGCTCGACTTCTACAAGGACCTCGTGGCATTCGCCAAAAAGCACAGCCTGCTGGTGCTGTCGGATCTCGCTTACGCGGAAGTCTATTTCGACGGCAATCCGCCGCCGTCGCTGCTGCAAATTCCGGGCGCCAACGATATCGCGGTCGAGTTCACCTCGATGTCGAAGACCTATTCGATGCCGGGCTGGCGCATCGGCTTTGCGGTCGGCAATGAGCGGGTGATCGCGGCCTTGGGCCGGGTGAAATCTTATCTCGATTACGGTGCCTTCACGCCGGTTCAGGTAGCGGCGACCGCGGCGCTAAACGGGCCGGACGACTGCATCGTCGAGATGCGTGAGGTCTACCGCAAGCGCCGCGACGTTCTGGTGGAAAGCTTCGATCGCGCCGGCTGGCACGTGCCGTCCCCACGCGCCTCGATGTTTGCCTGGTCGCCGATCCCGGAGCCGTTCAAGAGTCTCGGAAGCGTGGAGTTCTCCAAGCTGCTGGTCGAGAAGGCCGATATCGCGGTGTCGCCCGGCATCGGCTTTGGCGAATACGGCGAAGGCTATGTGCGCATCGCGCTCGTTGAAAACGAGCAGCGCATCCGCCAGGCCGCGCGCAACGTCCGC
>JAYTFS010000394.1:0-2608 GCA_043734185.1 Pseudolabrys sp. | reverse complement strand
CGACGAAGCCGGGCTAATCACGGGCTCAACGCTCTCCGCCAATGGCGGGCAGTATTTCGCTTAAAGGTTTCCCATGAAGACCAATCGCGTTCACCGCGTCGCTGTGGTCGCCGGCGACGGCATCGGCAAGGAAGTCGTGCCCGAAGGCGTGCGAGTGCTCGAAGCCGCGGCGAAAAAATTCGGCTTCGAATTGCGGTTGGATAATTTCGACTTTGCGTCCTGCGACTATTACGAAAAACACGGCCGCATGATGCCGGAGGACTGGAAAGACCAGATCGGCAAGCATGACGCGATTTATTTCGGCGCCGTCGGCATGCCCGACAAAGTGCCGGATCACATTTCATTGTGGGGATCGCTAATCCTGTTCCGCCGCGAATTCGATCAGTACGTCAATTTACGCCCTGTTCGTTTGATGCCGGGCGTGCCGTGCCCGCTGGTCGGCCGCAAACCCGGCGACATCGACTTCTGGGTGGTGCGCGAGAATACCGAGGGCGAATATTCGGCCATTGGCGGCAAAATGTTTGCCGGCACCGAGCGCGAAGTCGTCGTTCAGGAAACGGTGATGAGTCGCACCGGCGTCGACCGCGTGCTGAAATTCGCATTTGAGTTGGCGCGTTTGACGCCGAAAAAACATCTCACGTCGGCGACCAAGTCCAACGGCATCGCGATCACCATGCCGTACTGGGACGAGCGCGTGAAGGAAATGGCCAAGGCCTATCCGGACGTGAAGTGGAATCAGTTCCACATCGATATTCTCGCCGCGCATTTCGTCATGAATCCCGACCGCTTCAACGTCGTGGTCGCCTCGAATTTGTTTGGCGACATTTTGTCTGATCTCGGTCCTGCCTGCACCGGCACCATTGGCATCGCGCCCTCGGGCAACATCAATCCCGAGCGCCTGTTCCCATCAGTATTCGAGCCGGTGCACGGCTCTGCGCCGGACATTTTCGGTCAGGGCATCGCCAATCCGGTCGGCCAGATCTGGTCGGGCGCGATGATGCTGGAACATCTCGGTGAACCCGAAGCCGCCAAGGCTATCGTTGCTGCGATTGAGAAGGTGCTGTCAGACCCCAAGACTCGCACGCGCGATCTCAAAGGCACGGCCAACACGGTTTCCTGCGGCAAGGCTGTCGCGGAGCTGCTCGTCTAAGTTTTCAGCAACAACTGCCGCGCCTTCTCGATGGTCGCGCGCGCGTATTCCGCCAATTGCTCGTCCGAGGCGCTGCTGATCGGATGCTCGATTGTCACGAATTTGTAGTCCGGCATGCCGAGCACCCTGCACATCAGCTCAGCCGCGCTGGCAAAGCGCGTCGTCATCACGCCGATGGCCGGGACGCCTTGACGTTCAACTGCGATGGAGTCGTGCAGACTGCACGATGAGCAGCTGCCTCAATCACCGACGCCGGTGACCGCCGCATGCCAAAGCCTTGCCTCATCGACGATGTGGGCGTCGGCCGGCATGCCGCGACCCCTCGTTTGAGGCGGCGATTTCAGCCCGGTTGCAGCACCATTGCAAGCTCCGCTTCGCTGAGAATGCGGAATTCGCCGGCGGGTAAATCCGCCGGCAGGGCCAAGCCGCCGACACGGTCACGATGCAGCGCGGTGACGTGATTGCCGACGGCGGCGAACATGCGGCGCACTTGGTGATAGCGGCCTTCCGTCAGCGTCACGAAGGCGCGCTTGTCGGAAACGACTTCCATTGGCGCCGGCAGCAGCGGCGTCTTCTCGCTTTCCAGCATCAATTCGCCGGAGGCGAAGATTTTTTCCTCGTCGCCGCGCAAGGGGCGGTCGAGCGTGACGTCGTAGCGTTTGGTGACATGGCTGCGCGGCGAAATGATCTTGTGCAGCAGCGCACCGTCATCCGTCATCAGCAGCAGGCCCGAGGTTTCCTTGTCGAGACGCCCGACGCTGGAGATCGCGGGGTCGCGCCGCCGCCATCGCTCCGGCAGCAGCCTGTAGACGAGAGGCCCTTGCTCCTTGTGCGAACAAGTGACGCCGGTCGGCTTGTGCAGCATCAAGGCAAAGCCGGGCGGCGGGTCGAGCGGCTCGTCGTCAACCGTCATGCGTGCCGAAAGGTCCGGCGTTACGGCGATGCGCTCGTCGCTGACTTCCAGCTTGGCGCCGTCGAGCGTCACCAGGCCCATGACGACCAGCCGCTGCACCTCGCGGCGCGAGCCATAGCCGAGATTGGCCAGCAGGCGATCGAGCCGCAAGGTGAGGGGACCTTTGCTCACTTCTGCGCCTCAAAGATTTTGTAGCCGCCGGTTTCGGTTTTCAACGTGATGCGTTTGAACAGCGGTGTCATCACCGGCTCATAGGGCAGATGGCGGTTGGCGGTCAGCCAGCAGACGCCGCCATTTCGCAACGCCTCGGCGGCGCATTTGACAAAATTCTGCGTCAGCGCGCGGTCCTCGGTACCGGCGTCGTGGAACGGTGCGTTCATGACCACGAAATCGAGCCCGGTCAATTCTGGAATAGAGTGCCGCACGTCGGTCCAATGAAAACTCACGCGCGGGTCGTCGAGATTGCGCTTGGCCGCTTCGATGGCGCGCCGGTCGATATCGATCAGCGTCATCTGCGTAACTTTTGCCGAGCTTAACACCGCGCG
>JAYTFS010000393.1:0-4116 GCA_043734185.1 Pseudolabrys sp. | reverse complement strand
TGCTGGCCGCGACCTGGAAGATCAGCCCGCGGCGGGATTGATTGAGGTAACGCCTGCCTAGAAAATCCTTGTGGCTCCGCTTGAATGTAAGGCTATTATGCCTTACATTCCGAGTTCGAACCTGAGGTTTGCCATGAGCACGCTCACCGTCACCGCTAAAGGTCAAGTCACGCTGCGCAAGGACGTGCTTGAGCACTTGGGCGTGCATCCCGGCGAGAAAATCACCGTGAACAAGCTTCCCGACGGCAGGATTGAAGTGAAGGCGGCCCGGCCAGCGGGAAAGATTTCAGATGCTTTCGGCTTCCTGAAACGGAATAGCGGCCCGTCCCTGACGATCGAACAAATCGATAAAATTGCAGCCCGTGGCTGGGCCGGCAAACGATGAAAATCACCGCCGATACCAACGTGCTGGTTCGAGCTATTACTGAGGATGATGAACAACAGAGCACGGCCGCTCAGGCAGCTCTGAAGAAAGCTGAGGTGTTGGCAATTTCAATACCCACGCTTTGCGAATTGGTTTGGGTACTCGCACAAGGCTACAAGATTTCATCAGGCGACATCGCTGAAGCAATCCGGCGATTGATCAATGCTGCAAATGTCGCGGTAAACCGACCTGCGGTGGAAGCAGGACTTGCTTTGCTGGATATGGGCGGTGATTTTGCCGACGGCGTTATCGCCTATGAAGGAAATTGGCTCGGGGCCGACACCTTTGTCTCGTTCGACAAAAAGGCCGTCAAGCTATTGGAAGCACAAGGTCAGTCCGTTCGGCTGCTATCCTGAACGGGATCAACTTGACGCCCTACTGCTTCTCCAGCTTCGCCCGTTCGATCACGTCGCCCCAGCGTTTGATCTCAGCTTCGATGAACGGGATCATCTCGGCCTTTTGCAGCAGCATCGGGCGGGTGCCGACTCTCTCGAAATGCGTGCGGACACGTTCCGAGGTCAGCGCGGCATGCGCTGCCGCCGCCAGCCGATCGACGATTGGTGCAGGCGTTCCGGCCGGCACCATGATGCTCGACCAGCTCTGCGTCGTCATCTCCGTGAGCCCGAGTTCGGCCATGGTCGGCGCATTCGGAAACGCGCGCAGGCGTTCCGGCGCAGTCGTCGCCAGCACCTTGAGTTTGCCCGCTTCGACATGCGGGCCGACCGAAACCGGATAGTCGAACATCACATCGAGGCGTCCGGCGATCAAATCGTTGAGCGCCGGCGCGCTGCCCTTGTAAGGTACGTGCAGCATCTCGATGCCGGTCACGGTCTTGAATAACTCGGCGACCAGATGCGTCGCAGTACCGACGCCCGACGAACTGAAGGTCACTTTGCCCGGATTCGCCTTGGCGTAGGCGATGAACTCCGGCACCGTTTTATATGGCGCGCCTTCAAAAGCCACAAACAGGTTCGGGCTTTCGCCGACCAGATGCACTGGCAGGAAACTCTTCAAGGGATCGTAGGACAGTTCCTTCCGCAGCGTGACATTGGCAGCCATGGTGCCCTGCGTGCCGTAGATCATGGTGTAGCCGTCGGGCTTGGCGCGCGCCACCTGCTCGGTGCCAACAGTACCGCCGGCGCCGCCGCGGTTATCGATCAGCACGGATTGACCAAGCGTCTTCGCCATTTCCTCGGCGACAATTCGGGAAGTGGTGTCGGTGATGCCGCCCGGCGCGAACGGCACAACCCAGGTGATCGGGCGGGTCGGAAATTCTTCGGACGAGGCCGGGACTGTCACACCGATGCAAGCGAGCCATATCGCGAGTACGACAAAACGCTTTGCCATCGAATTCCGCCCTGTGAAAATTCTTCTGCTTTTGCAGTAGGATGAAGGTTTTCGACGCGCATGACCATGCGGCAAAGTCGACCCAAATACCGACCTAAGCGTCGGCCTACGCCTTGACCAGTTCCATCACGGCGGCGGCAAAGGCTTCCGGCGCTTCTTGTGGCAGATTATGGCCCGCGCCCGGCACGATGCGATGCACGCGGCGGCCGGTGAATTTGGAGGCACTGGCACGGCCATCGCTTGCGGGCAAGACACCGTCCGCATCGCCGTCGAGCGTAATCGTCGGCACGGTGATGGATGGCATCGTCGCCAGCCGGCGCTGCAGGTCGGCATATCTGGGATCGCCGGCCGCAAGGCCAAAGCGGTGCCGGTAGCTATGAATGACGACGTCGACATAGTCAGGGTTATCGTGCGCGCGTGCCGTGCGCTCGAACATGGCGTCGTCGAAATCCCAATCCGGCGACCATTGATCCCACAGGATTCGCGCGATCTCGCGCCGGTTGGCCGCAAGCCCGGCGCGCCCACGCTCGAGCTGGAAATAGTATTCGTACCAGAGCGCGACTTCATGTTGCGGGCTGACCGGCACCATCGCGCGAGAGATATCCTGGATCAGATAGGAGTTCACCGTGACGAGACCCGCACAACGCTCCGGCCATAGCACGGCAGCGACACTGGCCGCGCGCCCACCCCAATTATGGCCGACGAAAACCGCACGCTTGATCCCGAGCGCATTCATCAGCGCCAGGACATCGGCGCCGATCGCCGCCTGTTCGCCCGAGCGCACGGTCGCGGGATCGCGAAAGCGCGTCGTGCCGAAGCCGCGCAGATAGGGAACGATGACGCGGCAGCCCCGGGCGGCGAGTTGCGGCGCGACATCGACATAGGAGTGAATGTCGTAGGGAAACCCGTGCAGGAGGATCGCAACCGGGCCGTCTGCGGGACCTTCCTCGTAATAGGCGATCTTGAGAACACCGGCATCGACCTGGCGCAGCGGCTCCAGCCGCTTTGACGACGGCACGCGTACCGGGCGCGCGGGCGGCTCGCCTTGCGCAAACGCCTTGGCCGCCACTCCCGATAGGGCCGCGCCGAGAATGAGCCGGCGCCGATAGTCGACAGAATCGGACATCGTGCTTGCCTAAGCCTTGATCAATTCCAGCACCGCCGCGGCAAACGCCTCGGGCTCTTCCTGCGGCAGATTGTGCCCGGCACGCGGCACGACGCGATGCACCCGTCGGCCGGTGAATTTCGGCGCACTTTTGCTACCGTCAGTCGCAAGGCTCACGCCATCCCCGTCGCCATCAAGCGTAATCGTCGGCACGGTAATGACGGGTTGCGCCGCCAGCCGACGCTGCAGATCGGCATATTGCGGATCGCTCTCGGCCAGGCCAAAGCGATGCCGGTAGCTGTGGATCACCACGTCGACATAATCAGGGTTGTCGTGGGCGACCGCGGTCCGCTCGAAGCAGGAATCGTCGAACTGCCAGTTCGGCGACCATTGCTGCCACAATATTTTGGCGATGCCGCGCCGGTTGGCGGCAAGGCCCGCGCGACCGCGTTCGAGCTGGAAGTAATACTGATACCAGAGCGGCACCTCGCGGTCCGGCCGCGCCGGCATCATGGCCTTGGCGATATCCTGGATGTTGTAGCTGTTGACCGACACCAGACCGATGCAGCGCTCCGGCCACAATGCCGCGCCGATGCAGGCGGCCCGGCCACCCCAATCATAGCCCGCGAACACGGCACGCTTGATGCCGAGCGCATCCATCAACCCCATCAAATCGGCGCCCATCGCCGCCTGCTCGCCCGACCGCCGCGTCACTCTGTCGCGAAACCGGGTCGGCCCATAGCCGCGCAGATAGGGAACGATGACGCGGCACCCCGCGGCGGCAAGCGCGGGCGCGACGTCCACATAGGAATGAATGTCGTAGGGGAAGCCGTGCATCAGCATCACGGCCGGTCCATCCGCCGGACCCGCCTCGTAATAGGCGATATTGAGCACTCCGGCATCGACGTTGCGCAGCGGTTCCAGCCGCTTCGACGATGGTGCGCGCTGGGTTGGCGTGGCGGCTGGTTCGGTCAAGGCGTCACTCCGTTGTGGCATCCGGCGATACGGTATCGCCTAACGCCGATGAAGCAAATGCGGCACAGGAGCCGTGCGCGATTGGCATCATGACGGACGCCGGATTCGGCGATACAGTATGCCAGCGGCCGTCGCCGCAAACGGGTCATGCCATGCTGCGATCGTTCGTGCTCGCCACTGCCTTTCTCGGTTCGCTGATCGTGCCGGCGACAGCCCAAACGCCGCTCCGCAGCGAATGCCTGGCGATGGCCAATGCGCCGCCACG
>JAYTFS010000392.1:0-3581 GCA_043734185.1 Pseudolabrys sp. | reverse complement strand
CCCGCTGCTCGCTCCCACCAATGCGGCGCATGCCGAGGCCGCGTCTGCGCCAAGGCGGCGGTCTGCCGCCGTGGCGACGGCCGGCAAAGCGATTTGGCTGCACAGCCATACGGTCGCCATCGCGATATATCCCCGCGACACGGCAAACTTGGTGGTCATTTAATCCTCCCGCAGGCGTTCTTTCACGGCCCTTGTGGCGCGGAAGCTGCCACAAAGCGTGACGTGCGTCACGCCCTCGGCATTCGAGCGATGCTATGGAAGCATTAGGCCGCACACGATCGGACACGCGGCCGCTTTTCGCAGGCCGCACAGGCTGGTATCCTGCGACGATATTGCTGGGGAGCATTGGGGATGCGCGGGGATTGCGGCGGTAAATTTTGCATGCTTGCGGCGGTGGCTATCTTGTCGTCGCTGCTGTTCGCCGCACCGGCCGTAGCCGAAAAGCGCGTCGCGCTGGTCGTCGGCAACTCCGCCTATCAAAACGTCACACGGCTCGACAACCCCCGCAACGACGCGGCGCTGATGGCCGAAACGCTCACCGGCCTCGGTTTCACATTGATTGGCGGCCGCGCCCAGCTCGATCTCGACAAGTCGGCGATGGACGGCGCCGTACAGAATTTCGGCCGCCAGGTGCAGGGCGCCGATGTCGCATTGTTTTACTATGCCGGTCACGGCGTTCAGGTCGCCGGTTCGAACTATCTCGTTCCAGTCAGCGCCAATCCGACGCGCGAGGCCGATGTCGATTTCCAGATGGTGGACGTCAACCTCGTGCTGCGCCAGATGCAGGGCTCGGGCACCCGGCTCAACATGGTGATCCTCGATGCCTGCCGGAACAATCCGTTCGGCGCGCGGGGCTTGCGCGCCTCCGATGGCGGGCTCGCCCAGATGCGCGCTCCCGAGGGCACGCTGATCTCCTACGCGACACAGCCCGGCAACGTCGCGCAGGACGGCAGCGACGGCAACAGCCCCTATACCAAGGCGCTGGCCTCGACCATCAAACAGTCGGGCCTTGATATCTTCCAGACCTTTAACCGGGTCGGCCTCGCGGTGAAGCGTGACACCGGCGGCGCGCAGCAGCCCTGGGTGTCATCCTCGCCGATCGACGGCACTTTCTACTTTGTCGCGCCTAGTGCTGCCAGCTCGCCACAGGTCGCCGCCGCGCCACCGGCGGCTTCGGAGCTTTCCAGCTCGTTGCGGCCGGATCCCGACCGGATTCAAATCAAGGATGTGACGCTGCTCAGGGAATTGAGCGACCGGCTCTTTGAGCACAATTTCGATCCGGAACCGCTCGACAGCAAGAACGGCATGCGGCTTGCGATCAGCAAATTCCAGGAAAAGAGCAGCATGACGCCGACCGGCGAAGCCACCGAGGGCGTGCTGACGCGGCTGCGCAAGATGGATGATCTGAAACCCTGGGCCTCGATCGTCTATGGCCCCGACAACAACAAATGGGGCATGTCCTGGAACCACGCCTCGCGGCGCGCGGCGGTCGATGACGCGCTCAAGAATTGCGGATCGAGTAAATGTCCGCTCGAGCTCAGCTTCTATGGATCGCGTTGCGGCGCATTTGCACTGTCGGGGAATTCCTACTCCCTGGTTCAGCGCGACACAGTCCAGCGCGCCAAGGAGGCGGCGCTTGACGAGTGCAACAAGACTGGCAAATCTTGTCGCGTGATCGGCGCGGTTTGCGCAGATGGGTCCGGCCGCTAGATTTTTTCATGCGAAGAATTGAAAGTGCTTTCTTATGCAAGACGTCTTTCAACGTTCGATCAGGATTGGCCTGTTCTTCCTGCTAATTTCAGCCACATTCGTCCCGGGCGTCGCCTTGGCGCAATCCGGCAGTGCCGGCGGCAGCATCGGCAATGACGAGAAGTCGCTGTCCGGTTCGCGCGCAACGCCACGGGCGGTCGAGACCGAGAAGCCGGCACGGCGCAGCAAACCCAGGGCTGAGCCCGACGAACCGCGCCGCGCTTCGCGGAAAAGCAGCGGAGGCGGCGGTGGAGGCGGTGGCGGCGGTGGCGGCGGTGGCGGCAATTTCGACGGCGCATGGATCGTCACGGGTGTCGGCGTCACCTGCCAGGGCACCAGCAGCAACGCCGTGGTCGTCACCAGCGGCAAGATCATCGGTCAAACCGCCCGAGGTACCGTCAGTCCGAGTGGCGTGGTGTACGGGACATCCAGTGGCAATGGCCTGACGATGATCACTACCGGGCGGTTGTCTGGTCGCAGCGGCGGCGGCACGTTTCGCCAATCCGACGGGTGTACCGGCACATGGACGGCATCGAAGCAGTAGGTATCCAACCTGTTTCCACCCTCGTCTCGAATGAGGCCGATTGGAAGATTTTACATTCGAGAAATTGAGGCTCCCGCATATGCAAAACGCTGTTCAACGGTCGGTCTGGATTGGTCTGTTTTCCCTTTTGATCTCAGTCGCGTTCGGAACAAGCGCGAGCTTCGCGCAATCCGGCAGCGCCGGCGGCAGCATCGGCAATGACGAGAAGTCGCTGTCCGGATCCCGCGCAACGCCACGGGCGGTCGCGACCGAGAAACCGGCACGGCGCAGCAAACCCAGGGCCGAGCCCGACGAACCGCGCCGCGCTTCGCGGAAGAGCGGAGGTGGCAGTGGCAGTGGCGGTGGCGGTGGCGGCGGAAATTTCGACGGTGCGTGGGTCGTCAACTCCGTCGGCTGCGGCGGCACCAGTACGGGCGCCGTGGTGGTGACCAGCGGCAGGATCATCGGCGAAGGTGTTAGCGGGACCATCAGCCCCAGCGGCGCCGCCCGGACCGTCGGCAATTTCAACGGCGTCATCGTCACCAGTTCCGGCCGCGTCTCCGGCCGCAACGGCTCCGGAACGTTCCGGCGCTCAGACGGGTGCGGCGGAACATGGACGTCGACCAAACAATAATATCGATGCCTGTTTTCTAGGCTCTCGCGCGCCTCTCATATGGGGCCGGCGAGCCCTAATTATGCCCTACCCGCTCCGGATTTGCGGCCCATTACGACCCAAGTTTTTAACGAAAACCCGGGGCGTGAAGCGTCGCGTATCATCACCGGGGATGGCCATGTCAAACCGTTCAGCAAAATTCATCTCGGCGATCTTCGCCGGCATTTTGGCGGGAACCAATTTCGCCGCCGTGGCGGAGAATACCGCCAAGGACGACGGCGCCAGGGAAACCAGGACGGCGAACAGCTGTTTGTCGGGTCCCAAAGGACCGCTGCCGGCAGGCGGCCATTGGTACTACCGCATCGATCACGCCACCAAACGCAATTGCTGGTACATCGGCGAAGAGAAGGACAAATCCGCGCGCGCCGCGCCGAAGGATTCGTCGTCTTCATCGGCAACATCTTCACCTGCAGCATCGGATCCCGCATCGCCGGTTGCAGCCAATGCCGTTTCGCCGCCACAGAATACCAGTGTGCGCAAATCGATCGCCGACGCACGGGCCGAATTTGCCCCGCAAATTCGCGTCGAGCAGGAAGCGGGCGTCAACGCCGAACCGCGCACCGGCACGGCAGCACCCGTGACAGGCAATAGCCAGTCTGCAGTCGCACCGGATACGCCATCATCGCCGGTCGCCTC
>JAYTFS010000391.1:0-4881 GCA_043734185.1 Pseudolabrys sp. | reverse complement strand
GCTATGAAGCATGAAGCCGAGAGGGTGATCCATGCCGGGTGACAAAGACCGCGTCGCGATCCGCGCGCTGATCGAGAACTGGGTGCTGTGGCGCGACGCCCGCCAGTGGGATCGCTTCCGCACGGTCTGGCACAAAGACGGGCAGATGTGGGCAACCTGGTTTCAGGGCAGCTTCGAGCAATTCATCAAGATCAGCCAGGAAGGCTACGATAAGGGCGTACGCATCATGCACATGCTCGGCGGCATCAGCATCGATATCAAGGGCAAGCGCGCCATCGCGCAGACCAAGATGACGATCTCGCAGCGCGCCAAGGTCGAGGGTGTGATGTGCGATGTAGTCTGCACCGGCCGGTTCTACGATTTTATCGAAAATCGCAGGGGCCGCTGGGGCATCGTGCTACGCCGCCTCGCCTACGAAAAAGACCGGCTCGATCCGATCGATCCGTCCGCCAAGCTCACGCTCGATCCAAACCTGCTGGCGCAGTATCCGGAAGGGTATCGACACCTTGCTTACCTGCAGACCAGAATTGGCTACACAGTGAAGGCCGACATGCCCGGCCTCGATGGGCCGGCGCTCGACGCGCTCTATGCCAAGGGTGAGGCGTGGCTCAAGGGCAAGAAGCTGTCATAATGAGGTGTGGGAAACGCTGGGGATATTACGATGTCACTCGCCGATAAATTCAACCTGCTGAATGAATTCAATATTCTGCGCATCATCTGCGCGCTGTTCTTCATTCCGCATATCGTCGGCAAGATCACGGTGCCGGCGACGCTCGGCTTCTTCACCAATGCCGGCTTCAAGCCGCCAACGACCTGGATGTATATCGCAGGGTCGATCGAGACCGTGCTATGCATCGGACTATTTTTCGGCATCTATCTGCAATACGTCGCCTTCATCGCCTTCATCCACCTGCTGGTCGCCGGCGCCGCGACCTACAAACTCACGAAAAGCTGGATCTGGGTGATCGGCGGCATCGAATATTGCGTGTTCTGGGCGATCTGCTGTCTGGTGGTCGCCATGCACGCTTATCACACGGGTATGTAACAAAAAGGAAGTCACACCGATGGCTAGCGTTCTGTTTTCTCCGATCACCATGCGCGGTCTCACACTGCCGAACCGCGTCGTGGTCTCGCCGATGTGCCAGTATAATTCCACCAACGGCTCGGCCAATGATTGGCATTTGATGCATCTCGGCAATATGTCGCTCGGCGCCGCCGGGCTGGTGATGTGCGAGATGACCAACGTCAACAGCCAAGGCCGCATTTCGTCGAAATGCGCCGGCATGTATTCGGACGACAACGAAGCGGCGCTCAAGCGCGTCTACGAATTCTGCCGCCAGTACGGCGTGGCGAAATTGGGCGTTCAGCTCGCACATGCCGGCCGCAAGGGCCCGACCACGCCACCGGGCGCCGGAGGCAAGCCGATCCTGGAAGGACCGGACGCTTGGACTCCGGAAGCGCCGTCGGCGATCCCCTACGACACTGGCTGGCCGATGCCGCACGCCATGACCAAGGACGACATCAAGCGCTGCATCGGTGAATTCGCCGCCGCCGCCAAGCGCATCGACCGCATCGGCTATGACGTGATCGAGTTGCACGGCGCGCATGGCTATCTGGCGCATCAATTTCTGTCGCCGCTCTCCAACAAGCGCACTGACGAATATGGCGGGTCGACTGAAAACCGCATGCGCTTTGCCATCGAAATGTACGAGGCCGTGCGTGCGGTATGGCCGGAGCAAAAGCCCTTAGGCATGCGCGTTTCAGCGACCGACTGGGTTGACGGCGGCTGGACGCCGGAAGAAACGGTAATGCTGGCAAAAGAACTGAAAAAACGCGGCATGGACTATATGGACGTGTCTACCGGCGGGCTTTCGCCGGAGCAAAAAATTCCGCTCAGCCCGGGCTACCAGGTGCCGTTCGCCGAGAAGGTGAAAAAGGAAAGCGGCATCGCCACCATGACGGTGGGATTGATCGCGGGCTACCAGCAGGCCGAAGACATCGTCGCTTCCGGCAAGGCTGACATGGTTTGCCTCGCGCGTGCCGCGATCTGGGACCCGCGCTGGGCCTGGCACGCGGCCGAGGAACTGGGCGCCGAGACACCTTACGCGCCCAAAACCATGGCCGGTCACCCGAAGCTGCGGCCGCAGTTGTTCCCGAAACGCGCGGCTGCGAGCTAGACCTTCACGCGCTTGACGAACTTTGCAAAGGCGGCGAGTTGAGCCTTGATGGCGTCTTTCGCCGCCTTATCGGTCAACTCGCCAGTCTTCTCGTCGACTTTCTTGGCGGCAAAGTTCACGAACACTTCCGGCTTGCCGAACATCTGCGCGTCGATCGCGGTCAGCGCCATGCGCAGGTGATATTGCATGCGCGCGCCGCCGACCTGGCCGCCCGACGCCGACTGCAGGGCGATCGGCTTGTTCGTGAAGCAAACTTCCTTCTCGCGCGATGCCCAGTCGATGGCGTTTTTCAAGCCGGCGGGAATCGACCAGTTGTATTCCGGCGAAACGATAATGACGCCATCGGCGGCGCGGATGGCGTCGCACCAGGCCTTCACGTCGGCGGGAATGCCGGTCGCGGTCTGATCGTCGGCATTGTAGATCGGAAACTTGCCGAACGTCGCCGCCGTCGTGAACGACATTTCCGGCGGCGCCAGGCCGGGGAGCGCGCGCGCCACCGAGGCGTTGAACGAACCCTTGCGCAGTGATCCGCAGATCACCAATACGTTTAATTTGTCGGCCATTTCATTCCTCGGTTTTCATGTCGATGTTGATAGGAAATTCTATTGCGCTTCCAGGCCGGCGCCCTTTGCGACCTCCTGGAACGCCTTGATGTCGGATTGAATTGCACTGCGGAATTCCGCCGGCGACGACAGGTTGGCGACGGCACCGATAGCCTCAAGCCGCTGTTTGACGGCATCCTTGGCCAACACCTCCTGCATCGCTTTGTGCATCCGGTCGATGATCGACTGCGGCGTGCCGGCCGGAAACGCCAAGCCGTACCAGCCGAGATAGGTGATGCCGGGCACCCCGCCTTCCGCCAGTGTCGGCACATTCGGGATGGCGGGCCAGCGCTTCGGCGTCGCTACCGCGATAATCCGCAATTCGCCTGAATCCACCTGGCCGCGGATCGGATGGAAAAGTTCGACGGCGAAGGCCGCGTCGCCGCGCAGCAGCGCGGTGACCACCTCGCCGGTAGTGCGGTAGGCGACCGCCTGCGCGTTCATGGAGGTGCGTTGCCGCAAATGCTCGGCGACCAAGTGTTGCGTTGAGCCAAGCCCGACCGTGGAATAGTTCAGCTTGCCGGGTTGCTTGTTGACGTACTCGATAAGGTTCTTGATGTCGGTTGCCGGAGAATTTTTCGGCACCACCACAACGAATGCGGAATTGGTGAAGATCCCAACCGGCGCAAAATCATTCACCGGGTCGTAAGGCACCTGCTTGACCATGACCGCGGATACCGAATGACCCATGCTAAGAGCGGCCACGGTGTAACCATCGTTCGGCGCCTTGGCCACCACGCCGCCGGCAATGCTACCGCCGGCACCGGGCTTGTTTTCGATGACGAATTGCGCACCCAGATTTTCAGATAGCCCGTCCGCAAGGACACGGGTGGCGACATCAGTGCCACCGCCGGCGCCGAAGCCGACGATGATGCGGATCGGCTTGTCGACCGGCCATTCAGCCAGCGCAGCAGTGGCAAACAGAGCACCGGCGGCAAACGCCGCCGCAACGACTGCGCGTCTCATAAGCGTCCTCCCCTTATGATCCGGCGCGCTTTTTGCGCGCCCGGCTTATGCCTTTTCATCCTCGATCGGATTGCGCAACACACCAACGCCCTCGACCTCGATCTCGCACACGTCGCCCGCTTTCATCCACACCGGATCGGGCTTGCGCGCATGGCCCACGCCGGACGGCGTGCCGGTGAGAATGACATCTCCGGGCTCCAGCGTCATGCCCTCGGTCAGATAGACCAGCGATTCCGCCACCGGGAACATGAAGTGCTCGGTATTGGAAGATTGCATGGTTTTGCCGTTGAGCCGGCTCATGATCTTGAGGCCCTTGCCACCCTTCGGCAATTCGTCGGCGCTCACCATCCAGGGCCCGATGCTGCCGGTGCGGTCGAAATTCTTTCCCATGCCCCATTGCGTGGTGTGGCGCTGATACTCGCGAATCGAGCCTTCATTGGCGCAGGAATAACCGGCAACGCAGTCGGTCGCGTTTTGCATAGTCAGATGCTTGGCGCGCCTGCCAATGACCACGACCATCTCGGCTTCGTAATCGAGCTGGATGGATTTGACGGGCCGCATCAGCGGCTGGAGATGCGGCACTAGCGACGTCAGCATGCGGAAAAAGATCGATTGGAATTTCGGGATGTTATCCTTCTGCGGACCTTCCTTGATGTGATCGAGATAATTCAGGCCGAGGCAGATGAGCTTGCCGGGGCGCGTCACCGGCAACGCGAATTTCAAGCCGGTGAGCGGGATGCGTGCGGAGGCCCGCGCCTTCTTGGCTAAATCGGCGAACGGCTTGAGGTCGCCATTGCTCTTGCGTAGCGCTTCGCCGAGATCGGTCGGTACATTCGCATCCACCGCCTGGAGATCGAGGACGGTATCGCCCTCGACCACGCCGAGCCTCAGGCCCTTGCTGCCCTCAAAGCCAACAATCTTCATGAAGTCCCCGCCTCTGCCGTTTGCTTGACGGCAAAAGGCTTAGCGCAGGGAAGCGGCTTCGGGAAGGTCAGTCCCCAGCGTAGGTGAAAGCCTGGATCGAGAAATATTTACGCTTGTCGGTCCAGGCACCCGCGGGCACCCAGCCGACGCCGCGCGCCAGCGCGCCCAGCGACTCCACGCTGTATTTATAAGAGTTCTCGGTGTGGATGGTT
>JAYTFS010000390.1:0-1917 GCA_043734185.1 Pseudolabrys sp. | reverse complement strand
CTGCGTCACCGGCTGGTTCGATACCCACCGAAGCCTTGCGGTCTCTTTGGTGTCGGCCGGCATGGGGATCGCGCCCATGACCATGGCGCCGCTGGTGGCCTATTTGGTCTCGGGCCATGATTGGCGAACGACGCTGCAAATCGTCGCTGCAATCGTTGCCGTCATCATGATTCCGGTATCGCTGCTGGTGCGCCGCCCGCCGGCGCTGGCGGCCGCCAACGCCGCTGCGCCCGAAAACGGCGGACCACAGGCCGAGATGTCGGTCGGCGAGGCGGTGCGTTCGCCGCAGTTCGCGATCCTGCTGCTGACTAATTTCTTCTGCTGCGCCACCCATTCGGGACCGATCATCCACACCGTCAGCTATGCCGTCAGCTGCGGCATCCCGCTGATCGCCGCGGTTTCGATCTACAGCCTCGAAGGGTTCGCAGGCCTCGGCGGCCGTATCGCGTTCGGCCTGCTCGGCGACAAATTGGGCGCCAAGCGCGTTCTCGTGGCGGGACTGCTGGTGCAGGCCTTCGGGGCACTGTCCTATGTGTTCGTCCGCGAACTGGCCGGCTTCTATGCGGTGGCGGCGGTGTTCGGCTTCATCTACGCCGGCACGATGCCATTATATGCCGCAATCGCCCGCGAGAATTTCCCGTTGAAGATGATGGGCACCGTGATCGGCGGTACGGCGATGGCGGGCAGCCTCGGCATGTCCGCAGGCCCGGTGGCCGGCGGTCTGATCTACGATACCTTTGGCAGCTATACGTGGCTTTATGTCGGCTCCTGGGCCATGGGGCTCGGCGCGTTCCTGATCGCGATGACTTTCAAGCCGTTCCCCAAGGCGAATGCCGCGCAAGCGGCGTCGGTGCCAGCTTCGGCATGAACCGGACAAATAAACTCGGGCGCGTGTTGGCGCGCCCGGGGGTGCTGTTGCCCTCGACGAAACATGGTCCCGCTCAGGATTTCGTCAGCACGACATGCATCGCGGCAGCGCTGCTGGTGTGCTCGCTGCAGCGATATCCGAGCTGCAGCAAATCAATTTCCGCCAGCAGACTTTCGCCACTGCCGAGCAGGACCGGTGAAATCGCCAGATGCATGGTGTCGATCAACCCCGCTTTCAGATATTGCCGGATCGTCGCGGGACCGCCGCCGATCCGGACGTCGCGCGTTCCAGCGGCTTGCTTCGCCCGTTGCAACGCGGCGTGGATACCGTCAGTTACAAAGTGAAATGTCGTGCCTCCTTCCATCTCGATCGGTGGCTTGGCGTGATGGGTGAGCACGAAGACCGGCGTGTGGTAGGGCGGGTTGTCGCCCCACCAGCCCTTCCACTGATCGTCCGTCCAGGGTCCGCGAATGGGTCCGAACATGTTGCGGCCAAGAATCCAGGCGCCGATCCCTTCCATGCTGCGCGCCGCAAAGTCGTCGTCGATCCCAGTCGTTCCGCCTTCCTTGCCGAACATTGCCTGAAAGGTGCGCGTCGGCAGCACCCATTCGTGCAATTGCATGCCGCCGACGCCCATCGGACGCTCGAGAGCCTGGTCGAGACCGGCGCCATATCCATCGATCGAAGCGCTAAAGCTGTTGACGCGAACCTTGGTCATTCGGTTTCCTTTTCGAAGATCAGCCGGCGAATGCCTTGGCGAGGTCGGCGATAACGATCTTTTGCATCTTCATCATGGCCTGCATGGCGCGATCGGCCTTTGTGCGATCGGGGTCGCTGAGGTAACGGCCGAGCGCCGTGGGCACAACCTGCCAGGACAGGCCGAACTTGTCCTTGAGCCATCCGCATTGCGATTCCTGGCCGCCGTCGGCGGTCAGTTTGTGCCAGAAGTAGTCAACCTCTTCCTGGGTCTCGACGCTGATGAAGAAGGAGATCGCCTCGTTGAATTTATATTTGGGGCCGCCATTGAGAGCGTTGAACTTCTGCCCCTC
>JAYTFS010000389.1:0-2217 GCA_043734185.1 Pseudolabrys sp. | reverse complement strand
CCGCGTGGCGCAACAGCGCGCGCCGGCAATATCCCTGAACGATCGCGCACGCACCTCAAAACAAAGAAGGCCCGCGCTAGTGCGGGCCTTCTCGTGTTGGACTGGAACGAAGGCGTCAGTGCTTGATTTCCGGAGGCAGCTTGCCGCCATTGGCGGCGAACTTGGTCATCACCTGCTTGTGCAGCCAGATGTTCATGCTCGCGGAATCGTTGCTGTCGCCGGTGTAGCCGAGTTCCTTGGCGAGTTCCTTGCGCGCCGTGAAGCTCGAATCGATGTCGAGCGCCTTCATCAGGTCCACGATCGAAGTGCGCCATTCGAGCTTCTCGCCCTTGGCAGCCACGGCCTTATCCAGGATGGGCGCGACATCGATGGTCGCCGCCGGTGCCGCGGATCCGCCGGCCGCAGCCCCGCCTGCAGCCGCACCGCCGCCAGCCGGCGCCGCCTCTGCCTTGGTGCCGAAGATCGCGCTCATGATTTTTCCGAAAATGCTCATCGTTCGCTCCCAGTGAATTGAAATGGGTATGTCGCTAGCGGCGCTGTTTGACCGGCAGCACCAGGCCCGGGCTCACCTTTGAGTTTAGCCAGCCAATTGTGGCTTGCCAATGAAACATTCACCGAAGCGTGAGTGCTATTGTCTCGGTTTGGGAGTACGCTCCCGGTTCAGTTCGCGGCAAGGCCATTTTTTCCCTGTCTTCGCGTCTGGCCTGATCGTGATCATGTTTGGAAACGGCACGTTTGCGCCCTCCAGCGAGCGCAAAATGCGGCCGCCAACGGGAGACGACGACCATGGCCACTCCAATTCAAGGCACTCCAATTCAAGGCGCTCCATTTCAAGGCGCTCCATTTCAAGGCAATGTCACTTCTCTCACGCCGAGCGGACAAGACGCCGCGAATGCGCCTGTCATCCGAACCATCGGCCTCTCCGATTTGCACCGGGCCTTGCAACTCGGCTGGGAGGATTTCAAGGCCGTCCCAAGTCATGCCATCATCCTGTGTGTGATTTATCCCGTGCTCGGGCTGGTGCTGGCGCGCACGGTGCTGGGTTACTCCGTGTTGCCGCTGCTGTTTCCGCTGGCCGCAGGTTTTGCCCTGCTCGGCCCGTTCGCAGCCCTTGGCCTTTATGAGATGAGCCGTCGTCGCGAGAGCGGCGCACAGGCAACCGCATGGGATGCGCTCGAGGTGCTGCGTTCGCCTTCGTTCGGTGCCATGCTCGGGCTTGGCGTGCTCCTGCTGGCGTTGTTCGTGACATGGGTAGCCACCGCGCAGGCCATCTACATCGCCGCGTTCGGCTACGAAGGCGCGACCGGCATTCGGGATTTCGTGACGCACGTGCTGACGACGTCGGAGGGGTGGTGGCTGATCTTCGTCGGCTGCGGCGTCGGCTTCCTGTTCGCCCTCGTAGCCCTGTGCATCAGCGTCGTATCATTCCCGCTGATGCTCGATCGTCACGCCGGCGCCGCCGACGCGATGGTAACCTCACTGCGCGCGGTCGCACGCAATCCCGTACCGATGGCGATCTGGGGATTGATCGTGGCCGTGCTGCTGGTCGCGGGATCGCTGCCGTTCTTCCTCGGTCTCGCGGTCGTGATTCCCCTGCTCGGCCACGCCACCTGGCATCTCTACCGGGAGACGATCGAGCCGGAACTCAATCCGCAGCCGCTTCCGCCCGGCGCCCCGCGCGAGCGCAAGCCTGCGGCGGATTTCCCGGCCAATCTGTTTCCCTGGCGGCGCAAGGACGGCGCATAGCCTGCACAACCAATTGCGTGACCAAACCGCCGGCCGGTCGACGACCGGCGGTTTGGCGCGGATTTATGCAAGCGTCGCGCAAGACCATCTCGGCCGATAAAGCATCGGCGATCGGGTTCAGAATTGCCCGTGAATTAAGCGTCGAGACATTGAGCGTCGAAGACGATGACACGTTCGTGTCGGCGACAACTAAATCAGCCTTGTTTTGGCCGCTCTTGCCTCGAACATTTCGGTCAGGTTTCGAGACTAATGTCGATGACGAATCGACTTTGGAGCGAACGACACCATGACCTCTCGTTTTTCTGTTCGAGCCCTGGCGCTGGCTGGGCTACTCCTGTCATCCGTCACCCCCTCGCTTGCCGCCCCCTGCGGCACCGGCACGTTTGAGGGCTGGCTCGAAGACTTCAAAAAGGAAGCCGCCGCCAAAGGCATTTCGCAATCGGCTATCCAGGCTGGGCTAACCGGCGTCGC
>JAYTFS010000388.1:0-8462 GCA_043734185.1 Pseudolabrys sp. | reverse complement strand
CGCCGGATCGGTCAAGTCGTCGGCCGGAACGTAGATGGCCTGCACCGAGGTGATCGAGCCCTTGGTGGTGGTGGTGATGCGTTCCTGCAGCGCGCCCATATCGGTGGCGAGCGTCGGCTGATAACCCACCGCCGAAGGAATACGGCCGAGCAGCGCCGACATTTCCGAGCCGGCTTGCGTAAAGCGGAAGATGTTGTCGACGAAGAACAACACGTCTTGGCCCTGATCGCGGAAATATTCCGCGACCGTCAGCCCGGTCAGGCCGACGCGGGCACGGGCGCCCGGCGGCTCGTTCATCTGGCCGAACACCAGCGCGCACTTCGAGCCTTCGGTCGAACCGCCATGCTCGTGCGGGTCCTTGTTAACGCCGGACTCGATCATCTCGTGATAAAGGTCGTTGCCCTCGCGCGTGCGCTCGCCGACGCCGGCGAACACCGAATAGCCGCCGTGGGCTTTTGCCACGTTGTTGATCAGCTCCTGAATTAGCACGGTCTTGCCGACACCGGCGCCGCCGAATAGCCCGATCTTGCCGCCGCGGGCGTAAGGCGCCAGTAGATCGACCACCTTGATGCCGGTGATCAGAATTTGCGCCTCAGTCGATTGCTCGGTGTAGCTCGGGGTCGGCTGATGGATGGCGCGGCGTTCCACGCCTTTCACCGGGCCCGCTTCATCGACCGGCTCGCCGATCACATTCATGATGCGCCCGAGCGTGCCGGGGCCGACCGGCACCGAGATCGGCTTGCCAGTGTCGGTGCATTCCTGGCCGCGCACCAAACCTTCCGAAGTGTCCATGGCGATGGTGCGCACAGTCGACTCGCCGAGATGCTGCGCCACTTCGAGCACCAGGCGGTTGCCGCCGTTTTTGGTCTCCAGCGCGTTCAGGATCGCCGGCAGGTCGCCTTCGAACTGCACGTCGACGACGGCGCCGATGACCTGGGTGATCTTGCCGACTGCATTCTGTGGTGTGGCCATTTCGTCCTCGTTATCTGGAATTAAAGCGCTTCAGCACCGGAGATGATTTCGATTAGTTCCTTGGTAATCATTGCCTGGCGCGTGCGGTTATAGGTCAACGTTTGCTTGCGGATCATTTCGCCGGCGTTGCGGGTGGCGTTGTCCATCGCGCTCATGCGCGCGCCCTGCTCGGACGCCGCGTTTTCAAGCAGCGCGCGGAACACCTGGATCGACAGATTGCGCGGCAACAGGTCGCCGAGAATTTCTTCTTCCTCCGGCTCGTATTCGTAGGCCGCCGAGGGACCGGCATCTTTCGCCGCCGACGCAAACACCGGCGGAATGACTTGCTGGGCGGTCGGGATCTGCGAGATCACCGACTTGAAGCGCGAGAAGAATAAGGTGCAGACGTCGAACTCACTATTATTGAAGCGCGCGATGACCTTGTCGGCGACCATCTGCGCCTGCGCAAAGCCCATCTGCTTGACGCCGCGCAATTCGACGATCTCGACGATCTGCTTTTCGTAGACGCGGCGAAGCTGGTCGGCGCCCTTGCGCCCGACGCAGAGGATTTTGACGTCCTTGCCCTGGTTCACCAGCGCGTTGATCCGCTCGCGCGCCAATCGCACGATCGATGAGTTGAAGGCGCCGCACAGGCCGCGCTCGGCAGTGCAAACCACCAGCAAATGAACCTTGTCGGCGCCGGTACCGGCCAACAGGCGCGGCGCCGAATCGCTGCCGGCGACGCCAGCCGCGATGTTGCCGAGCACGCGGTCCATGCGCTCGGCGAACGGGCGCGCGGCTTCCGCCGCCACCTGCGCACGGCGCAGCTTGGACGCCGCGACCATCTGCATGGCCTTGGTGATCTTCTGCGTCGCCTTGGTGGAGGCGATGCGAACGCGCATGTCCTTGAGGGAGGCCATCTCTTGTCAGTCGCCCTTGGTCAACAAATCAGGTAAAGCTCTTCGCGTAGCCTTCGATCGCGCTCTTGAGCTTGGCTTCGTCGGCGCTGGAGAGGTCGCCGCTCTTGCGGATGCTGTCGAGCAGATCGGCATGCTTGGTCCGCAGCAGCGTCAACAGGCCGGCTTCGAACGCGCGCACGCGCGACACGTCGAACTTGTCGAGATAGCCGTTGACGCCGGCATAGATCACCGAAGCCTGCTCTTCCATCTTGAGCGGCGAGAACTGCGCCTGCTTCAACAGTTCGGTCAATCGCGAGCCACGCGCCAACATGCGCTGGGTGGTGGCATCCAAGTCCGATCCGAATTGCGCGAAGGCGGCCATTTCGCGGTATTGCGCGAGTTCGCCCTTGATCTTGCCGGCGACCTTTTTCATCGCCTTGGTCTGCGCGGCGGAACCAACGCGCGACACCGACAGGCCTACGTTCACCGCCGGACGGATGCCCTGATAGAACAAATCGGTTTCCAGGAAGATCTGGCCGTCGGTGATCGAAATCACGTTGGTCGGGATATAGGCCGACACGTCGTTGGCTTGCGTCTCGATGATCGGCAACGCGGTCAGCGAGCCGCCCTTGTTCTCGTCGTTCATCTTGGCGGCGCGCTCGAGCAGGCGCGAATGCAGATAGAACACGTCGCCAGGATAGGCTTCGCGGCCCGGCGGGCGGCGCAGCAGCAGCGACATTTGGCGATAGGCAACCGCCTGCTTCGACAGATCGTCATAGATGATGACGGCGTGCATGCCGTTGTCGCGGAAATATTCGCCCATGGTGCAGCCGGAGAACGGCGCCAGGAACTGCATCGGCGCCGGATCGGAAGCGGTGGCGGCGATGATGATCGTGTAATCGAGCGCGCCTTGCTCTTCCAGCACCTTCACGAACTGCGCGACGGTGGAACGCTTCTGCCCGATAGCGACATAGACGCAATAGAGCTTGATCTTTTCATCGGTCGAGGCGTTGAGCGGCTTCTGATTGAGGATGGTGTCGAGCGCGATCGCGGTCTTGCCGGTCTGGCGGTCGCCGATGATCAATTCGCGTTGGCCGCGGCCGATCGGGATCAGCGCATCGATGGCCTTGAGGCCGGTCGCCATCGGCTCATTCACCGATTTGCGCGGGATGATGCCGGGCGCCTTGACGTCCACGCGCTCGCGCTTGTCGGCCTTGATCGGGCCTTTGCCGTCGATCGGATTGCCGAGCGCGTCGACCACGCGGCCGAGCAGACCCTTGCCGACCGGAACGTCGACGATGTCGCCGGTCCGTTTGACGGTCTGGCCTTCCATGATCTCGCGGTCATTGCCGAAGATCACGATGCCGACATTGTCGGTTTCAAGATTGAGCGCCATGCCGCGCACGCCATTCTCGAACTCGACCATTTCACCGGCCTGCACATTGTCGAGGCCGTAGACGCGGGCGATGCCGTCGCCGACCGACAGCACTTGGCCGACTTCGGATACTTCGGCTTCCTGGCCAAAGTTCTTGATCTGCTCTTTCAGGATGGCGGAAATTTCTGCGGCGCGGATGTCCATCAGCGTGCCTCTTTCATCGCGAACTTGATTGAATTGAGTTTGGTGCGGAGCGAACTATCGACCATGCGGCTGCCTACCTTGACGATGAGCCCGCCGATGATGGTGGGGTCGATCTTGATGTCGAGGTCGAGTTCTTTGCCGCCGGTAACCGATTTAAGCGCGCTTTTGAGCGCGTCGAGATTCTTGTCGCTGAGTTTCTCGGCGACGGTGACGTGAGCGCTGATCTCGCCCTTGTGGCGGGCGACCAGCGCACGAAAACCGCGGATTATTTCGCGCAACGCAAACAGCCGCCGGTTGGTGGTAATGACCCGCAGGAAATTGGCCGCAAGGCCCTTGATCTTGGCTTTGTCGAGGATCGCGGAAATCGCTTTCAACTGCTCGTCGACACCGAACACCGGGCTGCGCACCAGGCGCGTCAGATCGGGGCTGCAGGCAACCATGGCGTCGAACTGCTCAAGGTCTGCCTTCACGGCGTCGATCGCCTTGTCCTCGCGGGTAAGGTCGAACAACGCGCCGGCATAACGGCCAGCCATTCCTGAGATGATCGGGTCTTCGCCTGCCACTGGGACGCTCGTTCTCGCTACTTTTATTCACAGGCCGCGTGCCGCCGCGAAGTATGGCGGCACAAACTATTGGAATCCAAGAGGGAATTCCGATTTCGCGGGCGCCCCGAAAGCCCCCGAAAACCTCGCAAAATCAAGGGTTAGCTAACATGGCGGCGGGGGCGGTGCAACATGGCGTCCGTCGGATGAAATGCGCGGCGGTGGCGAATTTGCATCGCTGGGATACCTCGCCAGGTGGCGGCCTGCGCTATAGCGTGCGGCACATTTTCGGGCCGGAGCCGACGACACATTGCCGCCAGATGCAACCAAGGCCGATATTGCCGCCAAAGCCAAACTGCTAGTCGTCTTGCTGGCCTTTGCCTGGGGCTTCAACTGGATCGCGGCGGCGTTCGCGCTGCGTGAAGTGACGCCGTGGACATTGCGCTTTGCCGGTTCCGCCATTGGCGCCGGGGTTTTGTTCTCCGCCGCCTTCCTCACCGGTCATAATCTGCGGGTGCCGCGCGGCGAACACGTGCACGTCATGGTCGCTGGTTTTTTCAACGTCGCAGGCTTTCAAATTCTGTCGGGCTTCGCGCAACTAAGCGGCGCGACGTCGCGCGCCATCATCATCACCTATTCGATGCCGATCTGGGCCACGGTGTTGAGCTTCCTGATGCTCGGCGAGCGGCTGAACAAAATCGGCCTGTTGGCCTTCTCGCTTTGCATCGCCGGCATAACGATTCTGGTCTGGCCGCTGTTCGTCGACGGATTCCCGCCATCGGTTTATTACTCGCTCGGCTGCGCGCTGAGTTGGGCCTTTGCCACGGTTTATATGAAATGGGCGAAGGCCACGATCACGCCACTCGCCAACGCGGCCTGGCAATTGCTGTTCGGGTTTCTCTTCGTCGCCGCCGGATCGGTCCTGTTCGAGGGTTATCCGCATTTGTGGCCACTTCACAACCAAACCATCCTGGCGATTTTCTTTGTCGGCGTGTTCGGCGTCGGCCTCGCGCATTTTCTGTGGTGGGCCATTGTCGGACGGCTGCCCGCGACCACCGCATCAATCGGCGCGTTGCTGGTGCCGGTGATCGGGGTCAGCGCCTCGACCGTCATTCTCGGCGAACGCCTGAGTACGCAGGACATCATCGGCTTTGTTATGATCTTTGCCGCTGCTGCCTGCGTTCTGCTGCAATCGGGTGGACGGCGGCCCGAGCCACGCGCATAAAGCCGATGCCTGATTCGGCAATGCGGTGAACGAGACCCCATGCCCCACACCAAGCGGCCGGCCGACCCACGTTCTTCCGCACAGTTCACGCCCAAGCTCGTGACGGTGTTTCGCGAAGGCTATGGCTGGCGCGACCTTCAGGCGGATGCCATTGCGGGATTGACCGTCGCCGTGGTGGCGCTGCCGCTGTCGATGGGCATTGCCATCGCGTCCGGCCTATCGCCGGAACGCGGGCTTTTTACCGCCATTGCCGGCGGTTTCATTGTTTCGCTGCTTGGCGGCAGCCGCTTCCAGGTAGGCGGGCCAGCCGGCGCCTTCATTGTCATCGTGGCCAATATCGTGGAGCGCCATGGTTATGACGGACTGGCGCTGGCGACCGCCATGGCGGGCGGCATGCTCGTTATTGCCGCGCTGCTGCGGATCGGTGGCGCTATCCGCTATATCCCGCACGCGGTCATCGTCGGCTTCACGGCCGGCATCGCGGTGATCATCGCGGCCAGCCAGATCCGGGATGTGCTTGGCCTGACGCTGGCGCACGAGCCATCCGAACTGTTGCCGAAACTTGCGGCGCTGGAGGCCGCGATAGCGACGGCAAGCTGGCAGGCGCTGGTGGTGGCTTTATTTTCGGCCGGTGTGATCGTTGTCCTGCGTTGGCTGCGCCCCAACTGGCCGGCCTTTCTGATCGCCATCGCGGGCGCAACTTTCCTATGTGCGGTACTGCATTCTGACATCGCGACGGTCGCGTCGCGCTTCGGCGAGGTGCCGCGGAGTTTGCCGGCGCTGTCGCTGCCGCCGTTCAGCCTTGATAAGGCGATTGCCTTGCTGCCCGACGCCGCGACCATCGCGCTGCTTGGCGCCATCGAGTCGCTGCTCTCCGCCATTGTCGCCGACAAGATGGGCAAGGCCCGGCACCGTTCCGATGGCGAACTCGGCGCACAAGGCGTTGCCAATATCGTTTCGGTGTTGTTCGGCGGCTTCTGCGTCACCGGCACCATCGCCCGCACTGCGACCAATGTCCGCGCCGGTTCGCGCGGGCCGGTCTCGGGCATTCTTCATTGCGTCTATCTGCTGTTGTTTCTCTTGATTGCGGCGCCGCTGATCGGGCTTATTCCGCTGGCAGCGCTCGGCGCCATGTTGCTTGTGGTGGCGTGGACGATGACCGACAAGGGCGATTTTTGGGCGCTGCTGCGCGAGATGCGCGGCGAAACGCTGGTGCTGCTGGCGACCTTCCTGCTCACCATATTTGTCAATCTGATTGCAGGCATCGCCGCCGGATGCGCCATCGCCGCGCTGCTGTATTGGCATCGCAAACGCGCATCGGTTTAGAAGAAACTCTGCGGATCGACATCGACCTCAAGCCGCACATTTCCGCGCGGCTTGGGCGCCGCCGCCAGCCATTCGCGCAAATATCCCGACAGGTTGAACTCGCGAGGCGCTTTGACCAAAACGCGGAAGCGATGGCGGCCGCGCACCACCGCGATCGGCGCCTCGGCGGGGCCCAGTACGCGCACGCTGTCGTCCTTGGGAACGGCGGACGCGAGCGAACCGCCATAGGATTCTGCCGCGTGGCGCTCGTTCGCCGTGATCACCAGGCTGGCGAGCCGCCCGAACGGCGGATAAGAAGTCGCCTCCCGCAACGCGATCTCGCTCGAATAAAATGCCTCGCGGTCACCCAGGATCAACGCCTTCATCACCGGATGTTCGGGCTGGTGCGTCTGCAGAAAGCCCACGCCCCGTCCCTCCTCACGACCCGCCCGCCCAACCACCTGATACAGCAATTGGAACGTGCGCTCGGCGGCGCGCGGATCGCCATTGCCGAGGCCGAGATCGGCGTCGACGATGCCGACCAAATTGAGCTTGGGGAAATGGTGGCCCTTGGCCACCAGTTGCGTTCCGATGACGAGATCGAAGCGGCCTTGCGCGACATCGTCGAGTTCCTGGCGCAAACGCTCCATGGACTCCACCAGATCGCTCGACAGCACCAGGATGCGCTTGTCGGGAAACAACTCGGCCGCCTCCTGCTCCAGCCGCTCGACCCCGGGGCCGACCGGCGCGAAGCTTTCGGTGGCCTGGCAACTTGGGCAATTTGCTGGCTGCGGCATGTTGAACCCGCAATGGTGGCACACCAGCCGCTTCTTGAAGCGATGATCGACCAGCCAGGCGTCGCAATGCGGGCACTGCAGGCGAAAGCCGCAAGCGCGGCATAAAGTGAGCGGCGCAAAGCCGCGGCGGTTGAGGAACAGCAACGCCTGCTCGCCGCGATCGAATGAGGTCTGCACCGCTTCGGCAAGCCGCGGGGAGATGAAACGGCCGCGCGGCGGACCTTCGCGCCGCATGTCGATCGCCTCGATCGACGGCAGATGCGCCCCGCCGAAACGTTCCGGCAGATGGATGCGCTTGTAGCGCCCGCGCCGCGCGTTGACTTCCGACTCGACCGATGGCGTCGCGGAAGCGAGCAGCACGGGAATTTTTGCAATCGAGCCGCGCACCACCGCCATGTCGCGGGCATGATAATGCGCGCCGTCTTCCTGCTTGTAGGCCGGATCGTGCTCCTCATCCACGACAATGAGACCGAGGTCGGCGTATGGCAGAAATAGCGCCGAGCGCGCGCCGACCACGACAGATACCTCGTTCGCCGCCACCGCCGCCCAGGTACGCGCGCGTACGCGCGGCGACAGTTGCGAATGCCATTCGGCCGGGTGCGTGCCGAACCGTTCGGTGAAGCGGTCGAGGAATTGCCCGGTGAGCGCAATTTCCGGCATCAGGATCAAAGTCTGGCGTCCGTGCCGGATGTTTTCGGCAACGCCCTCAAAATAGACTTCCGTCTTGCCGGAACCAGTAACACCATCAAGCAGCGTGACGGTGTAGCCGCCTTGATCGACCGTGGTGCGCAGCGCGTCACCCGCGGCCAGCTGCATCAGCGCAAATTCCGGCTTGCGGAAATCCGGATCGGGAGCCAGCGCCACCTTCTCCGGCGGCAGCACCACGGTTTCAAGCGTGCTCTCGTCGATCAGTCCGTCAATCACGCCGGCGCTGACGCCGGCTTCATGCACAGCCTCCCGCTTCGAGCGGGTCAGGCCATCGGCGAAAATGCTCAACGCGCGGGCCCGCGCCGGCGTCATGCGGGCGGGCGGCGGTCCGGCAAGCCGCACGCCGACGCGTTCGCGCCCGGGGCCGAGATGCTCGCCCATGCGCAACGCCATGCGCAGCACCATGCCGCGCGAGGCCAGCGTGTAACCGGACACCCAATCGACGAATTGACGCAA
>JAYTFS010000387.1:0-6777 GCA_043734185.1 Pseudolabrys sp. | reverse complement strand
CTTACAAGCTGGAAGTCTCAGGCCTGGTCGAGAACAAGAAGTCCTGGACGCTCGACGAGCTCTACGCGCTGCCGCAGGTCTCGCAGATCACGCGCCATGTCTGCGTCGAGGGCTGGAGCGCCATCGGCTCCTGGCAGGGCGCGCAACTTTCCGAATTCCTCAAGCGCATCGGCGCCGACACAAGAGCCAAATACATCTGGTTCAAGTGCGCCGAGGGTTACACCAACACCATCGACATGCCGACGGCGATGCATCCGCAGACGCAGATGACGTTCAAATTCGCCAACCAGATTCTGCCGCGCGCCTATGGCTTCCCGATGAAGATCCGCATGCCCACCAAGCTCGGCTTCAAGAACCCGAAATACGTGGTGGCTATGGAAGTCACCAACACCGACAAAGGCGGCTACTGGGAGAACCAGGGCTATAACTGGTTCTCGGGCCTGTAGCGCTACTTGAGCTGGTCAGCGCTTACGAACGGCGTCGAAGTCGCCGGCCCGTCGCCGACAATCAGCAAGACCGCATCGGTGTCCTTGGCGCCGTCCCAGTGCACCTGCTTGCCGTAATGGGTGACGAACGAACCCGCCGGCATCGGCACGCTTCCATTGGCCGGATCGAAAGTCGGGCCGCTGCCGACCCACCACGTACCCGAGATCACGGTGATAAAGCGGTCGTTAGGATGGAAATGCGGCTTGCTGAAATGGTTGCCCGCCGTCCATTTGTTCAGCACGCCATAGAGGCCGGGTTTGGTCGGGTCACCGAACAGCATCGCCGATTGAGCGCCGGCCGCGTTGACTGGGCCCCATTTGATCTGGTCCGGCAGCTGGAAGACGACGGCCTTCGGGTCGAGCTCGACCGCATTTCCTGCAAACGGCAAAAAGGCCGCTATCAGAACCGCGCCGCATAATTTTGCGAAAGTGCTTGTCATTGTCGCCTCCCTGACTTGTTGAACTTTTCTAGACTTCTTCCTTCGGCGGAGAATTGGTGATCAGCCGGGCGCCGCGCTGGAAGGTAAGATAACTCCAGAGCCAGCTGAAGGCGACGATGAAACGGTTGCGCAAGCCAATCAGGAAATAGATGTGCGCCACGCTCCAGAACAGCCAGCCGATAAATCCCTTCAATCGCAAGTGGCCGAATTTCACCACGGCGGCACGCCGCCCGATGGTCGCCAGATCGCCGAGATGCATGTATCGGAACGGCTTGCGCGCGATGCCGCCGGCAATTCGCGCCGCGATCAGCCCGCCCACGTATTGCCCCATCTGCTTTGCCGCCGGCGCGGTGCCGGGAATGGGCGCGCCTTTGCCGTCGACGACCGTGGCGACATCGCCGATGACGAAAATATCCGGATGGCCTGGGGCCGACAGATCGACATTGACCTTCACCCGCCCGGCACGATCGGCGTCGGCGCCGAGCCATTTTGCTACAGGCGACGCCACCACACCAGCGGCCCAGATAATAGTCCCGGCATCGAGCCGGCCGCTATTGAGATCGACGCCACGGGGATCGCACTTTGTCACCATCGTATCGGTCATGACCGTGACGCCGGCCCGCATCAGCGTGTCGCGCACATAGTCAGATAATTCGGGCGGGAACGTCGGCAGGAGCCGGGGCCCGGCTTCGATCAGCATGATGTGGGCCGAACGCGGATCGATCCGGCGAAAATCGGCGGATAAAGTCTGCTGCGCGATCTCCGCAATGGCGCCTGCCATTTCGACGCCAGTGGCGCCGCCGCCGACGATGACGAAAGTCAGCAGGCGACGTTGCTCGACCGCATCGGTGATGGCTTCGGCCTGCTCGAATGCAATGAGAATGCTGCGGCGAATGCGGGTCGCGTCTTCGATATGCTTCAGGCCGGGTGCAACGTCCGCCCACTCATCATGGCCGAAATAGGAATGCATCGCGCCGGTGGCGATCACCAGATAATCGTAGGGCATGTCGCCGAAATTGGTGTGAGCCACTTTTTGCTGAGGATCGACGCCGCCGACTTCGGCCATCAGCACGGTGGCGTTTTGTTGGGAGCGCAGGATATGCCGGATCGGCCAGGCGATGTCAGCCGGCGACAGAGCGGCGGTCGCCACCTGATACAACAACGGCTGGAAGCAATGGTGGTTCTGGCGGTCGATCACGGTGATATCGACCGGCGCGCGCCGCAAGGACCGGGCGGCTTCCAGCCCGCCAAAACCGGCCCCGACGATTACCACTTTGGCACGGCGTTCCGGCAACGGCATCTCCTCGTTGCAGCGCAATGGGCGCCATTGTCCGCCTAAATCCCGGCAGTTGCCAAGCGCGGCGCGGACCTTTAGCACTCCGGGCAGTTCAGTAATGGTGAGGCGTATTCATGGCGACCCATAATCTTCTTCTGCTTCCCGGCGACGGCATCGGCCCCGAAGTGATGGCGCAAGCAAAACGCATCATCGACTTCTTCAATAAAAAAGGCTCGGACAAGTTCAAGACCGAGGAGGCCCTGGTCGGGGGCTGCTGTTATGACGCGCATGGTGTCGCCGTTACCGACGCAACGATGGACAAGGCCAAGGCCGCCGACGCGATCATTTTCGGCGCGGTCGGCGGGCCGAAATGGGACAAGGTGCCCTATGACGTGCGGCCGGAAGCGGGTCTGCTGCGGCTGCGCAAGGACCTCGATCTCTATGCCAACGTGCGCCCGGCCATCGTGTATCCCGCGCTGGCCGATTCATCGAGCCTCAAGCGCGAGGTGGTCGAGGGTCTCGACATCATCATCCTGCGCGAATTGACCGGCGGCGTTTATTTCGGCGAGCCGAAGACCATCACCGATCTCGGCAACGGCCAAAAGCGCGCCATCGACACGCAGGTCTACGATACGTTCGAAATCGAGCGTATCGATCGCGTGGCCTTCGAACTGGCGCGCAAGCGGCGCAACAAGGTCACCTCGATGGAAAAGCGCAACGTCATGAAGTCCGGCGTGCTCTGGAACGAGGTCACGACGGCGTTGCACGCGCGCGAATACAAGGACGTGCAGCTTGAGCACATGTTGGCCGATGCCGGCGGCATGCAGCTGGTGCGCTGGCCCAAGCAGTTCGACGTCATCGTCACCGACAATCTGTTCGGCGACATGCTGTCCGATATCGCCGCGACCTTGACCGGCTCGCTCGGCATGCTGCCGTCGGCGTCACTGGGCGAGGTTGATCCCAAGACCAAGAAGCGAAAGGCGCTCTATGAGCCGGTGCACGGCTCGGCCCCCGATATCGCCGGCAAGGGCATCGCCAACCCGATCGCCATGATTGCGTCGTTCGGCATGGCGTTGCGCTATTCATTCGACATGGGCAAACAGGCCGACATGATCGATGCCGCGATTTCGGCCACGCTCGCCAAAAACCTGCGCACCGGCGACATTAAGTCGGCAGGCTCGAAAGTGGTCAACACCGTGGAAATGGGCGATGCGATTCTAGCTGAGTTGGAAACGCTGGCGGCCTGACGGCGGGCGATTTGCCGGCAACAAAAACGCGGCCCAAACGGCCGCGTTTTCATTTTCAGAATATTGCGTACCTAGAACTGTATGAAAGGATTGTTCTTGCCGGGCAACGTCCAGGCGTTCGGCAGGGCAGACTGGTTGCCGCCAAAGTTGGTGTTGTCGAGTATGCCGGTGGGCCGATGGTTCGGCGTTAGCGCGTAGGTATTGCCGGTATTCTCGCCGGGGAATCTTTCGGTGCCGGGATCGAGGTACGACCGCTTCTGAATGATGATGCGGGTGCGCCTGCGCCCGTCTTCGTCGGTGCTGGTGAACAGGGTGTGTCCGCGCGCATCGAGGGCCGTCTCGGTCTTCTTCTTTGGCGCAGCATCCGCTGGCGCGGCCAACAGGGCGACGGCTCCAACAACAGAAAATGCTGCAGCAATGACTTTCAAACGCATGAATTCCTCGCACTGACCCTTATGTTGCAACGCAGTTTAGCGGGCTTCGGTTCGCTGTAATAGGGTCTCGTTACAGGCAAATCTTGCGTAAATCCTTAAAAAGCCCCGACAAAACGGCATTCGCGGCGAATCCCCGTTGTTTCTCCTCCTTCATTGAGCAAAAATCTTCCACCCGCTAGGCTCCCGAGAGAACAAAGACCCATGAATGGGCCTAACGGGAGGAAACAATGCCAGAGCGAATTGAGCTATCCATCGGAAAACGCGATCACGGTGATGCGGATTTATTCGGCACAGATCTTGGGACGAGCCGCCGCGGATTTCTCGGCGTCGCCGTGGCGGGTGCCGTCGCGACAAACATGCCCAACATGATTCCATCGGCGCAGGCGCAAGGCATGCCTTCAGGCCCTCCGCATGGCACTCCTGCAAGCCCGGTTCAGCCGCCCGCCGCGCCTGCACCAAAAGGGCCACAGTATCTGAAATTTCCCGGCAAGAGCGACAAGCTCGTGGTGCTCGGCGAAAGGCCGCTGGTTGCGGAAACGCCGGAAGCATTGCTCGACGACGACACGACGCCCACCGACAAGCTGTTCGTCCGCAACAACGGTCAGATTCCCGATGAGGCGAAAGAGCCGGACAAATGGAAGATCACCATCGACGGCGAAGTGAACAATAAGCTTGAGCTGACGCTCGGGGAGTTGAAATCCAAATATAAGGCGGTGACCCGCCGCCTGGTGCTCGAATGCGGCGGCAACGGCCGATCCTTCTTCACGCCGCAGGCGCGCGGCAATCAATGGACCAACGGCGGGGCCGGCTGCGCGGAGTGGACCGGCGTGCGGCTTGTCGATTTGCTCAAGGCGGCGGGCGTGAAGCCTTCGGCGGTCTTCAGCGGTCATTACGGCGCCGACCTGAATTTGGCAGGTGAAGCCGGCAAGCCGGCACTCTCGCGCGGCGTGCCGATCAAGAAGCTGATGGACGAAAACAATCTCGTGGTCTGGGCGCTCAACGGCCAGCCCCTTCCGAATATTCATGGCGGACCGGTGCGGCTTTTGATTCCCGGCTGGCCCGGTTCGGTGTCGGCCAAGTGGCTGACCCGCATCTGGCTGCGCGACAAATATCACGACGGTCCCGGAATGGGCCAGACGTCGTATCGTGTCGCCATCAAGCCGATGGTTCCCGGCGACAAGCCGGATGAAAAGAACTTCCGAGATCTGGAGTCGATGCCGGTGCGCTCGATCATCACCAGTCCGGCAAACGGGGCGAAGCTTGTTGCCGGCACCAAGGACGTAAAGCTGCGTGGTGCGGCCTGGGCCGGCGACCTCACCGTCAAGCAGGTCGGTATCTCGACGGACTTCGGCGCGACCTGGAGCCGCGCGAAACTCGATAGCCCAAAGAACAAATACGACTGGCAGCGCTGGACGGCGACGGTCAATCTGCCGTCCGACGGCTATTTCGAAATCTGGACGCGCGCCACCGATTCCAAGGGGACCATGCAGCCTCACGTCGCCGGACTGTGGAATCCGCAAGGCTACGGCGGCAATCTGATGCACCGGGTGGCGGTGCTGGTCGGTTGATGCTCTTGCTTCATAGGCTTGCCGCCGCGCGCCTTGCGCGGCGGTTTGTTTTTCCGGCGGTGCTGGCCGTTGCTATGCTGACGGCCGAACCGGCGGCGACCCAAACAAAAACGTTTACGCCGCGCGACGAAAGTCCGGAAGAATTTACCGCCGGTGCCGGCCGCGACGGAACTTTCTATACCTGCACCGCCTGCCACGGCTTCAAGCTGATCGCGCAACAGGGCATGAGTCGCCGGCAGTGGGACGATACGATCACGATGATGAACGAAAAGCACAATATGCCGAAGCTCGACGCTAAAGAGCGCGACATCGTGCTCAATTATCTAGAGGCCGCATATCCGCCGCGCGCGCCCGGCGGCTGGCAAAATCCATTTCTCAGTCGCTAGCGGAAATCTTCAGCGCGGGGCGGTCTTGCTCCAGAGCGCGCCATGTTTCGGTGTCGGCGCCAGCAAGGTATTGCGCTGGCCGCAATAGCTGCGGTTGAGCTCGGCTTGCGCGAACAGCGCGCCGATCTTGGGCTCGCTGCCCGCCGCCAGCAAAGCAAGCCGGTCGAGCGCGCAGGTCAGCATGCTGCGTTCGACGAATTCGGTGCCAACTTGGCAAAACCATCCGGACAGCTGCATCCGCGGATTGTCGTAACCGCGAACGAAGCCCAGGCAATGCCGGGTTGCGCCGGCGGAGGCGTCAAAGGTGACGATGGAGAGCGGTCCGAATTTGCTGGGCAACGGTTCAGCGGCCTCAACGTTGACAGGTCTGAGCGCCGCGGCACTTTGCGTGATTTCCAGTTGGGGATCGGAGGGTCCGCGCGCTTCGCTGCCCGCGCGATAGATTTCGACCCGCAAATGCGGGGCGGCGCCTTCCGGCGCGCCCAAAGCGAGGATGTCCTTGCGGCCGCCGCCGTCGACATGGCGTCGGATGGCGTAGCTCGCAGGTACATCGGCGGCCTCTGGGATAAAAAGCGCGAAGGCCGGAAACGGCTTCTCGATGTCGATCCATTCCGAACGATGCGCCGGCGTGATGGGATCGATGACCGGCGGCGATGGAAAGACCTGGCTCGCGACGGTGGAAAGCATCGCAATTGCCCCCATATATGCGAGCAAACGCACGAAGGCGGAGGGCAGTTCTTCACGCCAGGAATGCAGAGCCGGGTGCATGGCCACTTCCACGGCGGGCCGTCGAATTGCCGCCGTTGTCTTCGCTTCTGTTCTCGCCTAGAAGCGCTGCCATCCGGTTGTTCCCGTAAGGGCTGCCGGGCATATTGTTTCGGAGAGTTAACAATGGGTTACAAGGTCGCCGTGGTGGGTGCCACCGGCAATGTTGGGCGCGA
>JAYTFS010000386.1:0-3153 GCA_043734185.1 Pseudolabrys sp. | reverse complement strand
TCGCCCTGCCCCGACAGCAGCGCCTGGGCAAGCTCGTTGATGTCGCCGCGTTTGCCGCCGCCAACGAGTGCCGCAGGTATCAGTTGCCGCCCCTGGACTGCGATGGTTGCCAGAAGTTCCTGTAAAAAAGAGACGTTCACGGGGGACTTTCCTCGGCTAGCTCGGTGGACGTTGTAGTCATATGCTATACCGCTCGACAATGCGACGCTTTCGGGGCCATGTTTCGCTCCAGTTAACGCAAAGAATCGCAGAGCGCGAGACCCGCCGATGTCCGAAATGTATGAGGTCCTGGCCGTCAAATATGCCGAGCGCGTTAATCGTACGCGTGCCGAAAGTTTCATCAACGCCGACGATCATACAAGCCCACATCCGATGGACTATTACGTCTGGGTGGTGCGCAATGGGCGGCGTACCATCGTCGTCGATACCGGCTTCGATCAGGCCGAGGCCGACAAGCGCGGTCGGACGATCTTGCGCGCGCCGGCTGCGGCGTTACTTGGCGTCGGCATCGACGCGGCGACGGTCGACGATGTCGTCATCACGCATCTGCACTACGATCATGCCGGCACCCTGGCGGCCTTTCCCAAGGCGCGATTTCATTTGCAGGCGGCCGAAATGGCGTTCGCCACCGGGCCCTGCATGTGCCAGCCGTATCTGCGCCATCCGTTCACGGCCGAGCACGTCTGCGCCATGGTTCGCAACGTGTTTTCGGGGCGGGTCGTGTTCTACGACGGCGACGCCGAGGTCGCGCCGGGTCTTACCGTGCACAAGATCGGAGGACACAGCCGCGGGCTGCAGGCGCTACGCGTCATGACCGCCAGCGGGCCGGTGGTGCTGGCGTCGGACGCGGCGCACTATTACGAGACGTTCGAAATCGAAAAGCCATTCATTATCGTTGTCGACATGGAAGACATGCTGAAGGGCTATGGCACATTGAAGCGGCTGGCTGACGGCGACGCCAGGCGGGTCATTCCCGGTCACGATCCGCTGGTGCTGAAGCGCTATCCGCCATTAAGCGCCACCAGCGCCGGCATCGTTCACCGGCTGGACGTGGCGCGGATCGGATAAATCAAACAATCGAGCGGCGATCGCGCACTGCCTTCGGGCTCCCCCACGACCTTCGACCCACTTGATCGCGGGCCGTTTCTGACGCACAAGCGCGGCATTGGGGTGCCCCGTATCGCTGCACGGGTGTGCTTCTCATCGGAAAACCGCTACGCACTTTTCCGGAAGCACACTCATTGCAGGGGTGTGCTTCTCATCGGAAAACCGCTACGCACTTTTCCGGAAGCACACTGGGAGCTTGAAGCACGCACATGGCCATTCTCGTCGATCGCAGCACGAAAATCCTCTGCCAGGGCATTACCGGCAGCCAGGGTACCTTTCATACGCAACAGGCAAAAGCCTATGGAACCCAAGTGGTTGGCGGTGTGACGCCGGGCAAGGGCGGGTCCAAGCACCCGGCGGCAGATCTGGCTGACGTGCCATTGTTCAACACGGTTGCCGAAGCCAAGGCCAAGACTGGTGCCAATGCGACGTCGATCTACGTGCCGCCTCCATTCGCGGCCGATGCCATCCTGGAAGCGATCGATGCGGAAATTCCGCTCATCATCTGCATCACCGAAGGCATTCCGGTCATGGACATGGTGCGGATCAAGCGGGCGCTTTCGGGATCCTGGTCGCGCCTGATCGGACCGAACTGCCCGGGTGTCTTGACGCCGGGCCAGTGCAAGATCGGCATCATGCCGGGCAATATTTTCAAGAACGGCCACGTCGGCATCGTGTCACGCTCAGGTACGCTGACCTATGAAGCCGTGAAGCAGACGTCGGACGCGGGGCTTGGCCAATCGACGGCGGTCGGCATCGGCGGCGATCCGGTAAAGGGCACCGAATTTATCGACGTTTTGGAGATGTTTCTGGCCGATCCGGACACGCATTCGATCATCATGATCGGCGAAATCGGCGGGTCGGCGGAAGAAGACGCAGCTGCCTTCATCAAGCGCGAGCGCGCCAAGGGCCGATCGAAGCCGATGGCTGGCTTCATCGCCGGGTCTACGGCACCTCCCGGACGCCGCATGGGTCATGCGGGTGCCATCATCTCAGGCGGCAAGGGCAAGGCGGAAGATAAGTTCGAAGCAATGCGCTCAGCCGGCATTGCGATCGCCGACAGTCCGGCGAGCCTCGGCACCACACTGGCCAAAGTTCTTAAAGGCTAAGCATTTTGCGCGGGGCGCGCTGAAACTCGACCGCCGGTATGCGGTATCTTCGGCAGCTCGAGCGCGACCTCAGGGTTGCTTGAGCTTGTCCGGATCGCACCTTTTGTCAAATAAAATAGCGTCGGAGCCGACCATGATCGAGGTGCATCATTTGCAGGCGTCGCGGTCGCGACGGATCACATGGATGCTTGAGGAGCTGGGTGAACCCTACAAAGTCATCAGCTACGAGCGCGACAAGGTCACCAATCTGGCACCGCCGGAGCTGATGGCCATTCATCCGCTCGGCAAGGCTCCGATTTTGCGCGACGGCGAGGTGACGCTGATCGAATCTGGGGCGATTATTGATTATCTCATCCGGACCTATGGGCACGGGCGTTTTGCGCCGGCCGTAGCGTTGCCGGAGTACAATCGATACGTTCAGATGCTGCATTATGCAGAAGGTTCGGCGATGTTGCCGCTGCTGCTGCGGTTATACGTCAGCAGGCTGGGGGACGCCGGCAAACCGCTGCATCCGCGCATCGCCAGCGAAATGGCAAACCACCTCGGATGGCTCAATGGCGAACTGACTGGGCGTGATTATTTCATCGGTAATGGGCTGACGGGCGCGGATATCAATCTGTCCTTCGTGGCACAGATGGCATTGCGGTTTGCCGGGCGCGAGGCCTATCCGAACCTGACCGGCTTCGTCGACCGGATCGAGGCGCGGCCGGGGTACGTGCGCGCCATCGGCCGCAGCGGGGCGTAGGCGGTCACGGCTTTGACGCGCAAGCGCGCCAGAGTCGTTCCGATCTCAGTTGCATCAGGAAACGACCCTAGCTCTTTGATTTGTCGTGCTTCTTGTCGGGAAAACCACTCACACTTTTCCCGGAAGCACTCTAGCGTTGCGCGCGCGGCTAGTGTATGACGCCGGCAATTGTGGCTCAGATTGTCGGCCTCG
>JAYTFS010000385.1:0-22933 GCA_043734185.1 Pseudolabrys sp. | reverse complement strand
GGGATAGCCACTTGGTTCCCAGACCACATCATGGGTCTGGGAAAATGAGATGAACACCTCGTTTTTTGGCGAGCTTTTACAGACCATTTCCGAACGCGGTCGCGCGCTGCTCGACCGCGGCCGCGGTGGGCGCGGCGATGGCTCGGCGCAATCCGAGACGCTGGTTGAGTTGTGCGAGCATCTCCTGTCCGGCCGCGGTGAGGCCTCGGGCGTGGCGCGTGCCCGCGAAGTGCTCAACCGCTACGCCGATCTCACGACCGGGCCGCGCATTGCCTTCTTCGAGGCGCTCGCGCAGCGTTTCGGCACCGACCCACAGCGCACCAAGCAGGCCATCGCGGCCTGGCAGGCCAACCCGTCCGACGAAACCGCCGCTGAGCTCCACGCTGCCTCGGAGCCTCGCCGGCAGGAATTGTTTCGCCGCCTTAATCTCGCGCCGGGCGGCACCGCCGCGCTGGTGCGCATGCGCGAGCAATTGATCGACGCGCTCGACCATCGCGACGATCTGCGCCCGGTCGACGACGATTTCATCCATTTGTTCTCGTCCTGGTTCAATCGCGGCTTCCTTGTGTTGAGGCGCATCGACTGGTCGATGCCGGCGATCGTGCTGGAAAAAATCATCCGCTATGAAGCGGTGCATGAAATTCGCGGCTGGGACGATCTGCGCCGCCGCATCGATCCGCCCGACCGGCGCTGTTTTGCATTTTTCCATCCGGCCTTGATCGACGAGCCATTGATCTTTGTCGAGGTGGCGCTTGAACGCGAAATGCCGTCGGCCATCGCGCCGATCCTGGCCAGCGGCCGGCTGGAATTTGTCGAACCGGAGAAGGCGCGGGTCGCGGTTTTCTATTCGATCTCGAACTGCCAGCGCGGGCTGGCCGGTGTGTCGTTCGGAAATTTCCTGATCAAGCAGGTGGTCGAGGAAATTTGCCGCGATCTGCCCAAGCTTTCGACCTTCGTAACCCTGTCGCCGGTTTCGAATTTTTCGCAGTGGCTTGATCGCGAAATAAGAACCGAAAGCTCTCCCGCCGTCAGCGAATCCGATCGCGCGGTGTTTTCGCTGATGGAACGTCCGCATTGGTGGACCGATCCGGAAATCTTCTCGCAACTCGAAGAGCCCATGCTGCGAGCCGCTGCGTTTTATTACCTCCGTGCCAAGACGCGGCGTGGCGTGCCGCTCGACGCAGTTGCACGTTTCCATCTCGGCAATGGCGCGCGACTCGAGCGCATCAATTGGCTGGCCGACACCTCGGAGAAGGCGCTTGCGCAGTCGCATGGCTTGATGGTGAATTACCAGTACGATCTCGCCGACATCGAGAAAAATCACGAGGCCTACGCGGAAGGCCGCACGGTGGTCGCTTCTAGCGGCGTGCAGCGCATGTTGCGCCCGTCGCTCGAACTGGTCCCGGCCACCGGCTGATTTAGGATTTGCCGTACACAGGCACCATCGCGCCGCGGCTGACGCGGTTGTCGGGTGACGCCAAAAACACAATCGTCGCGGCCACTTCTTCAACCTTTGGCCAGGCGTCGAAGTTGGCTTTCGGCATGGTCTTGCGATTGGCCGGCGTGTCCATGATCGAGGGTGCCACCGCATTCACGAGGATGCCGTCTTTGGCGACTTCCTCAGCCAGCGCCACCGTAAGCGCGGCAACGCCTGTTTTGGCGATAGTGTAGGCGGTCATGCCGGCGCCACTGCGCCACTCCAGCGCCGGGCGCGCGGCGACATTGACGATGCGGCCGCCTCCGCTCATGGCGTTCAGGGCGGCCCGGCAACACAAAAAACAGGAGACGAGATTGCTGTCGATCTGCGCCATCAGCGCAGCCTTATCGGTGTTCTCGACTTTGCCCGGCGCGAATCCGCCGGCGATGTGGATCGACGCCCAGAGTTTTATTCCCGCATAGACTTTAGCCACCGCCGTTTCGTCGGCCAGGTCGCTAACCGCAATCAGCTTGACCCTGGCGTCGTCGCGATGGGCAAAGCGCTGCGCCTCCGTCTCATGAATATAGGGCACTGTGCAAGTTGCTCCGCCTGCCAGCAGCGTAGCCACCACCGCGCTACCGAGCGCGCCGGCGCCGCCTGTGATCACGACGTTCTTGCCGGAAAAATCCAAACTTAACCTCTTCCCCGCTTGCCTCGCATCGGCAGCACCTGGAATTCGATCCAGTTGGCGACTTCGCTGACGCGAAGCTTCTTGTCGAGGATATTCTCGCTGATGCCGTGGCGCCAGGCTAGCCGCTTGCAGCCGGGATCTCTGTCGAGCGTATCGAGGTCGCTTGCGAAAGTCTTGATATCGTCGAGACCGCTGAAAAAACCCTCTTCGATCAAGCGCGTGCCGATGCGCCGCACGATCACGGCGACTTCGCGCAGCGGGTATTCGGGATGATATTGCACAGCCCAGGCAGTTGAGCCGTTGGTTTTTATTTCCGCGCTCTGCACGGCGGACACCGTATTGGTCGCGAGCACCGTCATGCCCGGCGCCAGCGTTTCGACCTCGTCGAGATGCACGGTCGGCGCGTTGAACACGTCGAGCTTCCCGGCATACATCGGATGCTTGCGCCCGGTATCGGTGAGCCTAATGCGGCGGCCAAAGCCGATCTCGCGGCCTTGCGGATTTTTTCGGATGACGCCACCGGCCGCGGCGGTGATGACCTGCAAGCCCCAGCACGATCCGAACACCGGCGTTCCGGTCAACAGTGCCGCGCGCACCAGATCGATCTGCCGCGTGACTTCGGCACCGCCTTCATAGATATGCAATGCCGAGCCGGTGATGGCGATGCCGTCATAGCCGGTGAGCGACTCGCCTTCCGGCAGCACAGCGGCCGGGTCGCCTGGATAGCAGATGTCCACTTCCGCGCCGGGCAATACTTCGCGCAGCAGGTCGGAATAGCCTTTGCTTGCCGGCACGCCGCCGGCCGCCACGTGTTCGGCTGTGGACTTTGGTGAATTGCCTTCAATGACGAGCAGGCGGGGGGAGGGCATTAAATATCCTAACGCGACTGATTCAACCTATTAACTGGGCCTCTATGGCGATTTTGCAATCGGGGTCAATTTTATGGCTTTAATGGAGGATAACGCGTGGAGCGCCGGATTGTGCCGCGCGACCCGCACATTCTTGGCCGAATCACGCTAATCACCAGCCATGACCGACTTCGACATTGCCATCGTTGGCGGCGGTATCAACGGTACCGGGTTGGCGCGCGACGCCGCCGGACGCGGTTTGCGTGTGCTTCTGGTCGAGATGAACGATCTCGCTTCCGGTACCTCCTCGGCCTCCAGCAAACTGATCCACGGCGGTCTGCGCTATCTTGAGAAACGCGCTTTTCGCCTGGTGCGCGAGGCACTCGGCGAGCGCGAAGTGTTGCTGCGCATGGCCCCGCACGTGATCCGGCCGATGCGTTTCTTGCTGCCGCCGCTGCCCGGCCTTCGCATGCCGCTGCTGTTGCGATTCGGCCTTCTCATTTACGACTTGTTAGGCGCCCGCAAGCTTCTGCCCCGGTCGCGCACCGTTGACCTTACCCACAATAAGCTCGGCCAGCCGCTCAAGCGCATTTTCCGGTATGGCTTTGAATACTCCGACTGCTGGGTCGACGATTCCCGGCTGGTGGTGCTCAACGCCATCGATGCCGCCGAGCATGGCGCCGACATTCGTACGCGCACCCGTTGTGTGCGGGTGGACCGGCGCGAGACTTGGGAGTTGGTGCTCAATAACCGTGGCCGCCGCGAGGTCGCGCACGCCCGTGTCCTAGTCAATGCCGCGGGTCCCTGGATCGGCGAAGTCGCGGAAACCGTGGTCCGAGAGCCGCTCACCGCGCCGGTGCGTCTGATTAAAGGCAGCCACATCGTGGTGCGCGGGCGCTTTCAGCACGACAGCGGTTATGTATTTCAAGTGGCGGACGGGCGCGTCGTGTTTGCGCTGCCATTCGCTGACGAGTTTACCTTGATAGGTACTACCGACGAGAATTTCGTCGGCGATCTTGCTTCGCCTGCGCCCGACTCGGATGAAATCACATATCTCTGCGATGCCGTGAACCAGTATTTTCGCGACAAGGTCATGCCCGACGAAGTGATTTGGTCGTTTGCGGGTGTGCGCGCGCTGCATGACGACGGCTCCAAAAAGCCCGAGGATGTGACCCGCGACTACGAACTGGTGCTCGAAGAGAAAATTAACGAGGCTCCGCTGCTCACAATCTATGGCGGCAAGATCACCACCCATCGCAAGCTTGCGGAAGCGGCGATGGAAAAAATCGGCGTATTCTTCGAAGGCCGTCCGCCTTGGACCGCAAACTCCGCGCTTCCCGGCGGCGAATTTGAGCCGGATGGTTTCTACGCCTTGGTTGGTGAGACCATCGGGCGCTGGCCGTTTCTGTCGGAGCCGCATGCGAGGCGTCTGGTGCGCGCCTATGGCCGGCGGGTTGAGCGTATCCTTAAGGATGTGCAAAGCATGGATGGGCTCGGGGCGCGCTTCACCGGCGATCTGACGGAATCGGAAGTGCGCTACATGGTTGAGCACGAATGGGCGCACACCGCGGAAGATGTGCTGTGGCGGCGCAGCAAGCTCGGGCTGAGTTCGACGGTCGAGGAACGCACGGCGATCAGTCAATTCATTGCGTCTTTGGGCGCAGAGGCGTCGGCAATTGTGCCCTGACTCACGCCGCATGGTTTACCGATCGTTAGCGTGTCCGGCGCAATTGCAGCTACGTGGTTTAACGGACCGCTATACCTTTGTGCTTTATTAGACTGGCTATCTCGCTCGTTTCGCGGATGCCGGACCTATGACCGATCACAGAGATCTTGCCGAGCTCTTCGCCGCCACCAAGGTCTTGGTGGTCGATGATGAGCACTACATGCGCAAGGTGGTCCGCACTTTGCTCATGAGCATTGGCGTACGCACGATCTACGAAGCGCCGGACGGTCCGGCAGGTCTCGATATAATTCGATCGATGTCGCCCGACGTTGTCATCGTGGATTGGCAAATGCCCGGACTCGACGGCGCCAGTTTTGTGCGCATGGTGCGCTCACCCGAAACTTTCCCCTATCCAAACGTGCCGATCATCATGCTCACCGGTCACAGCGAACGCTCGCGTGTGATCGAGGCCATCCAGGTCGGGGTCAACGAATTCTTGCTCAAGCCGGTATCGTCCAAGGCGCTACATAGCCGCATGGTGTCGGTGTTGACCAAGCCCCGCCCGATCGTGAAATCCGGCACCTATTACGGCCCGGTGCCGCGCGGTTCGACGCTCAAGCCGGCCGTCTTCGGCTCGGAAGTGGCGCCGACCGCTGCCTGACGCGATTAGCGTCGCGTACCAATCGAAAAATACTGGCCACCCAGCGGCAACCAGCCGAGCGATTTTTCGATCGGGCGCAGGAAGGCCAATGCCTTGGGAAAAAACAGGCAATATTCGCTCGCCGTCAATTCGAACCCGGCTTGTTTTAATCTCGTGGCGGTCTCGCTGGGCTTAAGCAGAATGGCGTCCCGATCGACCGGACATCTGGAGACGAGGTGGCGCGTCACCGGGTTGAACGGATTGTGCTCGAAGACAAAGAGGCTGCCGCCCGGCTTGAGGCGCTCAAAGCAAAAACGCAGCGCACCCGGGCGATCCGTCGGCACAATGTGGTGAAAGACGCAGACGGCGGTGATCACGTCGAACTGCGGCCCTGGCGAGATCGTGCCGGATTCCACAAACTCGCTATCAGGTTCGCGCGTTCGCGCCAACGCCAGAGACTCAAGCGAAGGATCGCAGCCCACGATCCGGGATTTTGGAAATACCTCGCGCAGTGGACCGACGCCAAGACCCACGCCGCAACCGAAGTCGAGAATGCTCTCTACGCGCGGGCCTGAAAATTTCTTGACGATATTCGATCGATAACGGCCAAAATAATTATAGTCGTCTTCGAAGAAACTCGTATTTTGGCTGGCGACATCCGCAAACGTGTTGGCGAATTCGTCGAATTCCGGTTTCGTCACAAGATAGTTTCCTCAACCTCGGCAAGTGATTCGCCGTGAAACGCGATGATAGCGCCCCCTCACGGCGGCAACGCGCTTATTCGTCTATTGCGCTGGGGCAGGAGCGGGGGATTGCTCGGCCGCCGGTACGGCGCCGCGGGGCGCTCCGCCACCTGTCAGCCGCTCAATCGCCGAGCGCACGGCATCGCGGGCACTGCGGTCGCGCACTGCATTGAGCAGAGGGGCGGCAGCGCTCGAGCGTTGGATCAGCGCCTCCGGATCGGGAAGAATGACCGGATCGCCCCACGAACCCTGCACGATAAATGGCAGTTCGAAGGGCGCCGCGCCCGGTTTGGCCGGCGTTACCAAGGAGGATGTGCCCTTGAGATCGAGTTCGCGCTCCGGGATCGAGGCGAAGCCGGTCAGCCCCAGCCTTACCTCGGAACCGTCAAATTTTGCGGTCTCGACCGTAGCGACACCCTGATTGATTTTCAGTGCGATGTTGATCGTGTCGTAAGGCGTACGGCCGGTGCGGAACTCGCCGCCGCCCGATAGCGGCCGCCGCTCCAGGCGGCGCAACAACTGTTCGACATTGAGGCCGACGATGGCGCCGCTTGCGCCGGTGAGGCCGGCGGTGCCGTTCAAGGTGCGCGTGACCGCGAGCACACTTTCGCCGCTGCCTTCGACCACCAGGGATATGTTGCCCTTGCCTTCCAGGCGGCGCAGCCCAAACAACTGTCCGAGGCAGGGTTCGAAGTTCACGTCGGTGAATTGCAGTTGGGACTTGACATCCATGCCCGATTCGAAAGCGGCCAGCGCCACCGAACCCTTGATCACACCGCCATAGGCTTGTGCTTCGCCGATAGTGACTACCAGGCGGCCGCCGCGCAGATTTGCGCCGATGGCCGTGCGCCCAATCTTGGCATTTGACATCACCACGTTCGCCGCCGACAGCCGCAGATCGAAATCGATGCCGGAAAGTCCATCGAGCGCGATGCGGCCACTGCTCCATTCGAGCTGGTTGGACGTGAGCAAGCGGACGGTGGAGACATAAGGCGTGAGGTCGAGGGTGTCGGATGCCAGTGTGCCCTGCAGCGTTTGGCGCCCATCCGTGGCAAAGGTGAGCACGCCCTCGGCAGAATTGCCGTCAAGTTCGACATTGACGCCTGACAGTCCGATGGTGCCGCCTGCCACGCTGGTCTGCGCCTTGATCGCGAAGCGGCCGAACCCGCCGCCGGGCAGCGGCTGCTGTCCTGTCCAAATCAGCGCATCGCGTAGCGAGCTGGCGTCGGCGGCAACCGTACCTTCGATCCGCAACGTCGGCATCACGCTGATGGCGCCTTCGAATGCAGCTTTCATTGGGGCGGCCGCGATACGCAGCTTCAGGCCGGTGCGATTGCCGGCTAGTGCCGCCGGGAAATCGGCCAGCGTGATGCTGGTCGCTACCGGCTCGTCATGCCAGATGAAGCGGCCGGTGGCGCCGAAGCTTTTGGAGATGGACGGCCAGGCGAGCGAAAGATCCACATTGCGCAACGTCTCGTCGATCTTGCGGGCCTCATCCCGCACGATGACAGTGCCGTTGTCGATGCGCATCTCGGAAAATGATGCCAGCCGCTCGGCTGGCTTCTGGCTGCGCGCCAGTGCCTCGATCAGGCCGGACCAGTTTGACTGACCGTTGGCGTCCTGCTCGATCACAATGACCGGGCGTTCGAGCGACACGTCGGCAATCTCGACGCGGCCGACCAGAAGCGGGAAAAACCGCAGACGCGCGATCAGCCGCTCGGCAATCAGCGCTGGCCGCCTGGCGTCGCCCAGAACCACGTCGGCGAAACTCACTTTGCCGGACGGAAATAGCGAAACAGTCGCGTCGCCGCGCAGGATCGGATTGAGGCCGGTGACGGCGCGGATTTCGTTCATAGCCTGCTGGCGTACCGTGTCGGCCGAGATCAGGGATCCTGCTGTCACGAACAAGCCCAACCCAGCCACGATCATGCCAAGCAGGACAAAACCCAGACGCTTAAAGGCGGTGGTGGCCGTCAAAGGGAGTGATTCCGGTGCTTAAGGGTCGGATCGCCGGCGGACTATACCATCGGCTCCGATCCCGCCAACCGTGGCGGCCTTCTGTGACCCTTTCATGGCCTATGCGGAGGGCCTGAAATGTCGCCAGGCGGCGTTGCATCGGCGATTTCGGCGATCATCTTCTTGACGATTGCCTGGCCGAAGGAATTGAAATCTTTCGCCTCGATGACGAAGGCGCCGTTCCCGCCGATCACGTTATCACGATAGTAATTGGTTAGGCCGCCGGGCGGATTGGTGTGTTCCGGGTTCCATGGCAAGGGACGCTCGCTCAGGATCACCAGTCCGTTGATGGTGATGCCCAGCGCCAGCGCCTCGTCGCGCGCCTGCGTAACGTCGCGGCCGGCATTGTTGGTGCCGTCACCGGACACGTCGATGGTATGGCGCTCGGCCTTGAATGGCGCACGCGCAATCTGGGCCACGGCGAAATCAATACCGCCGCTGATCGAGGTGCGGTCGGCGAACGAGCGATTCGTCTCAAGCAGCCGATCGCCGAATTCCTGAGCCGCCTTCGGTCCGTCGATCGTCGTCCAGTCGATCACGACCTTCTGGTTGCCGATCCCCGACCATTCCAGAAATAGAACCGCGATGCGGTGATTGCGGCCGGCGCGCACGGCGTCGAGCACGCGGCGGTCGGCGATCGCGGCGGCGTAACCTTCACGTTGCAACTTGAATTTTTCTTCGTCGATGCTGCGCGAAACATCCGCCGCCAGAACCAGCAAGAGATCGACCGGCTCAGCGGCGCGCGCAGCCGGGATCGCCGACAAGACCATCAAAGCGATTACACAGAGGAACCGCCGTATGGCGCTAGTGCCCCGTTTCCGAAGTTCGTGATACATCGCAGCATCCCTGACACGAATTTCGGAAACAAAAGGGCACTAGTAAATCTATAATTCTAGTGCCGCTTTTCGATTTGAAGTTCCTGAATGAACTCGCTGCAAGTGCTGCAGGAACTTCAAATCGGCGGCACTAGTCTAGCCGATATTTCGGCTATTCCGCCAATACGCGCGTGGCCGGAAAAGCCACCTCGACCAACGTGCCATCGGCGACCTGGCTGGTGATGCGGAAGCGGGCATGGTTGGCCTCCGCCAGCGCCTTGGTGATCGGCAGGCCCAGGCCGGTGCCGCTGGTGCCCCAGCGTGCGGCCGTGGCGAGCTGGCGGAACGGCTCAAGCGCGGTCTGAAGTTCTTTCTCGCTCATGCCGACGCCGGTATCGCGCACGCGCAGGACCACTTCGTTGTCGTCGTTGACGGCGGTAGAGACGATCACCTGGCCGCCGGCGCCGGTGAACTTGATCGAGTTAGACAGCAAGTTGAGCGCGATCTGCCTCACCGACCGCGCGTCGGCCACAATTTTCGGCAACGTGACCGGCAACGAGGTGCGTATGATGACGCGCTCTTTGTTGGCCTGCTCCTGCATGATGGCCACGCATTGTTGAACCAGGTCGTTCAAATTGACGCTGACGAAAGTCAGGTCGAGCTTGCCGGCCTCGATCTTCGACAAATCGAGCAGGTCGTTGAGCAGCGAAATCAGGTGGCCACCGGAGGCATGAATGTCCTTGAGGTATTGCGCGTAGCGTTCGTTGCCGACCGGCCCGAAACGCTCGTCCATCATCACCTCGGAAAAACCGATGATGGCATTGAGCGGCGTGCGGATTTCGTGGCTAATCTTGGCAAGGAATTCGGATTTGGCGGTGGAAGCGCGCTCCGCCTGCTGGCGGGCATTTATCAATTCTTCTTCGGTGCGTTTCCACGCCGTGACATCGCGCAGCACCGCGCAGAGTTTATCGCCGTCTTCGATCCGCCCGATGGTGAGATAGAGCGGCACCAGACCGCCCTGCTTGACGCGGCCGATAGCGTCGCGGCCCGGCTCAAGGATGCCGGCGGCGGCGCCACGCGCCAGCCGCTCGAGATAATCGAGCACGCTGCGCCGGCTTTCGGGTGCGAACAGATCACCGAAGGCAAGCTCGGTAAAGTCGGCGCCGTCATACCCGAACAGCGCTTCGGCGCTGCGGTTGGCCGACAGCACCCGCCCGGCGCGATCGAGCACCAGCACGCCGTCGGTGGCCGTGTCGAGGATTGCGCGCAGCTCGTGATTTTCTTCTTTAGTCCGGCGCAGCGAATTTTCGGTGGCGATAGAGCGCTCGGCGCTCACCACCTGGGTATTGATCATCAGCACCAGCGCGCTCTCGCCGTTCCACGACACCGTGAACAGGCGGCCTTCGACCGGCTTCTGCTTGCCGTTGACGGTGGTGATGCTGAGCGTCTTGCCGTTCTTGCCGCCGGGCGCCTCCGGTGCGCTTTTGGTTTCGATGAACAGGCTGTCGAGACCGCCGGCCTCGGCCAGCACTTCCAGCGTTTGATAGCCGGTCCAATCGAGAAAGGCGCGGTTGGCATAGATCAGGTTGTTGAGCCGATAGACCAGGATACCAATCGGCAGGCGATCGAGAATCGGCCGGCCTTCATGCGTGTCGCGCGCGGCATCGCCGTTTCGCGCGGATTTGGGCTGTTCTTGGGGTTGCTCGGCTTTGGTCGGCTCCGGCGCGATAAAGGGTTCCGCCTCGACGTCAAAATCGTCCGGTGTCGGGGCCGGGCTGTCTTTGCCGATGGACTTTTTCAGCCGCGCATTGAGTTCGCGCGCCAGTTCCTCGAAGGCGCTGTGCTCGCCGGGGCTTAGTTCTGGCGCCGGCGCCGGCTCGACTGGCGGAGGCGGTGGCGCTGATCGAAATGTCAGTATGTTCGCCGCTGGCTCGTTTGCCGCTGGCTCGCTCGGTGCGGATTTGGCGCCGCGATCCAGTTGAGCAACCCGCTCGACATTGCGGCAGATGCCGAAGCCGCGGAAACCTTCGAATTGCCGGTTACGGTCGAACACCGGCAGGCCGGACATCTCGACGGCCAGGCGTTCGCCTGAGTCGCCGACCGGCCAGTGCACGATGATGCCGCTCCAAGTGTCTCGCGAAGCGAGCGCGCGTGCGATCTCGCCTGACGGATCGAGTTTGAGGGCGTCGGCGATTTCCGCCCAAGGCCGGTTGAGCAGCGCGGCGGAATTCGGTCCGATTAGATTGGCGAATTCATCGTTTCCCAGCGTGAGGCGGGTGGCGGCATCCATTTGCCAGACGAAACGGAACGGAAATTTGTGCGGGCTTGGATCCGTGACTGCCCGGCTCAGCACGGCGGAAGCGGTGATCGCCGCGGCGGCATCGCTTGCGCGCGCGCCGGCGTGCGAGGCGTTTGGCGCCTCTTTGTATTCGACGAGCAGCGCTACGGTGGCGCCGGCGCCAAGCCGAAGCATGGTGATCGGCCCAGAAGGGATGTCGTCTTCGGCATGGCCGTTGCGGCTGGCTTCACCGGCAAGCGTTTCCGCGCCGAGCGCGGTCAGGTCTCGAAGAAGCCCGAAGCGTTCCTGCGCGGCGGCTGAGGCTTGGATCAATTCGCCGTCGGCGCTGAAAATCGCCGCAGGCTGTGTGTAGTCGGCAAGCAGCCGGCGCGCGCGCTCGGGCAGGCTCAGGTCTTTGCCGGCGCGTTCGGTCGACACCACCAGAATGGCGGCACTGTTGTCATGGAGCGTTATGCGCGAACACAGGCAGGTGAGGGTGCCGCCAAAGCTCGCGCCAAAACCCCGCAGCCGTTCGAGCCGCGGCGCGCCACCGTGCGGCAGCGTGCCGGCGAGACGCAGAATTTGCGCGGCGCTTATGTGTTGGGAATCGAAATCAAGCTTCGCCAGTTCAGCGGAGGCGCCGGCATCGAAGATCGCGGCAGCGACGGGATTGGCCCACACAATGCGGTTGCCGTCGGCGCTCCAAAGCCATACTGGCGTCGGGCTCAGGGCATGTGCCGCAAGCCGCAGATCGTTCAGCCAGGCCGGTTGGAACTCGGACCCACTCATGCTCACATCGCGCTGATTACGGCTAATAAAGCCTTAATACGGCGGGTTTGCCCTTGCGTCCACGACGGAGGGCCTGCCTTGCCAGACCAAGCGGTGATAACGTTAATGCGTTAGGTTCCAACTCTGGCGTGCCGCGGGCGCCCACCTAGATTAAGCTTCAACCCGGCATGGACCGGCGGTGGACAGGCAGGAGGTTGTTATGACGAAGGACGGAAATTCGAAGTTCGAAATCCCTACGGAAATGCGGGAATTTGCTGAGAAAAGCGTAGCGCAGGCAAAGCTTGCTTTCGATAGTTTTGTCTCGGCCGCGCAACAGGCGGTCAATACCGCTGAAACCCATGCGGCGACCGCGCGGACCGGCGCCAAGGAAGCGGGCGAACTCGCCATGCGTTTTGCCGAGAAGAATATCGCTTCGTCGTTCGATTTCGCCCAGAAACTGGTGCGTGCCAAGGACCCGCAGGAAATCACGGCTCTGCATACCGAATACGTGAAAAGCCAGGTCGCCACGTTGACCGACCAGGCCAAAGAGCTGAGCAAACAGGCGGTCAAGATGGCCGGGCAGACCACGCCGCACTGATAGTCCTGCCAGGCTTCATTACAGGCCGCGCCGGCCGACCGTCGGCGTCTGATTAATATGACATTTTGTGCGACGCAATATTTATATTGCAATGCACCAAAAATCTGCTATATAGGATTTATATGATCCGCCGAGACGCCGCAGTGGCGTCCGTAATGGCGGGTTTTGCACCAGGCTCGAGCCGATGTACCCGAGGGCGGCGGCTCGCTTTCAGCCGAAAACCGTCCTCCGAGCTAAGGATGTTAGTCATGGCCAACGCCCAAGCCACCCCCACTAAGCCGAAACCGGTAGCGGTCCCCGCGCCGGCCTTTACCGCCCCGAAATTCGAAATGCCCAAATTCGAAATGCCGAAAATGGAAGTGCCGCCTGCTTTCCGCGAAATTGCCGAGAAGGGCATCGCGCAGGCCAAGGAAAACTATGAGAAGGTCAAGAGCGCCGCCGAGAAGGCCACCGATACGCTTGAGACCGCCTACACCACCGCCTCCACGGGTTGCTCCGGTTACGGCCTCAAGCTGATCGAGACCGCCCGCAGCAACAGCAACGCCGCTTTCGATCTGTACGGCCAGTTGCTGGGCGCGAAGTCCTATTCCGAGGTGGTAGAGAAGACCACCGCCTATATGCGCAGCCAGTTCGAGACCATGACCGCGCAGGCCAAGGATCTCGCCGAGTGCGCGCAGAAGGTGGCGACCGATACCGCCGAGCCAATCAAGGAATCTATCAGCACAATCGGCAAAGCCGCGTAATTCGGATTCGCATCAGCAGGCCTTTTCAAGTCCGGACGGGTAACCGTCCGGGCTTTGCTTTTGCGCGCGAAATGGCAACTTGCCAAAACGGCATGCGGCACCTAGGTTCCGGCCCGCTCGCATAAAACGAGCAATTCGTGCAGGCGTAGCTCAGTTGGTTAGAGCGCTGGTCTGTGGAACCAGAGGTCGGTGGTTCAAGTCCACCCGCCTGTACCATTTCCGGCCCAAACTTTTTCCGCGGCGCTTGGCGCAAACAAGAACGCCGGCGATGTTCTCGCCGGCGTTTGTATTTTAAGCCCCAGTCTAAAATTTAGAGCGGCGTTTTAGCGCTGGCTGATGCGGCCGCGCGGGGTGACGTTGTTCGGCGGGCGATAGACAGGCTGCTGGGCCCGGGCGCCGCCGAACAGCATGTCGAAGAAGTTCGATCCACCGCCACCGCCACCGCCATACATGCCGACCGGCATCTTCACCGGCTTGCTCGACGTATTGGCCTTCTGCTCGACGGCGATGTCGGCAACCTTGCGCTCGCTGCCCTTGAGAATGGCGATCATACGCGCGTCGCGGCCATAGACGTCCTTACGCAGCTGCAGCTTGCCGTCGTCATCCACGAAGGCGGTTTGATAGGTCAGATGCACCCCGATGTTCTTGGGGAAGTTGATGTTGATCTCGCTTCCACCAAACATCTTCTCCAGCTTCGCTTCGGTGTAATTCTCATTCGGTAACACCAGCGACAACAGCTTTTCGCCGTAGGTCAGCGGGTTCTGCACGCGCATGCAGCCGTGGCTGAAGGCGCGCTCTTCCTTGGCGAACAGATATTTGTCCGGCGTGTCGTGCTGATAAACCAGGAACTTGTTCGGGAAGTTGAAGCGGATGCGGCCCAGCGCGTTGCCGGCGCCCGGCGGCTGCGAAATATGCACGGTGCCGTCGGCATCCTGCACCAGCTTGAGCCCGATGCGGTCGAGCGCCTGCGGGTCCTGCTGCAGGGCCGGCAGATATTCGTTCTCGATGATGGACGGCGGCACATTCCAGGTCGGGTTGACGGTGATGAACTTCATCTCCGCGCTGACCATTGGCGTCATGTGGTTCGGCTTGCCGGCGACAATCTTGGTGGTCCAGTAAACTTTGTCGTCGTTCCACAGCGTCAGACGGTAATCCGGAACGTTGACGATGACATGCGGATTGCCGATCTCGCGCGGAAACCAGCGCCAGCGATCCATGTTGACGACAACGGTGTCGATCGGATCGGCGGTCGGGCCACGCGCGGCTTTTTTCTCGCCATTGAGCGCGCGCACGGTGTTGGCGCCGAGATTGCCGTCGGCATCGAGGTCGGCTTCGGTCTGGAAAACCTTCACCGCGTCGCGCACCGCGTCGTCATAAAGCGTGCTTTCTTTGTCGCCCGCGACGTTCAAGCGCTTGCGCAGGCTGACGACGCGCGCATCCTTAATACCGGGACGCAAGATTTTGCCTTCGCCGACTTTCACCGTCACCGGCTTTTCTTCTTCGGCGGCGGGCTTGGCAGCGACGCCGCCGTTCTTGCGCAGTTCGGCGAGCTTCACCTTCAGCGCCTTGAATTCAGGCTGCGGCGGATTGTAAGCGTCGAGCACCTTTTCGGCGTCGCTGCCGCTGGCGAGCTTGGCCAGCACGTCGGACGGCTCGGGCGCGACCGGCTCGAATAGGATGTCAGAGCCGACGCGGGTGTAGCTGATACGGCCGGTCTGTGCGTGGCGCGCAAAGGTGAGGGCCGCAACGGTGAGCTTGAGCTCGGCTTCGGCCTGTGCATCGGCGGTTGCAGCCGACTTGAGATCCGGTGTCGCATAGTCGCTGGGGTCGAGGCCGGAGGCGTCGGCTTGGGCGAGATAGGCGATAGCGGACTTGGCGCGATCATTGGCGGCGCCGGCGCTCAGCCAGAGCGGGGCGTAGTTGCGTGCCTTGTAGAAGGATTCGACGCCCTCGCGCTCGGCCTTGCGGCTGACGACGCGGTCAAGCTTGCCGCCGATCATCTCGCGCAATTTGTCGGCGACGGCGCTGTCGGTTGGGGCGGCGGGCGCAGCCGCGACGGCGTCCTGCTTCGGTTCGGCCTTGGGCTCGACCTTGGGCGCTTCCTTGGCGGCCTCGGCCGGTGCAGCCTGAGCGGGCTCGCTCGCCGCCTGGGAGGTATCCCCGACCGCGGCGTGCAACTGCTTTTCGGGTTGCTGCGCATATCCGGCATGGCTGGACAACACCAGCACAAGTCCGAGGGCGGTTGAGGCCAACAGACGGTCGAAACGGACGCTTTTCACCGGCATTTCTCCGAGGCTATCGGGAGCATGGCCCCCTTGTATTACCCTTTTATTGTAACCCGTTAGGCCCCCAGCCGTTACGCTTTTCACGACATGGCAGTCCAAACGAATGCGGGGTGTGGCTATTTTGCACTGGTAGCCAAACACGCCAATTCACGGGCCTTATCTGCTCATACAACAACGACACTAGTGCAACGGCGGGCCGTAGAGCTGGTTCCCCTACCTGATTTTGCGAGTTGTACCCGCTGATATTTCCGTGATGCCGGGTTCCGCGTCCCCGGCACCCCCTTGCGGCCCTATAACGCCGGTGATGCCGCGCGCATCCAGAGCGGGCGTGCTCTGATCACCGGCTTTCGCTGCAACAGTTGTCACGGTCTGGATTTGGCAGGCCGCGAAAACATTCCGCATATCGCCAACCAGCGCGAAGATTTTCTTAGCCGGACCTTGCGCGAATATAAGGACAACACGCGCCACGGCTACGACGGTGTCATGGCGGAAGCTACGCAGCCCCTTACCGACGCGCAGATCGCCGATCTGGCCCACGCCATCGCGCGGTTCCGCTGATCCAGCGAAACATCATGAAAAAACCGGGTCCCGCGAGGGACCCGGTTTCAGTTTGCCGGCGTGGGGCCGGCAACATCTTCCAGAGGGGAACATGCTGGGCACCGGTGACTCTGGGAGGGTTCACGTCCGATGCACAGCGAGACGGGATTATGGGTGGCACCTGCTTATGCAACAACGCATGACTGTGCATGTCTGGCATGCTGAATCGCAAATCGATGCCCACAATGTGGGACAAAAATTGCGCACGGTGAAAATCTAGAAATGCCAGCGCTGCGCGTTCGCGACCAAGAAGTCGCGGAATACCTGGATGCGCGCCACCGACTTGAGCTCTTCCGGATAGACGAAGTAGGCGTCGAGCGCGAGCGTGTCGGCCTCGCCGAACAGCTGTACCAGTCCGCCGTTTTCCTCGACCAGATAGTCGGGCAGCATCGCGACGCCCAGGCCGCGCTGGCAGGCGCGCAACAGGCCCAGCACATTGTTGATGCTCAGCGTCGGCGTGCGCGGATCCTTGGAATCGCGCGCGACTTCCAGCAGCCAGCGCCGGTTGGCGAAATGCGCCGGCACGTTGCCGCCCAGAAGAATAATGCGGTGCTTGTCGAGTTCGTCATGGGTGCGCGGCGTGCCGAAGCGCTTGAGGTAATCGGGCGAGGCATAGGCGTGGAAATGCACCGAGAACAGCTTGCGCTGGATCAGGTCGGGCTGGGTCGGCTGGCGCAGCCGGATGGCAACATCGGCCTCGCGCATGGCCAAATCCAGCTCTTCGTCCGTCGTGATCAGCGTGATGTGGATGTCGGGGTACAGATCGAGGAATTCTCCCAGTCGAGGGGTGAGCCAATGAACGCCGATGCCGGGCGTGGTGGAAACCTTGAGTTCACCGTTCGGCCGCTCGCGGCTGTCGGTGAGCTTGGTGCGCGCGGCCTCCAGCTTCATGAACACTTCATGCGCCGTGCGGTAGAGCATCTCGCCTTGTTCGGTGAGGATCAGGCCGCGGGCATGGCGGTGAAACAGCGAGACCGACAGTTCGGATTCCAGCGCGGACACCTGGCGCGATACCGCCGACTGCGACAGGCCGAGCCGCTCGCCGGCATGGGTGAACGAGCCGGCCTCGGCTGCGGCGTGGAACACCTTCAGCTTGTCCCAATCCATCGACTTGTTGTTGTTGGCCATGAACTATTCCGCTGCCGCGCGCTGGTGCTCATGCGCAGCCAGGAATTTCTCCGCTTCAAGGGCTGCCATGCAGCCGAGCCCCGCGGCGGTGACCGCTTGGCGGTAGATGTCGTCGGTGACGTCACCAGCGGCGAAAACGCCAGGCACCGAGGTGGCGGTGGAGTGGCCGTTGGTGACAATGTAACCGGACCCTTTCATTTCAAGCTGCCCGACGAACAACTCGGAGGCGGGCGAGTGGCCGATGGCGATGAAGACGCCGTCGACATTGCGCTCGGTCACCGCGCCGGTCTTGACGTTCTTGAGCCGCACGCGGGTTACTTTCATCGGGTTGTCGCTGCCCATGACGTCGTCGAGCGCCGAATCCCAAATCACGTCGATCTTGGGGTGCTTGAACAGCCGCTCCTGCAAGATCTTTTCCGCGCGGAATGAATCGCGCCGGTGCACGACGGTGACCTTGGAAGCGAAATTCGTGAGAAACAAAGCTTCCTCGACCGCGGTATTGCCGCCGCCGACCACGATCACTTCCTTGTTGCGATAGAAGAAGCCGTCGCAGGTCGCGCAAGCCGATACGCCGTAGCCTTTGAACTTCTGCTCGGACGGCAAATCGAGCCAGCGCGCTTGCGCGCCGGTGGCGACAATCAACGTGTCGGCCAGATAGATGTCGCCGGAATCGCAGGTCAGCCGGAACGGGCGGTTCGACAACTCAACCTTCGAGACATGGTCGGTCACGATCTTGGTGCCGACGTGCTCGGCCTGCTTGACCATCTGCTCCATCAGCCAGGGACCCTGGATGACGTCGGCAAAGCCAGGATAGTTTTCGACGTCGGTGGTGATGGTGAGCTGGCCGCCGGGCTGGATGCCTTGGATGAGGATCGGTTCCAGCATGGCGCGCGCGGCATAGATTGCGGCGGTGTAGCCGGCGGGGCCCGAGCCGATGATCACGACCTTGGCGTGAATGGTCTTAGACATGTGATGCGCCCCCCTGGCGGGCGTCGCCGGACGAACCGGCCCGGCCGGGATTCCCCCGGCTCTTTTGTCGGCTCAATCTATGGCTTCCGCCGAGCTATGCAAGATATGCAACCCGCCCGACCCACACCATTGCTTTACGCGGGGCAGGATCGACATCCAGGCGCGCAATAATCTTTCGCGAAAGATTGTTTCGCGGTATGCATGTTCCTGCTGGGGCTTTTAGACCCCGGAGGAGAATTGCCCTTGTCCGCCCGGCTCGACGACATCGACCGCAAGATCCTGAAAGAGCTTCAGGACGACGGCCGCATGACCAATGTGGAACTGTCGCGCCGGGTCGGCATTTCGGCGCCGCCCTGCCTGCGCCGCGTGCGTGCGCTGGAGGAGGCAGGCTACATCAAGGGGTATCGTGCGCTGCTCGACGAGAAAAAGCTCGGCTACGAGGTCGCGGTCTTCGCCATGGTGCATCTGGCGAGTCAGGCGGAAACCGATCTGATGGCGTTCGAGGAATTCGTGCGCGCGCAGCCTTTGGTGCGCGAATGTTGGATGCTCTCGGGCGAAATCGACTTCGTTTTGAAATGCGTGGCGCCGGATTTGAAAACTTTCCAGGCCTTTGTCGAGAAGCTCACTTCCGCGCCGAATGTGCGCAACGTGAAGACCTCGCTGACGCTGCGCAATTCCAAGGACGCGGCCATGGTGCCGATGGAGTAAACTGTCAGTTCCGCTCGATGGCGCGCTCGAGCTTTTTGCTCAAAACCCACGACAGGCCGAGGAACGCGACCAGCATCACCAGGCCAACGCCCGATGACGCATCGCTCATGAGCTTCTCGGAGATCTCGCCGAACGCATAGCCGGCCATGACGACAGCGCAGGACCAAATGCCGGCTGCGACAAAATTCAGCGCCAGGAACGTCGACCAGGGCAGCCGCGACATGCCGTAAGCAATGCCAGCAACGCCGCGGATGCCGTGCGGGTAACGATGCAACAAGATCATCCAGAGATAATGGCGGTCCGCCAGCCGGGCCACAGTCTCTACGGTGCGTTGAAGTTGCGGAAAGCGCCGCAGCCAGCCTGTGCCAAAACGCCGGCCGATCCAGAAACGGATCACATCGCCGGTAAAGCTGCCGACCCAGCAGACCGCGATGAGAACGCCCACGTGGAACGCGCCCGAATGGGCGGCGTATCCGGCAAACAGCGCCAACAGAAGGCTGTGCGAGGTCGCGTAGGCGAACATGAGGCTGTAGGCCGCGTCGCCATTCTGACGAACGAGATCGAGGAACGAGACGAGATCAGTCGGAAACAGCACTGGGCTTATTTCCACTCCACCTTCTTGATCTCGTAGCCCTTTGCGCCGCCGGGTGCATTGACCTCGATCGAGGCGCCCTTGGTCTTGCCGATCAGCGCCTTGGCGAGCGGCGAAGTAATCGAGATACGGCCCTTCTTGGCGTCGGCTTCCGGTTCGCCGACGATCTGCCACACCTTCTTCTCGTCGGTGTCCTCGTCGACCAGCGTTACCGTGGCGCCAAACGTAATGGTGTCGCCCGACAGCTTTGAGACGTCGATGATATCGGCGCGCGCGAGCTTGTCCTGCAACTCGTCGATGCGGCCTTCGTTCAGCGACTGCTGCTCCTTGGCGGCGTGATACTCGGCATTCTCCGACAGGTCACCGTGCGTGCGCGCTTCGGTGATCTGCTGGATGATGCGCGGACGCTCCACCTGCTGGCAGTGCTTGAGCTCGGCTTCGAGCGTTGTATAGCCCGCCGCCGTCATCGGAATCTTATCCATCGTTTCTCTCCTCCTGGCGGGCACTCAAATGCGAGCGCCACCAAGCCCCTTTCGTCGCGAAACAACCGTTCAGCCCAGTCGCAATACGACTCCGGCCACGGGTTACCGCGAGACCGGAGTCATGTAAGCAGAGGGCCGGCTAAAAAAACCTCGATAACGGCCAGTTTGACCTGCACCGCGACCTTGGAATTCCCGGCTTAACTCTCGCCGCCGCTTTTGGTTCGCGCCGTCCAGGGAAAAACCCGTTAGGCGCGACCGGTGAAGTAGCTTTGCAGCGTACGGACCTCGAGGTCGCCCCCGAGATAGGCTTTTATGCCTTGCGCCGCGGCGACGGCACCCGAAAGAGTGGTGTAGTACGGCACTTTATGCAAGAGGGCGGCATTGCGCAGCGAACGGCTATCCAACAGGGCGGCGGCCCCCTCGGTGGTATTGAAAACCAGCTGAACGCCGCCGTTTTTGATGGCATCGACGATATGGGGCCGGCCTTCCAGCACCTTGTTGATCTTGGCCGCCTGCACCCCTTGTTCGGCCAAGTAGCGCTGGGTTCCCGACGTGGCGATGGTCTTGAAGCCGAGCGCCGCCAGCAGCTTGATCGACGGCAGGATGCGGGCCTTGTCGGAGTCCTTGACCGAGACGAACACAGTGCCGTTGCGCGGCAAATTGGTGCCGCCGCCGATCTGGCTCTTGGCGAAGGCGATCTCGAACGAGCCGTCGATGCCCATCACCTCGCCGGTCGACTTCATCTCCGGACCCAGCACGGTGTCGACGCCGGGGAAACGCGCGAAGGGGAACACGGCTTCCTTCACAGCGCTGTGCTTGTAAGTGCTGCGCTTGAGCTTGAAGCTCGCAAGACTTTCGCCGGCCATGATGCGCGAGGCGATCTTGGCGACCGGCAAGCCGATCACTTTGGCGACGAAGGGCACCGTGCGCGAGGCGCGCGGGTTGACCTCGAGCACATAGATTTCGCCGTCCTTGATGGCGTATTGCACGTTCATCAGCCCGCCGACATGGAGCGCCAGCGCCAGTTCGCGTGTCTGCCGCTCCAACTCGGCGAGCGTCTTGGCGTCGAGCGAATGCGGCGGCAACGCGCAGGCTGAATCGCCGGAGTGAATGCCGGCCTCCTCGATGTGCTCCATGATGCCGGCGATGAACGTGTCCTTGCCATCGGACAGGCAATCCACGTCGACTTCGGTGGCGTCGGACAGATAGCGGTCGATCAGCAATGGACTTTTCTTGGACACAACCAGTTCGGACGGCTTGTCGAGCGTGGCGGCGAGCCGCGCGACATAGCGGTCGAGTTGCGCGGTGTCGCGCACGATTTCCATGCCGCGTCCACCCAGCACGTAAGACGGCCGGATGACGACCGGATAGCCGATCTCTTCGGCGATGGCGGCGGCCGCGCCGGGCGAGGTGGCGATGCCGTTCTGCGGCTGGCGTAGCTTTAGCTTGTCGAGCAGCGCCTTGAAGCGCTCGCGGTCTTCGGCCAGATCGATCATGTCGGGCGAGGTGCCGAGGATCGGCACATTGGCCTTCTGCAGATGTTCGGCGAGCTTGAGCGGGGTCTGGCCGCCGAACTGCACGATGACGCCATGCAGCGTGCCGTTCGAGCGCTCGGTCTCGATGATCTCCAGCACGTCTTCCGGGGTGAGCGGCTCGAAATACAGGCGATCCGAGGTGTCGTAATCGGTCGACACCGTTTCCGGATTGCAGTTGATCATGATCGTTTCGTAGCCGGCTTCTTTCAGCGCGAAGCAGGCGTGGCAGCAGCAATAGTCGAATTCGATGCCCTGGCCGATGCGGTTCGGCCCGCCGCCGAGGATGATGACTTTCTTCTTGTCCGAGGGTCTGGCCTCGTCGGCGACATTAGAAGCGCTTTGGCCGCCAAACGGCGTCTCGTAAGTCGAATACATGTAAGCCGTGGGCGAGGCGAATTCGGCGGCGCAGGTGTCGATCCGTTTGAACACCGGCCGCACGCCGAGCTTGCGGCGCTTTGCCATCACGGCGTCGGCAGGTTGTCCCGTGAGATGGCCGAGGCGAATATCGGAAAAGCCCATCGCCTTGAGCCGCCGGAAGGCGCCGGCGGTGGTCGGCAGACCCTTGGCTTTGATCTCGGCTTCCGCGTCGATCAGGCCGCGCATTTCGGCGAGGAACCACCGATCGATGCGGCAGGCATTGTGAATCAGCTCGTCATTGGCGCCGAACCGCATGGCCTGCGCGATCTTCAGCAGCCGGTCCGGCGTCGGCGTGCCAAGTGCTGCGCGGATCGCGCTTTTGTTGTCGGCATCTTCGACGTCCTTGTTGACGTCGTAGCCTTCGATGGCGATTTCGTTGAGCCCGCTCAAGCCCGTCTCCATCGAGCGCAGCGCCTTCTGCAGGCTTTCCTGGAAGGTGCGGCCGATCGCCATGGCTTCGCCCACCGATTTCATCGAGGTGGTCAGCACGTTCGAGGCGCCGGGGAATTTCTCGAAGGCGAAGCGCGGGATTTTTGTGACCACATAATCGATAGTCGGCTCGAACGAAGCCGGCGTCGCGCCCCCGGTGATGTCGTTGGCGATTTCGTCGAGCGTGTAGCCGACCGCAAGCTTGGCAGCGACCTTGGCAATCGGGAAACCGGTAGCCTTGGACGCCAGCGCAGACGAGCGCGACACGCGCGGGTTCATTTCAATGACGATGAGCCGCCCGTCGGCCGGATTAACCGCGAACTGAACGTTCGAACCGCCGGTCTCGACGCCAATTTCGCGCAGCACCGCGAGCGAGGCGTCGCGCATCATCTGGTATTCTTTATCGGTCAGGGTCAGCGCCGGCGCCACCGTCATCGAGTCGCCGGTGTGCACGCCCATCGGATCGATATTCTCGATCGAGCAGATGATAATGCAGTTGTCCTTCTTGTCGCGGACAACCTCCATCTCGTATTCCTTCCAGCCCAGCACGCTCTCTTCGATCAGCACC
>JAYTFS010000384.1:0-14831 GCA_043734185.1 Pseudolabrys sp. | reverse complement strand
CGGCGCCGGCTTCGTCGACAGCCTGGCGCGGCCGGGCGGCAACGTTACCGGTTTCATGAATTACGAATACAGCCTGGCCGGGAAATGGCTGGAGCTGCTCAAAGAGATCGCGCCGGGCGTGACGCGAGTGGCGGTTCTTCGGGATCCCGCCACACCCTCCGGCCCAGGCCAGTTCGCCGCCATCCAGGCCGTGGCGCCGTCGCTTAGGGTGGAGGTGAACGCGGTCAACGTGCGCGACGCCGGCGAGATCGAGCGCGCCGTCGCGGCATTCGCCGCTCCGAATGGCGGTCTGATCGTGGTGGCGACTCCGTTGGCGTCGCGTCATCGCGATCTGATCGTCACGCTGGCGGCCCGGCACAAGCTGCCCGCGGTCTACTCTGAACGCTTCTTCGTCGCCGCCGGCGGCCTGTTCTCCTATGGGCCTGATTTCGTCGACCAGTACCGGCGCGCGGCCGGCTACGTCGATCGCATCCTCAAGGGCGAGAAGCCGGCCGACCTGCCGGTGCAAGCGCCGAACAAGTACGAGTTGGTCATCAACCTCAAGACTGCCAAGGCGCTCGGCCTCGCCGTGCCGCCGTCCGTGCTCGCCCGCGCCGACGAGGTGATCGAATAGCGATGCTGTTTGCTGCGGTGCGTTGGTCGCTATTGGCACTTAGCGGACATCGCAGCCGCGCTGGCGTTTGTCCGCTTTTGGACCAAAGCGGACAAAATTGGATTTTGGCCGGGGTCCGTTTGTCCGCTAATGACCCAGCCTGTATTAACCCGATATTCTATAGCCGGCCTGCGCTATATGATTGATGAATGACAGCCGTCGTCCGCGGCCGCCGACGACCCAATAGCCACCGATATCCAGCCGCCCAAACTTGGCCGGCTGACGCAACCTAGGGGTTCCGAAGTGGCGCACAGAAGAATGGCGTGCCCAGCCTTTCGTGCCGACCAACACGCGCGGCTGCACGAGGCGCACATCAAGCCGATCACTGACCTCGTCGACGAATTGTCTCGGGTCGGCAATGGATTCATCCCGTACGTTGCGCCTCTCTACGGCGGCATCAACGCGGAAGTCCTCACTATCCTTCAAGACCCTGGACCGAAAACACAGAGCGACGCCGGAAGCGGAATGCTCTGCGCAGAGAACGACGACCCGACCGCTGAGCTCTTCTCGAACTGCCTGGACGCGGCGGGGCTCGACGTGGCGCGCACGATCCCGTGGAATGCCTACCCGTGGTACATCAACAAATCACCAACGGCGAGTCAGCTGGACGCCGGGCTTATACCTCTGTGGCGACTGCTCGACCTGCTGCACGTTTCCGTCGTGATGCCGATGGGACGCAAGGCCGAGGACAGCTGGAAGCGCTTTTGCAAGTGTTACGGAACGGAGAGCAGCCGCTACACGGAGATTCCCTCGCTCCATCCGAGCCGCCGGGGAATCATACGGGGCGGGCAGACGCGCGACGTCGGGATCAAGCAACTCACCGCCGACCTGATACGGGCCAAGGCTGTCATCGATAACAATCGATGACAGCCGACGATTCGTGAGAGAGACCCCGGGCCAGCGCACCTGCACCCGCTCCTGCTACTGAGTAATCCATTTAGTGAAGCAATGCAGGCCCCTCTAAATTGGGGCCTTCATTTTAGTTGCGCCACTATTTTAGTGCTGGCCGACGCAATGCGCCGCGTTGCGATCCTAAGGTGGTTGGTCGGAGATGACGAAAAGGCTCTCTGCTTTTTTGCGTCGCATCGAAGGACGCTGATGGCACTTAGCGGACAATCGCGGCACCACAACATTTTGTTCGCTATTGGAGTAAGAGCAGACATTGCAAAACCGTCCCTGATTCTAGTTATCCGCAAAAATAAGAAAAAGGGCGGTCCGAGTGTGCACCCCGAACCGCCCAGCTCCTTACGGAGCATTCCAGTCTTCAGTCACCCGTAGTCCGTGAGCCTCGAAGTAAGCCAGCACGTCTTTCACACGCCATACCGGGTGAGAGTTGCGGTGTTTTCCCAACTTCCGACACGCCGGGAAGGCGTCATCGGCGTAATCAGGATCAAACATCAACCTCCACGTATGTGCGCGTGATAGGCACCAGCCCATCTTACGCAGGTTCTTCCAGTCTACGATCAGCGGCTTGATGGTCATTGCGAACACTCCAGATTTGGAGCGTTCGAACGCCCACGGTTACCACCGATGGACAGCGAGATAGTATTCAAAGAAAAAGAGCCCCGCTAGGGGCTCTTAAGAGATTTAAGCGGCAGCGCGACCTGCATTTGATTGGCGTTTGAATTCGTCAAGCAAATCAGCCCATTCCTGTAAGAGCTTCACCCGTTGCGGCCAATACTTGGCACGGTTATACACACGCCGCACTTCATCCTCGTCCTCATGCGCGAGTGCCGTCTCAATTACGTCGTGGTCGAAACCCCGCTCGTTCAAGATCGTGCTCGCCGAAGAACGGAACCCGTGTGCGGTTATTTCATCCTTGGTATAGCCCATTCTCCTAAGCGCCGAATTCATGGCACCTTCGGACAGGGGTCTTGATATTGACCGGATGGACGGCAGCACAAGATCGCCGCCGTCCGATAATTCCCACACGTCCCGCAGGATCGCGAGAGCTTGTGTCGAGAGCGGAACGTCGTGCGGCCGGCGCATCTTCATGCGTTCGGCCGGGATACGCCAAACCGCCCTCGGGAACACAATCTCCGACCGGCGCATGTGCCGAACATCGCCGGGTCGGGTCATAGTAAGCGCCACGAGCTGCAAGGCTGCCCGTAGGGTCGGCCAACCGTCGTATTCATCGATGGAGCACATAAGTGCTCCAAGTTCGCGTTCGTCTGTAATTGCTGCGCGGTGTCGAACGTTGGGTGTTAGAAGTGCGCCACGAAGCGCGAACGTTGGATCATTCGTCGCGCGTAGCGTTACAATCGCATGCCTGAACACGCTGCCAATGGTACCGCGCAATCGGCGTGCGGTTTCCCGCCTGCCGGTCTTTTCGATCCGCTGCAACAGCAGCAGGATTTCGGCTGGCGTTATTGCGCTGATCGGGCGCTTCGTAAGCGAAGCCGCGAGGTCTTCAAGAAGCCAACGGTTCTTGTCGAGTGTGCTTTGAGCCGAACCGTTTTCCTCCAGCCTGCAAATATATTCGGACACAAGTGCGCCGAACGTATTCCGGTTAGCCACCTCTGCCGCCAGCTTGTCCAGCTTTCGTTTGTCGGCAGGGTCGGTGCCAGCCGCGATGAGCTTCTTTGCCTCGTCGCGACGATCCCGGGCGGTTGCGAGCGAAACCGCTGGGAAGGAACCAAGGGCGAGCATGTTTTCCCGCCCAGCGAAGCGATAGCGGAAGCGCCAGAGCTTGCCCCCGCCTTTCTGCACCAAGAGGTGCAGACCGCCGCCGTCAGCGAGCTTGTAGGGCTTTGCTGCGGGCTTAGCCTTCACGATGGAGAACTGAGTGAGAACCATGCGGGTACATCCTTCGTTGTGAAAGAGCGTCTACCCGCAATTGTACCCGCACGTACCCGCACAATCACCGTTCGCTATGAGGAACAGTGGACATGCAAAATCGCAGAAGTGCGCGGTTCATCGGCACAATGTGGAACGGTGAAAAACTATGGGGAAGTGGATGGTGCCCAGGGGCGGAATCGAACCACCGACACTGCGATTTTCAATCGCATGCTCTACCAACTGAGCTACCTGGGCGCCGAGACAACATCCTTTGTCGCCCAAGATGAGCAACATGCAGAGCGCGGCGTTATAAAGGCCCTCCTCCGCACTGTCCAGAACGGCGCCAAACTGATCAATGGACACCAATAGCCGTGCGGAACCGCTGCTTCAGCGCGACGCCATCACGCAATGGCAACACCCGCGGCGGCTCGCTGGCCTCGATCAAGACGCGGGCGAAGAGGGTTTTGCGCAACCCTTTCAGCCGCAGCGCCAGGTCGGTCAGACCGGCCGCGTCGCGCACATCAAGACAAAGGTCGATGCCGCAAGCGCCCGCGACCTGCAACAAATCGACGCCGCTCTGGGTATGACTCGGCTGCATGCCGGTCTCGCCGTAGACGCCGTTGTCGAACACGATGATCGCCAAATTGCCGGATTGCTGGATGCCGATCGTGGCGAGCGAACCCAGCCCCATCAGCATCTCGCCATCGCCCGTGATTACCGCGACGCGCTTCTTCGGCTGCGCCAACGCCAGGCCAAGCCCGATCATCGCCGCGCCACCCATGGCGCCCCACAGATAGAAGTTGCGATCGTTGTCGCCGGCGGCAGCGAGATCCCATGCCGTCGAGCCGAGACCCGGCACGACAAGAAGATCGTCGTCGCGGCCGGCGAGCAGCGCGGCCATGGCGGCGCGGCGCTCAAGTCCCGCTTGTCTCATTTGGTCCATACTTTTTTGCCGATCAATTCCTGGGACAAGATCACCGCGGCGATGCGCTCATCGCCGAACACCGTTTGCACAGCGCGCTCCGCCATCCCTTCGACCTCGTCCGGCCTGCGGGCGCGAAATATTTCCGCGTCGCAAAGCTTGAGCACCGGTTCGACGATCGATCCCATCGGCTCCTGCCACGGGTTGAACTCCTCCCATTCGCCGCGCATGGTGATCAGCATCAGCAGCGGAAACCGGCACGTGCGCGATAGCGACAACATGTTGATGCAGTTGCCGACGCCGCTCGACTGCATCAGCAGCGCCGCGCGCTCGCCGCCAAGCCAGGCGCCAGCCGCCAGCGCCACGCCCTCCTCCTCGGTCGTGAGCACCACGTCGCGAATGTCAGGGTCGGCGCGGCAGCGGTCGATCAGCCGGGCATGGCCGGCGTCGGGCACATAGCCGACCTGGCGGATGCCGGCGCGTTTAAAGGTGTCGAACAGCCGGTCCGGCCAATTGGCAGCTTGCGTCGTCATGATTTCTCGTCCGGCTCGTGGTCTTGTACGCGGCTGCCGTCCTCGTCTTCGTCTTCCTTCACCGGTATCGCATAGACGCCGGACAGCCAGCGATTGAGATCGATATCGGCGCAACGCTTGCAACAGAATGGCTTGAACGCCGCGTCTGTCTGCTTGCTGCAGATAGGGCAGCGTACAGCGGACGTTTTGCGGTCGATCTCATTCATGAAGAGAGATCACATCGCGTTCAGCCAACCGAAACGGATGGGATAACCCTCGCCGCCCAGCAGACTGATGGTCTCATAAAGCGGCAGCCCGACAACGTTGGTGTAGGAGCCGACGATCTTTACGATAAACGTGCCGGCAATACCTTGCGCCGCGTAGCCGCCGGCCTTGCCGCGCCATTCGCCGGACGCGAGATAGGCCTCAATATCTTCTTCCGACAGCCGCTTGAATCGCACGCGCGTTTCCACCAGGCGCTGACGGAACGCTTCCTTGGGCGTGACAAGGCAGATTGAGGTATAGACGCGATGATTGCGACCCGACAGCAGCCGCAGGCATTGCGCCGCCTCGTCGAGCATCTCCGCCTTCGGCAGAATGCGCCGGCCGACCGCCACCACGGTGTCGGCGGCAAGAATAAAAGCGCCGCGTAGTTCGTCGTCGAGCTTGACGTTGTCGAGCGCCACCGTCGCCTTGGAATGCGCCAGCCTATTGGCATAGGCGCGCGGAATCTCGCCGCGCTTCGGCGTTTCGTCGATATCTGCGGGCTTGAGCGAGTCCGGCTCGATGCCAGCTTGATTGATCAAAGCGAGCCGTCGCGGTGAGCCGGAAGCAAGCACGAATTTAGGACGGCCGATCATCTGCGCGCGGCACCGTGATTGAGAAACAGTTGCGAATGGGCGCGGAACCTAGCGGAATGGGGCTGGTTTCGCAAACCGGCGCGAAAGCCGCATCCAGTATCACTCGTTGCCGCCACCCGGCCGGCCGAAGCGCTCGCGGATGCGGGCCATCAACTGGTCCCGGACCTCGCGATAGGCGTCGAGCCGTTGTTCACGGTTGCCCTCGATTCCCGTGGGATCAATGATCGGCCAGTATTCGACATCCGCCGAAATGGTGTGGGTCAATTCCAATGCCTTGTGATGCGCCGGCGGCGACAGAGTCACGATCAAGTCGAAACTCAAACCCTCCAGCTCTTCCAGTTCCTCGAACGTCACAGGCTTGTGTCGCGAGATATCGACGCCGACCTCTTCCATGACGGCCACCGCGAACGGATCGAGCTCGCCCTTCTGCACGCCGGCCGAGTCGACATGGACGCTTTTTCCATAGAGTTGCTCAAACAGGCCGGCCGCCATCGGCGAGCGGATCGCGTTCATGCCGCAGGAAAACAGCACCGCATGAGGGCGCGAAGGTGCCGCCATCAAAAAGTCAGCCCTTCCAGTGCAACACGCAGATCAAGGTGAACAGGCGGCGCGCGGTGTCGAGATCAATAAGCACCTTGTCCTTGAGGCGCTCCATCAGGATTTCCGAGCCGTCGTTGTGAATGCCACGCCGGCCCATGTCGATTGCCTCGATCTTGTCAGGCGTCGCGGTGCGGATCGCCGCATAATAACTGTCGCAGATCATGTAGTAATCCTTCACGATCCGGCGCAGCGGCGACAGCGAAAACAGATGCGCGACCACGGGCGAGCCGTCCTGCAGGCGAATATCGAACACCAGGCGGTTGCCGTTGACGCTCAGATGCAGCGCGTAAGGCCCCTCGTCGTGGCCAACTGGCGCGAACGAATTCATCTCAAGCAAGTCATAGATTGCGATCTCGCGTTCATGCTCGATGTCTTCGTTCGAACGCCCGATCGATGCTTCATCGAGCGTGACCGAGACCAGACGCTGCTTGCTCGCAGCAGGCGTAGCTTTGGCCGGGCTCATTTCGAATTAAAGCGGATCGAGACCGAGCGCGCGTGGGCGGAAAGCCCCTCCGCTTCGCCGAGCGCGATTGCGGCAGGCCCGAGCGCGCGCAACTGATCGGGCCCGCATTTAAGGATTGAGGTGCGTTTCATGAAATCGAGCACGCCTAAGCCCGATGAAAACCGCGCCGAACGTGCGGTCGGCAGCACGTGGTTGGAACCGGCGACGTAATCGCCGATAGCTTCCGGTGTGTGCGCGCCGATAAAGATCGCGCCGGCATTGCGGATTTTCGCCGCCAGCACTTCGGCATTCCCGGCGGCGATTTCCAGATGCTCGGGCGCCAGCCGATCGACCAGCGCGATGGCATCCTCAAGCTTGGGCACGGTAATGATCGCGCCGAAATCGCGCCATGACGCGCCGGCGATTTCCGCGCGCGGCAAAGTCTTGAGCTGGGACGCCACCGCCTTCTCGACCTGTGCGGCTAGATCGACATTGTCGGTAATTAGAATCGATTGCGCGCTGGCGTCGTGCTCGGCCTGCGCCAGAAGATCGGCGGCGATCCAATCGGCATTGCCGGTCTTGTCAGCGAGAATGAGAACTTCCGACGGGCCGGCGATCATGTCGATGCCGACCTGGCCGAACACAAGCCGCTTGGCTGCCGCCACATAGGCATTGCCCGGACCGACGATTTTTGAAACCGGCGCGATGCTCGCCGTGCCGTAAGCGAGCGCAGCAATCGCCTGCGCGCCGCCCATGCGATAGATCTCGTCGACGCCAGCGAGCTTGGCTGCCGCCAGCACCAAAGGCGCCAGCTTGCCATCCGGCGCCGGCACCACCATCACCAGCCGCTCGCAACCGGCAACCTTGGCCGGCACGGCGTTCATGAGAACCGACGACGGATAGGCCGCGGTGCCGCCCGGCACGTAAAGCCCGACGGCTTCGATCGCGGTCCAGCGCGAGCCCATCTCGACGCCAATCGAATCGGTGAAGCGCTCGTCCTTCGGCTTCTGACGCAAGTGATAGGCCTCGATGCGATCGCGCGCGAGCTTGAGCGCGGTCAGCGCCTCAGGCTTGCACTGTGCCGCCGCCGCATCGATCTCGGCAGCGGTCACCCGCAGACCGACTTTCGCAATATCGACCCGGTCGAACTTGGCAGCAAATTCCGCCAGCGCCGCGTCGCCGCGCGTTCGCACTGCATCGACAATGCCGCGAACGGTTGCTTCCACGTCCTGCGCCGTCTCGCGTTTGACGGCGAGGAAGGCACTGAAATGCGCGGCAAAATCGGCGCCTTTTGAATCGAGTCGTAGTGGCATGCCCGGTTCCTACCGGACAAAGGCCCGGTTTAACAGGTCAATGGGTGATGCTGGGGTTTGCGTCAACCCTGTCTCCTGATGCCCAAAAATAAAGGCCCCGCCGCGAGGCGGAGCCTTGTTTAGCAATCCGATTGCGTCGAATTACATCTTCTTGTGCTTGCGATGCCGCATCATTCTTGGCTTGTAGTCGCACGGCGCTAGGCAGATGCCGCCATACTTGAAGCACCCTTGTATGTTGGCGGTGCAGATCGAAGGCGCGCCGAGCTTGATGCATTGGCAGCCAACCTCGGCCTTGGCCGGAGAGTTGGTCAGCAGCGCGGCGCCCATCAACAGCCCCGCCATGATCAGAATCTTGCGCATGAATAGCCCCCTGTTGGCGAATCCGCACAACTACGACGGCGACTCGCTCAATTATCAAGGGATCGCGGCGCAGGCGGCATCAGGACCCTCGGTTGTGAACCGATTTTATGGTTTCGATACGACTTCCGACAGGCCCTAACCACGGCCGGCTTTCGTGGTCGGTTGCTCATCAACCGCGTGCGCCGGGCAGACCGCGGTGGTCCACGTCGGCCCGAGGTCGGCCAGCTCGGCTTCTAGGCATTCGACATCGAGCCGCAGCGCAGCGCCACCGGAAAATGTTAGCGTGACAACGCCCGACGGCCCATCGGTTTCGGAAAACTCGACCGCCAGCAGATTGAGGATGCCGTCGGTACTGGCCGGATTCATGTCGCGGCCCTTGCAGGACAACACCCGCTCGAAGCGCAAGGCCGAACGCCGGCGGCGGTATTCCGGTTTGGCAGCTTGCGCGCTTTCCCAATCGAAACGGTTTAGCGCCACTACCAGGCGTTTTTCCCGCGGCCGCCACAGCACGTCGGAGACCTTCACCACCGCATCTTGCAGGTGCGTCGAAACGATCTCCAGATCCTCCTCATCGAGGACGACGAATTTCAGTTGATCCAATTTCTGATTCATGGACGTCCGGCTCCCGTGCCCAGAAGCTAGGCAGGGGGACGCGCCCGCGCAAGACGTCTCCTTATTTGCGCCTAGAAAACCGGCTCCAGACCGGCCGCCGTCCAGCGATCGCGGGTGCCGGGCTTCGTCAGAAAGCTCAACAAGGCCGTGGCACCATCTGACGACGCCGCACCCGCAAATACCGCGGCGGTATAAGTATTGGTGTTGTGCAGTTCGCCTGGAAGCGTGCCGACCACCTTGGCGCCCTTCACCGGCAGGACTTCACTGATGAAAGTCGTGCCAATTTCGGCCCTGCCATCGACGATCGCACCCGCCACGTCATATCCACCCTTGCAAAGGACCGCCTTCTTGGCGATGGCATCGGCGATACCAAGCTTCTCGAGCAGGCCCGCGAACATCGTTCCGCCCGAGCCGCCCGCTTTCGGGTCGGTATAGGCGACCGACCGCGCCTTGAGCAGCGCCTGCTTGAATGCCTCCGGCGTGGAAATATCGGGAATGGCGGCGCCGTCCTTGATCACAACGCCGGTAACGGTGCGGCCGAGGTCCGTAATGCTGCCCGAGACGAACATGCCTGGTTTATCGAGCCCAGCGATGATGGATTCCGACAGAATAATCAGGTCGGCAGTCTCGCCGCCCTTGATCCGGTCGCGCAACAAACCAGCCGTGCCGAAATTCAGATCGAGCTTGTTGCCGGTCTCGCGCTCGAATTCGGCACCCAGCGCCGTCACGATCGACTTCACCGCGCCGGCGCTCATCACCTTGATTGCAGCCGCCACGTCGGATTCCTCAGGCGCTGATGCGCTCGATCGCCGCACCGCAACGCGCGAGCTTGTCCTCAACCCGCTCGAAACCCCGGTCGAGGTGATAGACACGGTTGACCATGGTCTCGCCTTCGGCGGCAAGCCCGGCGATCACCAGCGACACCGAGGCGCGCAAATCAGTGGCCATCACCGGCGCGCCGTTGAGCCTTGCAACGCCTTCGATGGTGGCGGTTTCGCCGTCGAGTTGAATGTTAGCGCCGAGCCGCGCCAATTCCTGCACATGCATGAACCGGTTTTCGAAAATCGCCTCGGTGATGTGCGAGGTACCCTTGGCCCGCGTCATCAGCGCCATCAATTGCGCCTGAAGGTCGGTAGGAAACCCGGGGAAAGGCGCGGTAGTGACCTCGACCGGGTCTAGCCCCGAGCCGTTGCGTGCAACGCGGATGCCCTCATTGGTCGGCGTGATGGTCACGCCGGACTGGCTCAGCACGTCGAGCGCCGCTTGCAGCAATTCAGGCCGCGCATTTTGTAAAAGCACATCGCCGCCGGTCATGGCGACCGCCATGGCATAGGTCCCGGTCTCGATGCGATCCGGCAAAACCGAGTGGCGCGCGCCATTTAGCCTGGCGACGCCTTCGATGACGATCCGGGACGTCCCGGCGCCGGTGATCTTGGCGCCCATCTTGTTGAGGCAATCGGCGACGTCGCCGATTTCAGGCTCGCGGGCGGCGTTCTCGATCACGGTTGTGCCGTTGGCCAGCGCCGCCGCCATCAGCGCGGTATGAGTGCCGCCGACGGTGACCTTAGGGAAATTGATGTCGCCGCCGCGCAAGCCTTTTTTCGCTCGCGCGATCACATAGCCGCCTTCGATCTCGATCTCGGCTCCGAGCTTCTCCAGCGCCATGATCAGCAGGTCGACCGGCCGTGTGCCGATGGCGCAGCCGCCCGGCATCGAGACCTTGGCCTCGCCCATGCGCGCCAAAAGCGGCGCCACCACCCAGAAGCTCGCCCGCATCTTGGAGACCAGATCGTAAGGCGCCGTTGTGTCGACGATGTGCTTGGCTGAAATGTGCAGCGTACGGCCGCTATTGGGGTCGTCGCCGGGACGCTTGCCCGCGATCATGACATCGACGCCATGATTGCCGAGAATGCGCTGGAGCAAAATGACGTCGGCAAGGCGGGGAACATTGTCGAGGATCAGCGTGTCCTCGGTGAGCAGACTCGCGATCATCAACGGCAAGGTCGCGTTCTTGGCGCCCGATATCGGGATCGTGCCGTTGAGAGGCTTGCCGCCGATGATGCGTATTCGATCCATGCCGCCCCGCTTAGCCTCTCAGAACCGCGCCTGCAAATGGCAATATATTGAAAGGTTACCACTCTCGCAGTCCGAATGCGGCGAAAGTCGGACGTGGGGCCTCAGCCGACCTTGGTCGGCTTTGAAGTCGATGCGGGCGCCGATGACGTGCCGCGCTGGCGCTCTTGCGCCTTGCGCCGGCGCAGGTTTTCCCGTAGCGCAGCTGCCAGCCGGCTGGCTTTCTTGGCTTTTCTGTCGTCTTCGCTCGTGCGAGTCATGCCGCCATTATCCGCCTGCCAAAGGCCTTCGCAAGATTAGGCTTTTCCTTGCGTCAATGGGGCCCGGTATGGCAGTTTCCGCCGCGTTCGCGCCCGCCATCACATATTGCGCGTTTTTTGCTGCCGTAGCTCAGTGGTAGAGCACCCCCTTGGTAAGGGGGAGGTCCACAGTTCAATCCTGTGCGGCAGCACCACTGTTCACCCTTCCCCATTTCTGATGTCCGCTTTACCCCCAAGCGGACAAACGCGGGTGTGGTTGGATTGTCCGCTAAGTGCCAATAGCGGACTCATGCACCGCAGCAAACAGCATCCTTATTCGATCACCTCGTCGGCGGTGTCGAGAAGCGATGGCGCGATGGTAATGCCAAGCGCCGTTGCGGTCTTGAGGTTGATCGTGAGCTTGTACTTCGTCGGCTGCTGAAACGGCAGATCGCCGGGTTTTTCCCCACGCAGAACACGGTCGACGTAGGACGCGGTGCGGCGAAATATGTCGGTGCGATCCGCATCGTAGGAAGCGAGGCCGCCCCCGGTCACGAAGACGCGGTCCGTATAGATCGCTGGCACGCCAAGACGCTCGACAACGGCAGTTACCTGATTGCGAAGTGTGAAAATCGTAATGTCCGAGGGGAAAAAAATGCCGCCGTTTGGTTGCTCCACCAACGCGTCAATCGCGCGTTCAATGTCGGCAATGTTGTGAATGGGGACAATGATCGGCTGGATCGACAGCGACGAGGCAGACGATTCAAATATACGTTGAAAGTTTATCACATTGGGATTGTCAGGATTGTAAATCATAGCAACGCGCGACGTTCTCGGCGCAATCTGCTTCAACGTCTCTAGAATCTTGCCGATGACCGAGTACTCCATCGTTGCAAATCCCGTCACGTTGCCACCGGGCCGCGCGAGGCTTTCGATATACCGATTCCCGACTGCATCCCCGGTGCCCGGGATGATGATCGGAACTGTGCGGGTCAATTGCATCAGGACCGGAATGACCCGACCGCCAATAGCGACAATAACGTCTGGCTTTAACTCCACGAGATTGGTGGCATTGGTCCGCACCAGGTCCATATTGTCCGTAGTCCAACGCTCGTCGAATTCAATGTTGCCGCCTCGCGTCCACCCCAGTCTTTGCAGCTCTTGTCGAAATGCGCCAACGCGGGATTGCCACTCGGTATCGCTTGGTGGGTACGGCATCAAAATCCCGATGCGGCGCATTCCACCGCGCTGCTGAGCTCGCGCCACCGCCGGCCAAGCCGCCGCGCCGCCGATAAGCGTGATGAACTCGCGCCGCCTCATGCCCGCTCCCAAGCTCAGGAGACGGCATCTTAGCGGCTCAAACGAATACTTCGATAGGGGCTGAAATCGGCTTCAAAATCATTGCCGCAGTGCACAGCCGATGTCCGCTTTGGGTCATTAGCAGACAAACCGTCACGGTCCAGAATGGACCTTTGTCCGCTTTGGTCCGAAAGCGGACAAATGCAGGCGCGGTTGGATTGTCCGCTAAGTGCCAATAGCCGACATCGCACCTGTGATCCTAAAAATGAAAGAACCCGCCAACTGAGGCGGCCTCTTCGCCGATGGAATTTGTCGGTCAGCGCTTCGGCCGAGAACGGTCTTTTAAGACCCCTTGGACTTTCTAGGCGTCCACTCGGCCTTCGATCACACCTATCAGTTTGTTTTCGGGGTAATGAGCTGCAATAAATTTCCAGCCGGAGCGATCCATGAGTTGAGCGTGCTCGCGCTCCGTGCGTTCGCGGCCACTGCCCCAGCACATCATGTGGATGTCAAAAAGATTTGCGAAGTGTGGTCCGGTCGGTGGAGGGATTACATGTTCGATAACAAAGACGCGTCCTTGCCCCGACGCCGCCTTACGCATGTTTGCTAGAATGTTGGCACACTCGTCATCATTCCAATCATGAAGGATATTTTTTAGTAGGAACGCATCTGCGGCTGGGACTTCACGGAACATATCGCCGCCGACGTAGCGACAGCGGTCACCCACTCCAAATTTCGGCGCCCACAGTTGATCCTTCTGGCCAACGACCGCGGGTTGATCGAAAACGACGCCAGCGAGATGCGGGCGAGCCTGTAGGAATCTGCAAGCTAGATATCCGTAGCCGCCGGCGATGTCGCAGAGTATCTTAACATCGGAAAAATCGTAGTTGCGCAGTGCCTCCAGTGCGAGATCAGCTTGCCGCGCCGAAAAACTGGTCATCGCGCGATTAAAGATTTGATCATACTGGGAGTGGCGATCGGCATAGTCGAACGCCGTGATGCCGTACTCTCGCAAAAATCCATCCTGCTTGCCATCACGGATCATCGCCGGCAGATGTTTCCAGACCGCATAATGTTCAGGCCCTTCTTCGAGTAATGTCACATATTTTAGCGATTGCTGATGATCCTCACGCAACAATGTGCCGGCCTCGGTGATGGTAAAGCCTTTGGAGTCGTCTTCATTCAGAAGGCCAAGCGAAGCAAGTGCCCGCAGCAGACGATAAAGAAGTGCCGAGTCTGTTCGCAGCTCGGCGGCAAGATCGTTAGCCCGCTTGCTTGATTTCTCCGCCAACTTATCGAAGACGCCAAGAATAACACCCGCATGGACGATCTGACTGCGCCAACGTCCGAAGATCAATCCGACAACATGGTCTGCTTCGGTACTCATGAATCTGCCCCCTGAGTCTGACCCCACTTCCGTTTGCATTACGCAGCTTGCGCGCTGCGCAAAGCCCCAAACTTAAGGTACTGGTTCTTCTGAAGGCTTGTCACTTGACATTGTGCCCCAGGCACTGCGACCACGATTCGACCGGAGGACTGCGTAAATACAGCGATTTTAGCCCAGCGATGGCCGCTATGGGTCACTAGCAGACATTGCGGTGGCAACTCGTTCTAAAAGAAAGAGGCCGCCAATTGCGGCGGCCTCTTAGCTAATTTGGAAACTCATTGGAATACCAGCTACGCTTCCTAGCCGCGCGTATGAACTGGCGTTTTGCCTTTGCCTGCACATCCCGCAACGTTAACGGCGGCGATGAAAGTGAACAGGATAACGAGAAATTTCTTCATGCATCCTCCGATCTCGGCGATGCCACCAGCAGAAAAGATTCGGGTTAATACTAAGTTAACCGTAAAAAGCCTGACGCGCAGCGCATTCATGCAATGAACCCAACAGCCATAAACGCAAGGCCGCCTACGCCCCAATTTTTATAGTCTACTTAATCGCAAACGGAGCCAAAGTAATGGTGGGTTCGAGTCAAAAGCTGACATGACGGCGCGAGTTTGCGATATCCGTTTTGCCCCGTGAAGCGGACATTGATTGGTGGCTTGGGAATGTCCGCTTCGTGCCGACGACCGTCGTTGCGCTACGAGCGGCTAGTGAGTGAATACGACTAGTGTACCCACGCCTACGCGGCTGTAAAGATCCATGATGTCCAGGTTGTGCATGCGAAT
>JAYTFS010000383.1:0-3334 GCA_043734185.1 Pseudolabrys sp. | reverse complement strand
GCGCGGCAATTTCGAAGGCTATGTTCGTTCCGCCGCCAAGGAAAAATGGCTGGAGGCGCACGGCATCGAGCACTGGACGCATTTCTACACCGACTACGGGCGCGAGCAGCAGTTGGCGTTCTTCGACTATTTTCTGCACGGCAAGAAAGACGCCTGGAGCAAGCAGGCGAAGGTACGGCTGCAGATACGCCATCCCGGCGAGAAATTCGTCGAGCGCAACGAAAACGAATGGCCGATCAAGCGCACACAATGGACCAAGTTCTATCTCGACCCGGCCAGCATGGCGCTGGGAACGAAGAAGCCGTCGAAATCTGCGAAGCTTGAATTTGAAGCCATGGGCGAAGGCGTCACCTTCCTTACGCCGCCAATGGAGAAGGAAACCGAAATCACTGGGCCGTCGGCGATCAAACTGTTCGTGTCTTCGACCACCAAGGACGCCGATGTTTTCATTGTGCTGCGTGTGTTCACCGGCGATCTGAAGGAAGTCACCTTCCAAGGCGCAATCGATCCGCATACGCCGATCGCCCAAGGCTGGCTGCGCGCCTCCCACCGCAAGCTCGACAAGAAACTGTCGACGCCCTACCGGCCCTATCACACCCACGACGAGAAACAACCGCTGACCAAAGGCAAGCCGGTCGAGTTGGATATTGAGATCTGGCCGACCTCGATCGCGGTGCCGGCGGGCTACCGCGTCGGCGTCACAATCCGCGGCAAGGATTATGAATATGGCGGCGCCAGCGGCGGCAAGCTCTCGAACTTCAAAAATGAGCTGACCGGCTGCGGCCCGTTCCTGCACAACAAACCGGAAGACCGTCCGCCGGCCCTCTTCAACGGCACTACCGGACTACATTTAGCCAGCGGAAAACCAGCCTATCTGCTGCTGCCGATCATCCCGGCGAAAAAACAGGCAAGCGGTAAAAGAACAAATCTCGTAAGTAGAGCAAAGTCCGGACGCTACCATTTAGGGTGTTCAATTCCACCGGACCTGGGTTAAGGTCCAGGTAACCTTCGATAGAACAGAAGGACCAGGGGGTGGAATGAATACGCAGTTCTGGGTCGTCCAGGCCTTCAACGGAATATCCTACGGCGCGTTGCTGTTTCTGGTCGGCAGCGGTCTGTCGTTGATTTTCGGCGTCATGCGCATCGTCAACCTGTCGCACGGCGCCTACTTCCTGTGGGGCGGCTATATCGCGCTCTCGGTGATCCACCTCACCGGCTCCTGGGCCCTGTCGATCCCAATCGCCGCTCTCGCCGTTGCCGCCATCGGCATCGCGATGGAGCGCCTGTTCCTGCGCACCGAAGGCCTCGAAATTCTCCGCAACGCCACGATTGCTTTGGGCATCGGCGTGCTCATCGGCTTGACGATTGCGCGCGTTTATCCTGCGATCGGCGCCAGCAAGGTCAACTTTGCCATTGCTTGTGTCCTTGCCACCATCGCCATGTTTTTCATCTTGCGCCGCGTCTCACTTGTCCCCATCGACAACGACGTGCTGCGTCAGGTGCTGCTCACGGTGGGCTTTGCCTTTCTGTTTCAGCAAGGCGCGCTCGACATCTGGGGCGGCAACAACATGGACATCATTCCGCCTCCCGCGTTCACGCAAAGCATCGTCGTCGGCGGCGTCTATCTGCCGCTCTACCGCGTCTTTATGATCGCCATGGCGGTATCGATCGGCATCGTTCTGTGGCTGGTGATGGAGAAGACCCGGATGGGCGCTGCCGTGCGTGCGACCGTCGATGACGCGCAGATGGCGCGCGGCGTCGGCATCGACACCAACCGCATCTCCATGTTCATCTTTGCGCTCGGCGCATTCCTGGCCGCGCTCGGCGGCGTGATCGGCGGCGCCTTTCTCGGCATCTATCCCGGCCTCGATTTCGAAATGCTGCCGCTGGCCTTCGCGGTGGTCATCATCGGCGGCATGGGCAGTTTAGGCGGCGCCGCGATCGGCGCGCTCGCCGTTGGCCTCGCCGATAATTTCGGCAAGGCGCTGTTTCCCGAAGTTTCCTATTTCACGCTCTACGCGCCGATGGTGCTGATCCTCGCGATCAAACCGACCGGCCTGTTCGGACGAGATTGAGCCCAGCAAGATGGTGAGCCAAAAAATCAAGATTGCGATGGTCGTCGTCGGGCTACTGGCGCTGCTATATATTGTCCCGCAATCCGGCTCGTTCGTCGTGCTGCTGGCGACGCGCGCGATGTCTTTCGCGATCCTCGCCATGAGCGTCGACCTGCTGCTCGGCTACACCGGCATGTCTTCGATGGGGCAAGCGGCCTATTTCGGCGTCGGCGCCTATCTCACTGCGGTGCTCGCCACCAAATTCCATTTCGGCCTGGGATGGGATTTCTGGCTAGTGGTGGTGCTCGGCGTCCTGATCGGCTGCGCCTTAGCGGCGCTGTTCGGGCTGTTCGCGATCCGCGCCGGCGGCGTTTATTTCCTGATGATCACGCTCGCGCTCGGGCAATGCGTCTGGGGCTTGGCCTATCGCTGGAATTCGCTGACGGGCGGCGACAACGGCATCAACATGACCGTGCGGCCGAACTTCGGATTCGACCTGACCAACCAGGTGACGTTCTTTTATCTCGTGTTCGCCTTTTTCGCCGTCTCGATGTTGATGATGTATGTGCTGGTGCGCTCGCCATTCGGCCAGAGCCTTGCCGGCATCCGCGAGCGCGAATTGCGCATGCAGATTTTGGGCTACAACACCTGGCTGCACAAATATATCGCCTTCATCATCGCCGGCGGCTTCGGCGGCCTTGCAGGTGTATTATGGGCGCACACCAATGGCCATGTCAGCCCCGAAACCGTCGTCTTGACGACATCGGTAGACGCGCTGTTGATGGTGGTGCTTGGCGGCGCCGGCACGTTGGTGGGCGCGACGATTGGCACCGCGATTGTCTTCGGCTTGCGCGAATATCTCAGCACGCTGGTGCCGTGGTGGCAGTACGCGCTTGGCGGCGTCTATGTGCTGACGATCCTCTATCTGCCGATGGGGTTGATGGGCATCCCCGCCTGGATTCGCGCGAGGCGCTCTAAACAAGACAAGCCCGGAAGTCCGGAGAAACTCGCTACAAAGCCTTCCTGAGATGGAACAGGAAGGCCACGACAACAAGGGAGGAACGATAATGACAAACAAACTGCAAAAAATGCTGTTGGGCAGCTGCCTGGCGCTCGGTCTCGCTTCGGCCGGGCCAGCCGGCGCGGATGAACTACGCATCGGCTTTGTCGCGCCGATGACCGGCATCTTCGCTCAGGTCGGTAAGGATATGTCCGATGGCTTCCAGCTTTACCTCGACGAGCACGGCGGCAAGCTCGGCGGCGCCGACGTGAAGTTCATC
>JAYTFS010000382.1:0-11382 GCA_043734185.1 Pseudolabrys sp. | reverse complement strand
GCCTTGTCGGTGACTTCGCCGGTAGGTTCTGCAGGCAGGATGACATCGAGCGGCGTGCGCCAGATGCTGGTCGGGCTCGCATAGTCAGGACCGGCGGCGATCATCACGGCGCCGCCATCGCGCACATATTTAGCGATGTTGTCGAAGTAGATCAGTGGCAGCACGCCCTGGCGCGCGTAGCGGTCGAAAATGATGAGCTGGAATTCCGAAATCTTCTGCTGGAACAATTCGCGGGTCGGAAACGCGATCAGCGACAGCTCGTTGATCGGCGTGCCGTCCTGTTTCTCCGGCGGACGCAGAATGGTGAAATGCACCAGATCGACCGAGGCATCGGACTTTAGCAGATTGCGCCACGTGCGCTCGCCGGCGTGCGGTTCTCCCGACACCAGCAGCACGCGCAGCTTGTCGCGCACGCCATCGATCGCAATCACCGCGCGATTATTGATCGGCGTCAGTTCGCCTTCGAGCGGCGATGCCTCGACCTCGATGATATTGGCGCCGGCATGCGGAATGGGAATATTGACTTTGATTTCGTTGCCGACGGCCACGCTGCGCGTTTCCAGCACCTCGCCGTCGCGCCGGATGGTGACTTGCGCCGAGCCCGCCCGCGCCCCTTGGTCCTCGATGCGAAAGCCAATGGTCTGCGATTGCCCGACAATGCCGAAACGCGGCGTTTGCGTAAGCATGACGCGGCGGTCGATCTCGTCGCGGTGGCCGGTGATCAGCGCATGCAGCGGCGCTGCAAAGCCTAAGGTCGCGACATCGGCCGGGACGTCATGGACGCGGCCGTCGGTGATCAGGACAGCGCCGGCGATGCGGTCGGGCGGCACGTCGGCAAGGGTAGAGGAGAGGGCTGCAAACAGCCGAGTGCCGTCATTTTCGCCATCGGCTTCGCCGGCTTCTGCCACGCGCACTTCAAGGCCCGGAATGCGCTTGAGCCGTTCCACCACGGTTGCCCGCGCGGCTTCGGTCTGCGCATTGCGGTCGCTGAAATTCTGGCTCGGGCTCTTGTCGATGATGACGGCAGCGACTGATGGGATTGGGTCACGGTCTTCACGGGTCAGCGAAGGATTGGCGAGCGCCAGCACCATCAGCAACAAGGCGCCCGCGCGCACCGCCGCGCCGCGACTGCGTGCCAGCAGCAAAAGGCTCGCAATCAGGATGGCGACGACGAGCCCCGCCCAGACCACATAGTCTGGCACCAAAGGCGCAAATGAGACGCCTAAGTTCATCATGCTACTGCCCCAATCGTTCCAGCAGCGCGGGGATGTGCACCTGGTCGGCTTTGTAGTTGCCGGTGAGTGCGTACATCACGATGTTGACGCCGGAGCGGAAGGCAAATTCGCGCTGATGCGGCTCGCCCGGCACCAGCGGCAGCATCGGCTGGCCGTCGGGGCGCATCGCCCAGGCGCCGGCCAGATCGTTCGACGTAATCAGGATCGAAGACACGCCGTCGCCGGCACGCGCCGGACGGTTGGTATCTTCCTCGGTTTCGGCCGGCAGCGCCTCGACCCAAAGCTGGCCGTTGGTGAAGCGGCCCGGGAAGTCGCGCATCAGGAAGAATGTCTTGGTCAGCACGTGGTCGCGCGACACCGGCTCCAGTTCGGGGATGTCGAGCGAGGAAAGGATCGAACGCAGCGCCACCATGCCCGGCCCCTGCATTTCGCCGCCGGGTCCGAGTGGCGCATCGATCGCGTCGCGGGTATCGAACAAAACGGTGCCGCCGCGCTTCATGTAGCTGTCGATGCGCTCCAGCGCGGCTTGCGGCGGCTTCGGCGCGGTTGCCGATACCGGCCAATAGATGATCGGAAAAAAAGCGAGTTCGTCGCGCGCCGGATCGAGACCGATCGGCTCGCCGGCTTCGAGCGCGGTGCGTTGCGCCAGGAATAGCGTGAGGCCCTGCAGTCCGGTCTTGCTCACCTCATCGACCGCGGCATCGCCGGTGATGATGTAGGCGAGGTGGGTTTGCTGTGTCGCCTTCATGGCGATGTCTTGTTGCTGCGCGGAAAGTTTAGGTACTGCTGGTGGCGCTTGCGCGCGGGCAGAATCATGAAGCGTCATTGCGCTGATGAGGCCTGCTGCAAGCAGCGTCGCGGCGACGCGGCGGCGCATTCGCAGTGCACCCAGGCCGCCGGACAACCAGAACACCACCAGCGCGTCGAGCAAGAGCAGCGCGAGCGCAGCGACAAAAATAGGTCCGCGCAGATCGAGCGGTTCGCCATGGCGATAGACGTCGAGGCGGGCATTGAGCGCCGAAACATCAAGCGGTAACGGACGGTCGGCGGGCGCCAGCGTATTGACCGCGACCAGCCCCTCGGGCGGGCCATAGAAGCCGGGCGGATGATCGGAGCTGGCGCGGCCGCTGAAATTGGCGGGAATTGGGCGGGCGGTCGCCGGCGGCGTTGTGAACGCGCCGAAACCATCGAGCACTCGGGTCGCCGGCACCACCAGATTGGCGGCTTTGCCGGCGCCGCTCGCGCTGCCTGCAGCGTCGGCTTCGGCGGTCGCCGTCGAGCCCGTGAGTGAAACGATGCGCCGCAGCATGTCGACGAAAGAACCCGACAGCGGCAAATCGGACCAGCGGGTGTCGGCGGTCACGTGGAACAAGACCAGCACGCCCTTGCCGCGGCGCTGGGCGGTGACCAGCGGCGTGCCGTCCATGAGCGTTGCCCAGGTGCGGTCATTAAGTTGCGAGTCCGGATCGGCCAGCACTTGCCGCGTCACGGTGACATCTTTCGGCACCGGCATGGCGTTGAACGGGCTGTCGCGCGAGAAACCGGCGAGCTGTTGCGGCTTTTCCCAACTCAGGCTGCCGCCGAGTATGCGGCCGCCGCGGCGCAACTTCACGGGCACCAGATCGTCGTCGGTCGCGGCGGCGAGATGCGGCCCCGCAAAGCGCACCAGCACGCCGCCATTGTCGATCCATTTGTTGAGGCGCTCACTCGCCTCGGCGACGTTGCCGACATCGGCAAGGATCAGCATGGGCAAGTGTTGCCCGAGGAAGCGCGTCACGGCTTCCCCCGGTCCGACGCCTTCGGCGAGACGGACATCGGCAAACGGATTGAGCGCGCGGGACAAGTAATAGGTAGCACCGATCAACGGTTGCGAGCGGTCCGCGGCCGAGCCGGAGACAATGCCCACGGTGCGGCGGCGCCAGCGCTTGTCAAGCAGCTGCACGGCGCCCGCCGAACGCTCGGAAACAATTTCCAGCCGCGCCACGTCATTGCGGATCTCGACCGGAAGATCGATAACCGCTTCTGCCTCGCGCTCGCCGGATTTGAACGCAAACTTGGCTTCGCCGAGCGGCAAGCCCTTGAGGTCGATGGCATTCACGGTGCCGATATCGGCGCTGCCGGCAAAACCAATAACTTGCGCGCGCAATACCTTCACCGTCAGCGCGCCGGCGGCGTTGTCGGAGCCGGCGAGCGCGTGCGCAGTGGGCGTGCCGCCCTCGATAATGGTGAGCGGGTGGTTGCCGATGCTGCGTTTGAGGCCTTCGACGAAGGCGGCGCCTTTGCCGACATCGACGCCATCCGACAGCCAGACGATTTCTGCATCCGGCGTCTGGCCGAGGAAGCGTTCGATCAGCGGCAGCGCTTCGCTGCGGTTGACGCCATGCGGTTTCGGCTTGAGTTGTTTGATCTGCACACGGGCGGCGCCTGCAACTTGCAGCGAAATATCACGCGCGGTGTCCGACAGCGGCAGTACCGCGACGCCGCGATTGTCGGCCTCGGCGCGCGCGATCAACTCATCGGCCGCGCGAAGCCGAGCGTCCCACGAAGCCGCGGCCGCCCAGCCGTCATCGAGCATGATCAGCAGCGGCGCGGCGCGGCTGGCCGTGGCGAGCGGTGGATTCCACAAGGGGCCGGCGGCGGCGATGATGACGAGGGCGGCGAGCGACAGCCGCAATAAAGTGAGCCACCACGGCGTTCGGGATGGGGTTTCTTCCTTGGGTGCGATCTCGAATAGCAGGCGCGTCGGCGGAAAATTGATCCGGCGCGGGCGCGGCGGCACCAGACGCAACAGCCACCACAGCACCGGCAGGCTGAGCAGGCCGAGCAGCACCAGCGGCTGGGTGAATCCAAGCGGCAAGGAGCCGATCACCCCGCACCCCTTGGCTGCGCCGGCGCATGCCGGCTGTTAACTGTGGTCTGCTGGGCGCCGGCGCCCATGCGGGCGTGAATCGCAAACAGCAGTTCCGTGGGACCGCGATCGGTGCGATGGACGGTGAAACTCCAGCCGAATTGTTCGCACTCCGCGCGCAAAGCCGCGCGGTGATTAGCAAGCAAGGCCTGGTAGTCGTTGCGCCAGGTTTCGGCGCGACCGGCGGTGACGCTGCCGAGGCCTTCCGATTCAATGAATTCGACGCGACCGGAATAGGGGAAAGTCTCTTCCGCTGGATCGACGACCTGCACGACATGGCCGCGCGCGCCATTGGCCGCCAAGTGGCCGATGATGCGGCGGAACTCGGCGATCGGCGACCAGAAATCCGACAGCAACAACACTTCAGAGAACGGCGCTGGCGCGAAATTCGGCGGCAGGCTCGGATGCTCGGTCGTGTCGTGAACGATCGTCCGCGCCATTTTCTCGATGATGTTGCTGTTGGCGGTCGGGCGCATCAGGTCGGGAATGCCAACGCGCTCGCCGCCTTGCACCAGGACTTCGGCCAGCGCGAAAGATACGACCAGAGCGCGATCGAGCTTGCTCCATTCCGAAAGCGCAGACGTGAAATCCATCGATGGCGAACGGTCGGGCCAAAGCCAAATCGTATGCGAGGCTTCCCATTCGCGCTCGCGCACATAAAGGTTGTCGTCGCGCGCCGAGCGCCGCCAGTCGACGTTGTGCGATGGCTCGCCGTTGACGAAGCGCCGGTACTGCCAGAAATTTTCGCCCGACCCTGCACGGCGTCGGCCGTGCATGCCGTGAATGACGGTCGAGGCGACGCGGCGCGCTTCCAGAATGAGCCGCGGGATGCGCGCTGCAAGCTTCCGGCTCTTGCCGACAGCCGCGCTTACCGCTTCGTTCTCAGGATCGCTGGCTCGGGGCTCGGCCATGATTATCCGATGCGCGCCTTGAGCCGCTTGATCACATTGGTGATGGTCTCACCTTCGGCGCGTGCCGCAAAGGTCAACGCCATGCGGTGTTTGAGCACGGGCTCGGCCAATTCGAGCACGTCGTCGACCGACGGCGCGAAACGGCCATCGAGCAGAGCGCGCGCGCGTACCGCTAACATCAGGGCTTGGCTGGCGCGCGGTCCCGGACCCCAGGAGATCAGCTTGCCAAGGTCGCCTGCTTCCGGACCGGGGCGCGCCGAGCGCACCAGCGTCAGGATGGCGTTGACGACGGATTCGCCGACCGGCAAGCGGCGAACCAGCCGTTGCGCGGCAATGAGATCTTCCGAGGTCATCGCGGCTTTGGCGCGGGTGCCTTCGGCGCCGGTGGTGTCGAACAAGATTTTCCGCTCGGCCGCCTGGTCCGGGTAATCGACATCGACTTCCATCAAAAAGCGGTCGAGTTGCGCTTCGGGCAAAGGATAGGTGCCTTCTTGCTCCAGCGGGTTTTGCGTCGCCAGAACGTGGAAGGGCTTGGGCAGGTCATGGCGTGCGCCGGCGACCGTGACGTGTTGCTCCTGCATCGCTTGCAGCAGCGCCGATTGGGTGCGCGGCGAGGCGCGGTTGATTTCGTCGGCCATCAGCAACTGCGCAAACACGGGACCTGCGATGAAGCGGAAGCTGCGCTTGCCCCCGGGGGTTTCTTCCAGAACTTCGGTGCCGAGGATGTCGGAAGGCATCAGGTCGGGCGTGAACTGCACGCGCTTGGCGTCAAGGCCGAGCGCGATGCCCATGGTTTCGACCAGTTTGGTTTTGGCGAGGCCGGGCACGCCGACCAGCAAAGCATGACCGCCGGACAGGACCGTAACCAATGCGCGCTCGACCACGATGTCCTGGCCGAAAATCACCGCGCCGATGGCGGCTTTGGCCGCGCGAATATGCACGGACGTGGATTCCGCCGCGCGCACGATCATGTCTTCGAGTTTTTCCGGATTTCCGCCGCTTGCCGCCGCCATGATGTCGGTTCCTTTTGTCGGCCCATTTGGGCCTTAGGGAGAGCTATGCAACAACTGCACCAAAGGCGATTTTGATGCGCCATTTGGGCCGAATCTGCGCCATTCTAGGCCCGAGCTTACGCTATCTTCGGCAGCCAGGTCCGCCTGGTCACGAAGTTGCGAACAGGCGCGCGCTGGCCTGGAAACCTCAAGGGAAACAATGGCGAAGGCAGGGCAGGGCTTAGGCGTAGGAGGGCTGGAGGGGCTTGCTGCAGCGCTGCCGCGCCAAGGCAGGGCGCTACCGCCGGTGGAGAAGTGGAACCCGCCATTCTGCGGCGACATCGATATGCGGATTTCTTCAGACGGCACATGGTTTTATCAAAAGACACCTATTGGAAGGCCCGCTTTGGTTAAGCTGTTTGCCTCCATTCTTAAGCGTGAGGGAGCTAAGTATTTTTTAGTCACGCCGGTGGAGAAAGTCGGGATCGTCGTCGAAGACGCGCCGTTCCTCGCCGTAGAACTCCAAGTGGTCGCGCCCCAACAGGGTGTTCTTCCGCCGGTTCTGCGCTTCAGAACAAATGTCGACGACTGGGTCGATGCCGGGCCGGGCCATGCGCTGCGTTTCGAGCCGGAGGCGACCGGCGGCCTTAAGCCCTACCTCCATATCCGCCGCGATCTGTGGGCCAAGGTTACGCGCGCGCTGTTCTACGATCTGGTCGAACGCGGCGAGGAGCGGGTGGTGGACGGCAAGGCGATGTTCGGCGTCGTCTCGGGCGGTGAGTTTTTCGACATGGCCGAGGCCAAAGCGCTGCGGGAGTTTGCCTGATGGACACGGTTGCCGCGATGTCGTCGGCCGAATTTTTTGCACGCGCCCGCACGCGCCTCACGCTCGACGTGCCGGCTGGCCTGAACGACGCCAGTATCACGCCGACGCGCGGCGATCACGATGTCGATCCGGTGATGCTGAAAATCGCGCAAGTGCGGCCGATCCGTCCGGCGGCGGTGCTGGTGCCAATCGTCGATCATCCGGAGCCGACGGTGCTGCTGACCCAACGCACCAAGGAGTTGCCCAATCACCCCGGACAAATTTCGTTTCCCGGCGGCAAGATCGACAAAGGCGACGCCGATCCGCTGGCGGCGGCGCTACGCGAAACCGGCGAGGAAATCGGCCTCGACCGTGAGCATATCGAGCCCCTCGGTTTTCTCGATGTCTATATGACCACGCTCGGCTTTCGCATCGTGCCGGTGATCGCGCGGGTGAAGCCCGGATTTGCTCTCAAGCTCAATACCGGCGAGGTCGACAATACCTTCGAGGTGCCGCTCGCATTCCTGATGGATCAGGCTAACGTCGCGCGTCATGCGCGCGACTGGGATGGCCTGACACGGCATTATTACGCGATCACCTTCGGCGAGCGCTACATTTGGGGCGTGACCGCTGGTATCCTGCGCAATCTTTACGATCGGATTTACAAATGATCCGCCCGATCCTCACCGAACTGCTGATGTTCGTCACGCCGTTCGCGCTTTACGCCGCGTTTTTGTGGGCGACAAAGGCCGGCGTGCTGCATCCGGATTCCTGGCCGCTATCGCGCGTGCTCACGCTGATCATTGTCGCACTGTCGCTGATGGTGGTGACGTTTTTCTATTTCGCGGAATACACCGGCGTGCCGGTCGGCGCGAACTACATTCCCGCGCACATGGAAAACGGCAAATTCGTGCCGGGTACAGCCAAGTGACGGCAGGCGCGACCTCCCGCAGCCTGCGCGGCGCGGCCTGGCTGACGCAAGGCGCGCTGCCGCGCCTGCTGGAAGTGCTCGACCGCGATGGCGAGGAAGCACGCGTGGTCGGCGGCGCGGTGCGCAACGCGCTGCTCGACATGCCAATCCATGAGATCGATCTCGCCACCACCGCAATGCCGGAAGAGGTGGTCAAGCGCGTGACCGCCGCCGGTTTCAAACCGGTGCCGACCGGTATCGCGCATGGCACCGTCACCGTCGTCGTCGACAAGATCCCGTTCGAGGTGACGACGCTGCGCCAAGACATGGAAACCGATGGTCGCCACGCCACAGTAGCCTTCGGCCGCGACTGGAAAACCGACGCCGAGCGGCGCGATTTCACCATCAACGCGTTGTCGGCTGGCCGCGACGGCACGGTCTACGACTATGTCGGCGGGCTCGCCGATCTCCCCGAGCGGCGCGTGCGTTTCATCGGCGATCCGAAAGAGCGCATCGAGGAGGACTATCTGCGCATTTTGCGCTTTTTCCGCTTCCACGCCGCCTATGGTCCCGGCGGGCATCCTTATACCGAAGGGATCAAAGCCTGCATCGCGGGACGGGATGGGCTCGACGCGTTGTCACGCGAGCGCGTGCGCATGGAAGTGATGAAGCTGGTGGTGGCGCCGCACGCGGTGCCGACGCTTATTTCGATGTCCGATGCAGGCCTGCTGTTGCGCGTGCTGGGCGGGGTGAGCACGCTGGCGAATTTCGAGAACATGGCGAAAGTCGAAGCGGCGATCGGCACGCCACCCGATCCGGTTCGCCGCCTCGGCGCGCTCGGCGTCACAATCGCGGAGGACGCCGAGCGTCTGTGGCAAAAGCTGCGGCTCGCCAATGTCGAGCATGAGCGGTTGGCGTCCATGGCGGAGGGCTGGCGGCGTATGTCGCTGGGCGTAGGCGAGAAGGGCGTGCGCGTGCTGCTCTACCGGCTGGGGCCGCAGCATTTCACCGATCACGCGCTGCTCGGCTGGGCGCGCTCGGCGGCGTCATCCAGCGACGCCGATTGGCGCGCGCTGGCGACCTTACCGGAGCGATGGACGGCGCCGGCGTTCCCGTTGAAGGCTGCGGATTTCATGAAACGCGGCGTCGAAAAGGGCCCAGCGCTGGGCGCGGCCATGCGCGCTGCGGAAGCGGCCTGGATCGCGGCGGAGTTTCCGGATGATTCCATGGCGCTCGACAAAATCGCCGATGCGGCGAAGTCCGCGACTGCATGAACGTCCTCTATGGCTTCGCCGACATTTCCATCTGGCAGCTCGCATTGGTCGCGGGCTTGGCGATGTTTGCCTCCGTTGTTGGCGGCGTCTCGGGCTACGGTACTGGCGCTCTCATGCCGCTGGTGCTGGTGCCGCTGGTCGGCGCGGAGCCGGTCGTGCCGATAATCGCGATCTCGGCGCTGTTCACCAATTCGAGTCGGGTCGGCGCGTTCTTCAAATATGCCGATTGGCGGCGTGCTGCGATCGTCCTCGTCTTTGCTGTGCCGACCTGCATGCTTGGCGCCTGGGGCTATACCAAGCTCACCAGCGCCGGCGCGGCGCTGGTGATCGGCGGCATGCTGATCCTGAGCGTGCCGCTGCGGCGGCTGTTGAAACACCACGGCGTGACCGTCAGCGACCGCGGGCTGGCGCTGGGTTCGCTCGGCTATGGCCTGGTGGTCGGCGGCACGGCGGGATCGGGCGTAATCCTCTTGTCGATGCTGATGGCGGCTGGCATCGAAGGCGCGGGCGTCATCGCCACCGATGCGGCGATCTCGATTGTCATCGGCATCGTGAAGATTTCCGTTTTCGGGCTGGCCGGCGTGATCACCGCGCAGGTGGTAGCCTTCGCGCTGCTGATCGGCATCGTGGCGCTGCCGGGCGCGTTTCTGGCGCGTGCCTTCGTCGAGCGCATGCCGGTGCACGTGCACTCGGCGATCCTCGACGCGGTGGTGTTGATGGGCGGTGTATTTTTGGTGGTGGGGGCGCTGCGTTAAGAAGTCAGGGCCACTTCACCACTGGTGGCATTGACGACAGGATCGACTCCACGTTGCCGCCGGTCTTGAGGCCGAAGATCGTGCCGCGGTCGTACAGCAGATTGAATTCGACATAGCGGCCGCGGCGGATCAGTTGCTCCTCGCGCTCGGCGTCGCTCCAAGATGTTGTGAAATTTTTCGTCACCAACTTGGGATATATATTCAAGAACGCACGGCCGACTTCTTGCGTGAAGGCGAAGGTCGCGTCCCAATCGGTTTCCAGATAGTCGTAGAAAATTCCGCCAATGCCGCGCATTTCGTTGCGGTGTTTTAAGAAGAAATAATCGTCGCACCATTTCCGGTATTTTTCGTGGGGCGCGATCGCCGCGTGCGCGTCGCAAGCCGCTTTCATCGCGGCGTGGAACGCGATGCTGTCGGGGTCGTTTTGCGTGCGGCGTGCATCGAGCACGGGCGTCAAATCGGCGCCGCCGCCGAACCAGGCTTTGCTGGTGACCACGAAGCGGGTGTTCATGTGCACCGCCGGCACATGCGGGTTGTGCGGATGCGCGATCAGCGAAATGCCGGAGGCCCAGAAGCGCGGATCGTCGGCGGCGCCCGGAATTTCCTTACGGAATTCCCGCGCGAACTCGCCATGTACGGTCGAGCAATGCACGCCGACCTTCTCGAACACGCGCCCACGCATCAGCGCCATCACGCCGCCGCCGGCGTTTAGGTTGCCGACATCTGGTATACCCGATGTCGGACGGGGGCCATTGTGGTCCGTGCGCTCCCAAGGCGTGCGTACGAAGCGGCCCGGCGCGTTCTGGCCAAGCGGCGCCTTGTCGGGCAGGGCGTCTTCCAGCGTTTCTAGCGCTTTGCAGATGTCGTCGCGCAACGCCTCGAACCAGACGCGGGCTTTGGCTTTGCGGGTTTCGAGTGCGCTTGCGTCCATGGGCGTGCTTTATGTCATGCCGGGCGGCAGGCGGGCAAAGCCGCCGGTCTGGCGCAGCGCCTCGCCGGCGACCATTGCCACGGCCACAGCGATATTGAGCGAACGAAAGCCTTCCCGCAGCGGGATGCCAAGGCTGACATCGGCGGCCTTGCGGACGGTGTCCGTCACGCCGGCGCTTTCACGGCCGAATAGCAGGATCTCGCCGTCCTGGTAGCTATGGTCGAGGTAGCTGCGGGTTGCGTGGGTGGTCAAAAGCACGAGGCCGAGTTGCTCGGCCTTCCGCCAGGCGTCAAAATCGGCAAACGAGGCGTGGCGGGTAATGGCGACCTGGTCGAGATAGTCCAGCCCGGCTCGCCGGAAGGCGCGATCGGTGACCGGGAATCCGGCCGGCTCGATGATGTGCGCCTCTGCCCCCAGGCAGGCGCAAGTACGCAGAATTGTGCCGGTATTTTGCGGGATGTCGGGTTCATAGAGGGCGATCCGCATAGGCCGGCCTTTTTCCACAATCGCCCCGGCAAAATAGCATCAGACGAATGATTTATGGCGACTCTTGTTGGTCAAAGCTTTGGTTGGGCTTGCGCTATTACCACAAGGGTGCCAATAAAATGCACCGCAGCGTCGTCCTGCCTTTCCCAGGACTGTCGTAAACGGTCCGCCCCGC
>JAYTFS010000381.1:0-11377 GCA_043734185.1 Pseudolabrys sp. | reverse complement strand
GTCGCCGGCACCGATAAGTCGGCGGCCTGGGGCGATGTCGCGCTCAACGCCTATATCGCGCACAAATTCGTCGGCGCCGATCTGGAGCCGGGGCTGAAGGAGACTTCATTCTACGACCCGACCAACTTCACGTTTCCGGCGGGCTGTCACATCTGCGAGGTCGAAGTCGATATCGACACCGGCAAGACCGACATCGTTAATTGGACTGCGATCGACGATTTCGGCACCGTGATCAATCCGATGATCGTGGAAGGTCAGGTTCATGGCGGCATCGCGCAAGGCGTGGGCCAGGCGCTGTTGGAAGGCGCTGTCTATGTCAAGGAAGGCCAACTCGTGACCGGCTCGATGATGGACTACACCATGCCGCGCGCGCACGACCTGCCGTCGTTCCATGTCGGCCTGACAATGACCAAATCGCCGTCCAATCCGCTCGGCATCAAAGGCTGCGGCGAGGCAGGCGCGATTGCCGCGCCTGCCGCGGTCATCAACGCCATCACCGATGCCATCGAAACCGAAGACTTGGCCATGCCGGCCACCGCCAATGCGGTGTGGTCGGCGATGCAACGCGCCAAGCCACGCCAAGCTGCTTAAAGGAGAGACCGATGTACAATTTCACTTTCCATCGTCCCACCACCGTCCGCCAGGCGGCCGGTCTGCTGGGGCGCAATCCGGAGGCAAAGCTTTTGGCCGGCGGCCATTCGCTGATCCCGGTCATGAAGCAGCGGCTCGCCAGCCCAACCGCGCTGATCGATCTGTCGCAGGTCGAAGGCATGGTGGGGGTCGAGCAGAAGGGCCGCTCCATCGTGATCGGCGCCATGACGCGGCATGCCGATGTCGCCAATGCCGTGGTTTTGCAGCAGGCGCTGCCGGGTCTTGCCGCGGTGCCGGGCTCGATCGGCGATCCGCAGGTGCGCAATCGTGGCACCATCGGGGGCTCGATCGCCAACAACGATCCGAATGCCGATTATCCGGCGGCGTGCCTGGGTTTGGGGGCTACGATCATCACCAACAAGCGGCGGATTGCGGCCGATGATTTCTTCACCGGCATGTTTTCGACCGCGCTGGAAGACGGGGAGATCATCACCAAGGTCAGTTTCCCGATTGCCAAGAAGGCGGCTTACGAAAAGTTCAAGCACCCGGCCTCGGGATTTGCCCTGGTGGGCGTGTTTGTGTCCAAGCGTGGCGCCGACATCCGTGTGGCGGTGACCGGCGCCGGCGCCAATGGCGTGTTCCGCGTAAAGTCGTTCGAGGAGGCGCTCAAGAAGCGTTTCGCGGCGAAGTCACTCGAGGGCATGACCATTCCAGCCACCGGCATGAACAGCGACATTCATGCTAGCCCTGAATACCGCGCGCATCTGGTGGGTGTGTTGGCGCGCCGCGCATTAGCGAAAGCGACGGCGTAAATTACTTATCCAGCTCGGCCAGCAAATCGTGCAGGTCGAGCGGGTGGGTGAACATCTGCAATGAGCCGTCCGGCTTCTTCGGCCACTGGTCCTTGGGCCGGTCCCAATAAAGCTCGACGCCGTTGTCGTCCGGATCGCGCAGATAAAGCGCTTCGCTGACGCCATGATCGCTCGCGCCTTCCAGCGGAATTTTGGCGACGATCAAGCGACGCAGCGCGTCGGCCAAAAGCGGCCGGGACGGGTACAAAATCGCAGTATGGTAAAGGCCGGTCGCGCCCTGTGGCGGTGGCGAGCCGCCTAGGCTCTCCCAGGTGTTGAGACCGATATGGTGGTGGTAGCCGCCGGCCGAGATGAACGCCGCGCCAGGGCGACCGGTGGTCATCGTAAAACCCAATACGCCGCAATAGAAATCCAGCGCCCGTTGCAGGTCGGCGACCTTGAGGTGGACATGGCCGATGCGCACACCGGCATCGATGGTGGGCAGGCGTAGAGCATCTTTGCTCAATTCAGCGGTTTTCGGCATATGACAATTCCTGGTGGCCATTCCTGGCTGGCTTGCGGGCCTTGCAATACACACATGTAAGGCGCCCCCGCGTTAGGATAAAGTACCCCAGCGCATGATCCCGAAAAGTGGATACCGGTCTTCGGATAAGATCATGCGCAAATGAGATAGAAATGACGATAAAGCCGCTACCGACCTCCATCGAAGCCACTCTCGACCTGCTGGGCAAGGCCGATTACATCGCCGACCGCTCGCTGGCGACGGTGCTGTATCTGGCGCTGCGCATGGGCCGGCCGCTGTTTCTCGAAGGCGAGGCCGGCGTCGGCAAGACTGAGATCGCCAAGGTGCTCTCGGCCGCACTCGGCCGCCGGCTGATCCGCCTGCAGTGCTACGAAGGCCTCGATATTTCGTCCGCCGTCTACGAATGGAATTACGGCGCACAGATGATCGCCATCCGGCTGGCGGAAGCTGCGGGCGAGGGTGACCGCACGCGCACCGAACATGACGTATTTTCCGAACGGTTTCTGATCAAGCGGCCGCTGCTGCAGGCGCTGGAGCCCGATCCGGCCGGTCCCCCGGTTTTGCTGATCGACGAAATCGACCGCACCGACGAAGCCTTCGAGGCGTTCCTCCTGGAAGTTCTGGCGGATTTCCAGATCACTATTCCTGAACTTGGCACCGTGAAAGCGGCGCAGCCGCCGATCGTGTTGGTCACATCCAATCGCACGCGCGAAGTGCATGACGCGCTCAAGCGACGATGCCTCTATCACTGGGTCGGTTACCCCAATGCGGAACGCGAGCTGATGATCCTGCGCGCCAAGGTACCGGGCATCGCCAAGAAGCTGTCCGAGCAGGTGGTCGCCTTTGTGCAAGCGCTGCGCAAGGAAGATCTATTCAAATCGCCCGGTGTCGCCGAGATGCTTGACTGGGCCGGTGCGCTCACCGAGTTGGACGTGGTTGCGCTCGATCCGGCGACGGTGTCGGACACACTCGGTGCGCTACTGAAATATCAGGACGACATCGCCCGGCTCGATGGCGCCAAGGTCAAGGCGCTGCTCGATGAGGTGAAGTCGGAGCTGCGCGCGGCGGAGTGAAAGCCATGGCTGAAAATCCCGGCCATCTTGCCGACAACATTCTCTACTTTGCACGTGCTCTCCGCGCTGCCGGTATTCCGGTCGGGCCCGGCTCGGTGCTCGACGCGCTGGAAGCGGTAGATGTTGCAAAAATTGGGGACCGGGATGATTTTTACTGGACGCTGCATGCCGTGTTCGTGAAGCGGCATGAACACTCGATTTTGTTCGACCAGGCGTTTCATATTTTCTTTCGCAAACGCGGCTATATCGAAAAGCTGATTGCCTCGATGTTGCCGGAGACACAGGCCAGAGATTCCAAAGCGCCACCACCGGGAGCGCAGCGCATCCAAGAAGCGCTGTATTCCGGTCTCGACAAGCGCGATGACAAATTTGAGGTCGAAGTTGACGCTTTTCTGACCGTTTCTGACCGCGAGGTCTTGCAGAAAAAGGACTTTGCGCAGATGACTTCTGCAGAAGTCGCCGCCGCCAAGGAGGCGATCGCGCGTCTGGTTCTGCCGCTCGACCGGGTGCGCACGCGCCGCCTGAGCGCCAGTCGCGGCGGCCACATGATCGACATCCGCCGCACCTTGCGCGCCAGCATGAAGGCAGGCGGGGCGGTGATCGACCTGAAATATCTCGGTCCTCGCCTCAAGGAGCCGCCGATCGTGGCTCTGTTGGATATTTCCGGCTCAATGAGCCAGTACACGCGGCTGTTCTTGCATTTCCTGCATTCCATCACCGACGCGCGCAAGCGCGTGACTACGTTTCTGTTTGGCACGCGGCTGACCAACGTCACCCGCGCCATCCGGCACCGCGATCCGGACGAAGCGCTGGCCGCGTGCAGCATCAACGTGGCGGACTGGTCGGGTGGCACCCGCATCGCCACCTCGCTTCACACCTTCAACAAGCAATGGGCCCGCCGGGTGCTCGGCCAAGGCGCTGTCGTCTTGCTAATCACCGATGGGCTTGAGCGCGATGGCGACGATAGGCTCGCTTTCGAGATGGACCGGCTGCATCGCTCGTGCCGGCGGCTGATCTGGCTCAATCCACTGTTGCGTTTCGAGGGCTTCGAGGCGCGTGCCAAGGGCGTGCGCGCCATGCTGCCGCATGTTGACGAATTGCGCTCGATCCACAATTTGGACTCGATGGCCGATTTGGTGCGCGCCCTGTCGAGCACGGCTGCCAAGGGCTACGATCCGAAAACCTTGCTGCGACATGTTGCCTGATGGAGAACCACATGCTTTCACGCGATGAAGACATTCTCAAAGCCGCCGAGGACTGGCGCAAGGCAGGCCGTGGTGTCGCGCTCGCAACGGTCGTGGAGACCTGGGGCTCTGCGCCGCGGCCGGTCGGCTCCAATCTGGTGATCGACAATGACGGCAATTTTCTTGGCTCCGTCTCCGGTGGCTGCGTCGAAGGTGCGGTGGTCACCGAAGCCATCGACGTGATCGATAGCGGCAAGCCGAAAATGCTGGAATTCGGCGTTGCCGACGAGGCAGCATGGAAAGTCGGTCTCTCCTGCGGCGGCACCATCCGGGTCTATGTCGAGAAAGTGAGCTAAAGCGTGAAGCTCGACATCCTGCACGCGCTCAATGCCGAACGCGCCGCGCGCCGAGCGGTTGTCGTCGTCACTGACATGACGACCAACGAACAGCGGCTGGTCAAGGCCGCCGCCGTCGGCAAGGACGCGCTCAGGGATGTACTGGAAAAACGCCTGCGCATGGCGAAAAGCGGCATGGAGGAAACGCCACAAGGCCGCGTATTTCTCACTGTGCATGTGCCGTCGCCGCAACTCGTCATTACCGGCGCGGTCCACATCAGCCAGACGTTGGCGCCGGTCGGACAATTGCTCGGTTATGACGTGACCATCGTCGATCCGCGCACGGCGTTTGCTTCGATCGAGCGGTTTCCCGACGTGAAGGTGATTGCGGAATGGCCCGATGTCGCGCTCCCGCCGCTCCATGTCGACCATTACACCGCCTTTGTCGCACTCACCCATGATCCGAAGATTGACGATCCGGCGCTGTTGCATGCGCTGTCGCGGGATTGCTTTTATATCGGCGCGCTCGGCTCGAAAAAAACCCATGCCAAGCGGGTCGAGCGGTTGAAGGCAGCCGGCGTGAATGATGCCGGCATTGCACGCATCAACGCACCCATCGGCTTGCCGATTGGCGCGGTATCGCCGGCCGAAATCGCCATCGCCATCATGGGCCAGATTACCGAAAAGTTGCGCAAAAAATCCGACCAGGCGGAGGCGGCATGAAGTTCGGCCCCGTTGCTCCGGCTGACGCGCTTGGCGCCACGGCGGTGCATTCAATCCGCCAGGATGGCCTCGTGCTTAAAAAAGGCACGCTGATCGGGCCGGCGGAAGCGGCTGCGCTCAAGGCTGCCGGTGTGAAGGAAATCGTCGTTGCGCGGCTTGAGCCGGGCGACGTGTCGGAGGATCAGGCCGCCGCCGATATTGCAGCGGCACTCGCGGGCACGGGCGTGCGTACCGATCGAGCCTTCACCGGCCGCTGCAATTTGTTTGCCGAAACCTCCGGCGTGCTGGTGGTCGACAAAGAGACAATCGACCGGCTCAACCGCATCGACGAAGCGGTGACGTTGGCGACACTGTCCGCCTACAAGCCGGTGGTTGAAGGCGAGATGATCGCCACTGTGAAGATCATTCCCTTCGCCGTTGCCGGCGCGACGCGCGATGCGGCAGTCGCTGCGGCAGCCAAAGCAAAGCCCGTCATCCGGATTGCGCCTTACAAGGTGCGCAAGTTGGGCATCGTTTCGACGATGTTGCCGGGCCTGTCATCCAAAGTGGTGGACAAGACCCTCAAAATTACCGCCACGCGCATTGTGCCGGCCGGCGCAGCAATCGTCGCCGAACGCCGCGTGCCGCACGAACAGGCCGCGCTGGCGCGTGCAATCGATGAAGTTTTCAAAGCGGGCGCCGAGCTGGTGATCGTGTTCGGCGCTTCGGCCATTGCCGACCGGCGCGACGTCATCCCGATGGCGATCGCGGCGGTCGGCGGCGAGATCGAGCATTTCGGCATGCCCGTCGATCCCGGCAATCTGATTCTGGTCGGGCGCTTGCGCGGCCATGCCGTGATCGGCGCGCCCGGTTGCGCCCGCTCGCCGAAAGAGAACGGCTTTGACTGGGTGCTAATGCGATTGCTCGCCGGTCTGTCGATATCGCGCGCGGACATCACCGGCATGGGTGTCGGCGGCCTGCTGATGGAAATCGTCACGCGGCCGCAGCCGCGCAGGGAACCGGCGCCGGAGAAGGGCCGCAATATCGCGGCGGTGGTGCTGGCCGCCGGACAATCGACGCGCATGGGCGCGGTCAACAAGATGCTAGCCGAGATCGGCGGTAAGCCGCTGGTACGCATCGCTGCTGAACAGGTGCTCGCTTCGCATGCCAAGCCGGTCATCGTCGTGACCGGGCATGAACGCCAGCAGGTAGAAGCGGCACTCTCCGGATTGCCTGTCCGCTTCACGCATAATCCGGCCTACGCCGACGGCCTTGGCACTTCGTTGAAGGCCGGTATTGCGGCTGTGCCGCAAGATGCCGATGGCGCGATCGTCTGCCTTGGCGACATGCCGCAGGTCGATCATCAGTTGATCGACAAGCTGATCGCGGCCTTCGATCCGGAACGCAGCGCGCTGGTGGTCGTGCCGAGCATCAACGGGCGGCGCGGCAATCCGGTGGTGTGGTCGCGGCGATTCTTTAACGATCTGATGTCGATTCATGGCGACATCGGCGCCCGCCACCTGATCGGCACTTATGCCGAGGCGGTCATGGAAGTCCCGGTCGCCGGAGACGCGGCGCTCACGGATATCGATACCCCTGAGTCTCTCTCCGCCGTCAAGGCAGAAATCGAACGCGCTTAGGACTTGAATCGTTGATCGCCGGACCCGACTCACCGCTTAGCTAGCGCCAAGGGTCGGGTAAGCCACGATGACGGATATCTATACGCCAACGATTCGCGCGTTTGTGGTTGCGAGCCTGATGCTCGCCACCGCGACGTTGATGCTGGTCACGTTCAACGCGGCAAGGGCCGCGGGCGCGCTGGCGATCGGCTCTTGCGGCGCCTTCGGCGAAGCCTTTGATTTCAGTTCCACGGCTGAGGCCCGCCAGAGCGCGCTGGCCAAGTGCCAGGGCGACGCCTGCCGGGTAGTGACCACGGCCAAGCGCGGCTGCGCGGCCTTCGCGGTCGATTTCACCAATCCGTGCGGCGCCCACGGCTGGGGCAAGGGGCCGCGCCTCGGCGGCACCCAGAACGAGGCCTTGCAGGCCTGCTACAAAGACGGCGGCAAGGAGTGCGTGATCCGCACTTTCTTCTGCGACGCCAAGGGCTAAGTCTTATCCTATTGAAATCTAATTAGTTTTAGGTGCTTGCGCATCTATTGCGCGCGGCCTACATTATGACTGACCGGTCAGTCATATCATGGCAGCAAGCCTTACCCATCCCAGAAAGAAAGCCGGCCGGCGCAAAAGCGTTGCGGCCCGCTTGTCGCGTGCGGCTCCGGCGCAAGCCGAGGGCGACCGTGCGGTGCGCAGCGCCGCCCGCCGCGACGCGATCCTTTCCGCCGCGCTGGAGGAATTTTCAGCGCGTGGCTTCGAGGCCACCCGGCTCGACGACGTCGCCAAGCGCGCCGATGTCGCCAAGGGCACCATCTATCTCTACTTCCGCGACAAAGAGAGCCTGTTTCAGGAGCTCATCCGCGCCATGCTCACGCCGCTGGTCGGCACCATTGAGGCGATGGGCGCGGCCGACCTGCCGATCAGCGTGCTGTCCGAGCGAATCGTCGATCTGTTCGTGCGCGAGGTCTACGAAACCCGCCGCAAGGACGTCATCCGGCTGATGCTTTCGGAAGGCCGGCGTTTTCCCAAGCTCGCCGAGTTTTACTACCGCGAAGTGCTGTCGCGCATCATCGCCGCGGTGCGCGCGGTGCTGCGCCGTGCTGCCGCTCGTGGCGAAGTTCCTGCGAGCCTGGTTGATTTTCCGCAAATCCTGGTGGCGCCGGGTCTCGTCGCCATCATCTGGAGCGGATTGTTTGAACGTTTCGAGCCGCTCGACGTGCGCGCGATGATGAAAGCGCATCTCGATATGTTGTTCGCGCCGAGGAGAGTCGTATGAGGATTAAAAATTCCGCTCTGGCGGCTTTGGTGCTCGGGAGCCTAGCGCTCGCCGGCTGTGGCAACGGCGCTGAACCCGTGTTGCAAGGCTGGGTTGAGGCCGAGCTGGTGTTCGTTTCCCCCGACGAGCAGGGGCGCGTGGAAACCCTCAAAGTGCGCGAAGGCGACCGCGTCGAAAAAAGCGCTCTGCTGTTTAGCGTGGACGACGATCTTCAGCGCGCTGATTTGGCGGTGAAGAAATCCACCGTGACCACCGCCTCGCAGAACTTCGACCGTGCCAAGGAATTGCTCAAGACCTCGGCCGGCACGCAAAAAAATTATGATGATGCTGAAGCAAGTCTTCGACAGGCGAATGCCAATCTCACCTGGTCGGAAACCCGGCTAGCGCGCCGGCGCGCGGTCAGCCCGGCCGAGGGTGTGATTCAGCAAGTCTATTACCGGCCGGGCGAAACCGTGCCAGCAGGGCGGCCGGTTGTCGCGCTGTTGCCGCCGGAAAATCTGAAAATCCGCTTCTTTGCGGCGCAATCCGATCTGCCTTCGATCAAGTTCGACGATGCCGTGACCATCTCCTGCGATGGCTGCGAGAAGGGCATGACCGCGAAGGTGAGCTTCATCGCCCGCAGCGCGGAATTCACACCGCCGGTGATCTACAGCATGGATGAACGCGCCAAGCTGGTATTCCTCATCGAGGCGCGGCCCGAGCAGCCGGAAAAATTCCGTGTCGGGCAGCCGGTGTCGGTCACGCTCTCGAAAGCGGCCGCGAAATGACCGCGCAAGACGGCGCCCACGATGTCGTTATCGACGTCCATCACCTGACGAAAAAGTTCGATGGGCGGGCTGTGGTGCGCGACCTGTCAATGCAGGTCAAGCGCGGCACCATCTATGGCTTTCTCGGCCCCAACGGTTCCGGCAAGACCACCACCATCCGCATGCTCTGCGGGCTACTGACGCCCGACGAAGGCACGGGGACGTGTCTGGGCTACGACATCCGCACCGAGACCGACAAGATCAAGCGCCAGGTCGGCTACATGACCCAGCGCTTCAGCCTGTATCAGGACCTGTCGGTGCGCGAGAATCTGGAATTCATCGCGCGCATCTACGGTATCGAGCAGCCTGCGGCCGGCGCACGCGCGGCCATCGCGCGGCTCGGCCTCCAGGGCCGTGAAGAGCAACTCGCCGGCGAACTGTCGGGTGGCTGGAAGCAGCGACTGGCGCTCGGCGCCTGCACCCTGCCGAGCCCGAAATTACTGCTGCTCGACGAGCCGACCGCCGGCGTCGATCCCAAGGCGCGGCGCGAATTCTGGAACGAGATCCATGCGCTCGCTGCTAATGGCCTGACCATGCTGGTTTCCACCCATTACATGGATGAGGCCGAGCGCTGCCACGAGATCGCATATATCGCGTATGGCGAATTGCTGGTGCATGGCACGGTCGAACAGGTGATCGACGCCTCGCATTTGACGACTTACACGGTGAGCGCTGCCGAAGGTGAGGGGTTGGCCAAACTGTCGGAAGAACTCACCGGCAAACCGGGCATCGACATGGTGGCGCCGTTTGGCACCAGCCTTCACGTGTCGGGCCGCCAGGCAGGCAAGCTGGAGGCGGCGATTGCGCCCTATCGCAAGCGCAAAGAACTCGAGTGGAAGCGTTCGGAGCCTTCGCTCGAGGACGTATTCATCGATCTGATGAGCAAGTCGAAGGATAATTTCCAATGACTCACCTGTTTTCCAGCCATGCGCCGCACCGCATCGGCGGCGGCGGCTTTGCGCGCAAGATCTGGGCGATGTTGGTGAAGGAATTTCTCCAGCTGCGGCGCGACCGCGTCTCCTTTGCCATGATCGTGGTGATGCCGTTGATGCAGCTGATGCTGTTCGGCTATGCCATCAACACCACGCCGCGAAATTTGCCGACGGCGGTACTGCTGCAAGAAAACAGCGATCTGGCGCGCTCGATTCTGGCGGCGCTGGAGAACACCAAATATTTCAAAATAACCCAACTGCCGCACACTACCGCCGAACTCGATGGATTGCTCGCATCGGGCAAAGTTCTGTTCGCGATCGAAATTCCGGCGGGCTTTGAACGCGCGGTGCGCCGCGGCGACAAGCCGGCAATGCTGGTAGCCGCCGACGCCACCGATCCAGTTGCCTCCGGCTCCGCGCTGAGCGCGCTTGGCATGGCGGTGCAGACCGCGCTCACCCATGACCGGCTCGTTCCTGAAAAACCGGAAATGCCGTTCGAAATCCGCGCCCATGCCCGCTATAATCCCGCCGGCGTGACGCAGCTCAATATCGTGCCCGGGCTGGTTGGCACCATTCTCACTATGACCATGCTGATCTTCACCGCGCTGTCGGTTACACGCGAGATCGAGCGCGGCACCATGGAAAATTTGCTCGCGATGCCGATCACGCCGGTCGAGATCATGCTGGGCAAGATCATTCCGTATGTTTTCGTGGGCTTTGTGCAGGCGACGCTGATTATCGGCATTGGCGTGCTGCTGTTCGGCGTGCCGATCATCGGCAGTCTCGCGGTGCTTGCCTTCTTGAGCACGCTGTTCATCGCCGCCAACCTGTCGATCGGTTACACCTTCTCCACCATCGCGCAGAACCAGCTGCAGGCGATCCAGATGTCGTTCATGTTTTTCCTGCCGAACATCTTGCTTTCTGGCTTCATGTTCCCGTTTGCCGGCATGCCGACTTGGGCGCAATGGATCGGCGAAGCGCTGCCGCTCACGCATTATCTGCGTATTGTGCGCTCGATCATGCTGAAGGGCTCGTCGCTCACCGATCTGCAATACGACGCGGCGGCCTTGTGCGTGCTGATGCTGATTGCGATGACGATCGCGGTGACGCGTTTCCGCCGCACGCTCGATTAGGTCGCAGCGGCGACCGCCGCCGCGCTTGCGCGCCCCTTGCGCATCGAGGCCCCCCAAAGCCCCTGGAACGTTCCGGCTGTTACGCATCGGGATACCCCCACAACTTGGGCGGGATGTCTGGTTGTTGTCCAGCCAATCGCTATGGGGATGCAATGACTTACCAGACCTTCGGCTTTTTGGACCCTGCCATGCGAGTGGCCGGCCATGGTGTTACTGCTGTCCGCAGGCGCTATATTCCGATTCCATCGAAGCCCGGGAATGAATCCAGAAATGCCAACCGCCAAGTCCGCCCTGTCTGATGATGCGGCCCGCCGCCGCTCTATCGCTTTCCTCAACTGGGCGCATGCGATCGACCACTTCGTGCTGCTGATCTACCCGACGGTCGTGATCGGGCTG
>JAYTFS010000380.1:0-20043 GCA_043734185.1 Pseudolabrys sp. | reverse complement strand
AAAAAACGGCCGACGCCAAGAGTGAGCCGGCCGTTTTTTCGTCTTCCGACATGCCCTTCTTGAAGGCCTTGATGCCCTGCGCGAAGTCGCCCATCAGCGACGAAATCTTGCCGCGGCCACCAAACAGCACCATCACGACCAAAAGGACGATCAACCAGTGCCAAACGCTAAACGAACCCATCGGCGAACCCTCCGCGGCAACGGCACGAACGCGCTCGTCCCGCCCATGATTTGGCTAAGAAACTAGGCCCCGGAAGAGGTAAAAACAAGGACTTACGGCCCGGCCCAATAAGCCCGACACCGCGCCCGATGCGCGTATTTGCCTGTAGTTCAGGGCCGTTAGGCCTCGCGCGGATTAACTACTTCTCGCTCTGCCCCGGCGGCGGGGCCAAGCCGAAGTCGAGATCGCCGGGTTCCAGCGGGTCCTCGTCGTCGCGCAGCGTGGAGTCATCGGACGGTATCGGCACGCCAAACCCGGTCGGCATATTGCCTTCCAGAAGCCCTGCGCCTTTGAGCTCGTCGAGCCCCGGCAGGTCGCTCACTTCCTCCAGCCCGAAATGCGACAGGAAGTTCTCGGTGCTGCCGTAGGTAATCGGCCGGCCCGGCGCCTTGCGCCGGCCGCGCGGGCGAATCCAGCCGGTCTTGAGAAGCACATCCAGAGTACCGGCCGCCGTCACCACGCCACGGATTTCCTCGATCTCGGCGCGCGTCACTGGCTGATGATAGGCGACAATGGCGAGCGTCTCGATCGCCGCGCGCGAAAGCTTGCGCGTCTCGACGGAGTTTTGAGTCAGCAGCCACGACAGATCGCCCGCTGTGCGGAACGTCCACTTCTTGCCGACGCGCACGAGATTGACGCCGCGCGTTGCATATTCCGCCTGCAAGCGAGCAAGCGCGTCTTTCAAATCCACGCCTTCGGGAAGGCGGCGCCGCAGCGTCGCTTCATCGAGCGGGCTGTTGGCTGCAAACAGCAAGGCTTCCAGCAGGCGCAATTCCTCCGCGCGCGCGACCGGGTCCGGGGCCGGCGCGTCGTTGCGGACAATTACGAGCTTCTTGGCCGCGCTCGGCATGGACTTGCGCTCCTTATGCGTTTTCTTGTGCGTCATGCAGGCTAGCATTTCCAATCGCGCCCATGCTCTTGCGCATGTAAAGCGGCGCGAATGACTCTTTCTGATGAATTTCGGCGACACCCTCGCGCACCAGTTCGAGCGCGGAGGCAAACGACGACGCCATGACCGTGGCGCGAAGCGCCGGCTCGACCATGTAGGAAATCAAAAACTCGTCGATCCTCGACCAGTCCGATGACATTCCGATCAGGCGCTCGAGCGCGGCGCGCGCTTCGGCCAGCGACCATACGGTGCGCTGCTTGAAGCGCACGCGCGACATCACGCTCATGCGGCGCTGCGACGCGTAGGCCGAGAGCAGATCGTAGAGCGTCGCCGACCATTCCGGCTGTTTGATTTCGGCGATCGGTTCGGGAAGCCCGCGCGCGAAGATATCGCGGTTGAGTTGCGGGCGCCCCATCAGGCGCGTCGCCACTTCGCGGAAAGCCTCAAGCCGGCGCAAGCGATAGGCCAGTGCCAGCGCCATATCTTCGGCGCTCGGGCCCTCGCCCGGTGCCGCTTCCGGCAACAGCAGCCGCGATTTCAGATATGCGAGCCATGCCGCCATCACCAGATAATCGGCGGCGAGTTCGAGCCGCAGTTTGCGCGCCGCTTCGACGAACGTGAGGTACTGATCGGCCAGAGCGAGGATTGAAATCTTGGCGAGATCCACCTTCTGCTGGCGCGCCAAGGCAAGCAGCAGGTCGAGCGGGCCTTCGAAGCCCTCGACGTCCACCATCATCGCCGGCTCGGTGGTGCCGCGCTCCGCCCCCAGCGTCGTGTCGAATTCCTCGGCGCTCATGAGACCATCATCTGTTCGCCACCGATCATCTTGTTGAAGGTCTTACGCGCGGCGTCCACATCGAATTCTTCCCGCGCGCCGCGCGCGGCCAAGGCCGAGTCGGCACGTTTCGCGGCCACGCCGCTCAGCGGAGGCGCGGCTCCCGCAACCGCCGCCATCTCGGCGAGATCGCCGTTGCAATGGAGCACGACATCGCACCCCGCGCGAAGCGCAGCGTGGCTTCGGTCGGCAATTGTCCCCGACAAAGCGCCCATCGACACGTCATCGCTCATCAAGAGCCCCTGAAACCCAATAAATCCGCGAATCACTTCCCGCACCATAGTGGCCGAAGTGGTCGCCGGTTGGGCGGGATCGATGGCGGAAAACACAACATGCGCAGTCATTCCGAGCGGCAGGTTGGCCAATGGCTTGAAAGCAGCAAAATCGGTCGCTTCCAGGGTCGCCCGGTCGGTATCGACCACGGGCAGCTTGTGGTGGCTGTCGGCCTTGGCGCGGCCATGGCCGGGCAGATGCTTGAGTACCGGCAGAACACCGCCGGCGAGTAGCCCCTGGGCGACCGCTCCGGCGATGGCGGCGACCTTGCCCGGCTCGGTTCCATAGGCGCGGTCGCCGATGATCGGATCGTGGCCCTCGACCGGAACGTCTGCGATCGGCAGGCAGTCAGTATCGATCCCAAGAACTCTCAGATCAGCGGCGAGCAAGTGCCCAGCAAGCCTCGAACAAGTCAGACCAAGCGACTTCTCGCGGTCGTAGAGCGCCCCATAAACGGCGCCGGGTGGATAAACCGGCCAATGCGGTGGGCCCAGCCGCTGTACCCGGCCGCCTTCCTGGTCCACCAAAATGGGCGCGTCGCGGCCTATGGCGTCGCGAAATGATTTAGTTAGCTCAGATACTTGTTCAGGTTTACTCACATTTCGCTTGAAGAGTATCAAGCCCCATGGCTGGGCCTCGCGGATAAAGGCGCGCTCGTCGGCAGTTAGAGTCAGTCCGGAGAGTCCTGAAATGAACGCGCGTGCGGCCATTCGCGCGGATTACCCCGCACGCGCCCTAAGGGCAAGCGCTGCAGAACGCTAATTTCGTTGGATGATGCAGCTTCCGCCGGCCGCTTTGAGGCTCGTGCACAGCTCGGTCGCCTCGCTGCCAGTCCCGACCGGAACCATGGCGCGGAAATAGATCCCTTTGTCCCCCAGATCGGCCCGCGAAATGACCGGCTGTTTGCCTCCAAGCTGGCCGGGGTATTTTCCTTGCAGACTGCGGAAGGCGGCCTGCGCTTCCGCCTCGCTGCGCTGGGACGACACCTGCACGGCATAACCACTTCCGCCAGTGCTTGCGGTTGGCGGCGCTGCTACGGGCGAGGGCGGGGGCGCGACCGATGCGGTGCGCGGAGCTGGCGCAGGTCGTGCTGGAGCCGCGTCCGGGCTGAGCGACAACGGCGCATTGGCAGGCGCCGACGCGGCGCGCGCAACGACCGGGCGGGGTGCCGGAGCCGGTTCAGGCTCGGCCGCTGCAACACGCGGCGCTGGCGCAGATATCGGCGCAGCCGGCTTTACGGGTGACGCGACTGCCGCGCGTGGAGGCGGTGGCGAAGCTACCGGCGCCTCCGTTGGCTGGTCGGGATGGATCGCAATCGTGCGGACTTTTTTCGGCTCCGAGCCGACAATACCGCTGCCGAGGGGCGCGCTGGTCGATCCCGGTGGGTCCCCGGACTGCGGGGAAACAGCGACCGGCTGCTCTTCGCGCGACACCAATTTTTCGCCGAGGCCACGATCGTTGACCCGGTCGGTGATCTGTTTGTTTGATTGTGAATCCAGTTTCGCTGCCGGCACAATCTTGCTTGGCGTCGAATCCGCCTTGATAACCGGCGGCGGCAGCGACGAGGACAACGAGCCGAACAGTGCGCGATAGCCGAACGCGCCCGCGGTGCCAATCACGGCCAGAGCAAAAACGCCGGCAATCACCAGCACGCCCATGCGCCGGCGCGTGGGCGGTTCATCGTCGTAGAAGTCCTGTTCCTCGGGGCTGAAGTGAGAGTTGTTCTGGCCGAACTGACCCTGTTCATATCCGGGAACATGGTCCGGATCCCGATAGAGATCTCCGCCGCTGGCGAGCGGCGCGCCGCCAAACTGCTGGCGCGGGAAAATCGGCTCCGGCGCTTCCGGGGCAAAGGATGGTGGCTGCGGTGCATAGCCCGCGCCGACTGGCTGGGCATCCCAGTCATGTACGGGCTCGGGCGGCAGCGGCGGAGCGACGCGGCGCATGCCATCGCGGCCGTATTCGGAAAACGGATCGCTCTGCCCGATCAGGCGGGCGAGTTCAGCGAGCGGATCGCTGCCGGAACCCGACGTCGAACCTTGTGTCGCCCTGGCGGGAGCGCCACGCGCGGATAGTTCGTTCGAACGGTAGGGTCGTTGAGTGCGGTCGTCGACCATTCGGTCCCCGATTATTACGCGAAATTTATCGCATTTCGTCTGGCGCTTCGACCCCGAGCAGCGCCAGTCCCGACGCCAGAATTGTGAGAATCCCCTGCACTAAGGCAAGGCGTGCCCCCGTTGTGTCTGGATCATTCTGGATAATGAAGCGTAAATGAGGCACGTCTTTTCCGCGGTTCCATTGCGCGTGAAATTCACTAGCAAGTTCATAGAGGTAGAACGCTATCCGGTGCGGCTCATGGGCGCTCGCGGCGGCTTCCAGCACGCGCGGGTAAAGCGCCAGCTTGCGCAACAATGAAAGCTCGCCTTCGTCGCTGAGCTTCTCGAAGGATGCGTTTTTGAAATGCCCCGCCCTCGCCCGCGCCGTTGCCGGCAGGTCGGAGATTTCCAGACGCGCGTTGCGAAAAATCGACTCGCCGCGCGCATGACCGTACTGGACATAGAACACCGGGTTTTCGCGGGTGGCTTCGATCACTTTCGCCAAATCGAAATCGAGCACCGCATCGTTCTTGCGGTAGAGCATGTCGAAGCGCACGGCATCTTTGCCGACCTCGTCCACAACCTCGCGCAAGGTAACAAACTCGCCCGAGCGTTTTGACATTTTTACCGGCTCGCCCGCGCGTAGCAACCGCACAAGCTGAACCAGTTTCACGTCCAGCGTGGCTTTGCCGCCGCTGACCGCCTTTACCGCCGCTTGCATGCGCTTGATGTAGCCGCCGTGATCGGCGCCCCAAACGTCGATCATGTTGCGGAAGCCGCGGTCGAACTTTGACTTGTGATAGGCAATATCGGACGCGAAGTAAGTGTAGCTGCCGTCCGACTTTTTCAGCGGCCGGTCGACATCGTCGCCAAAATCGGTCGACTTGAACAAGGTCTGCTCGCGGTCTTCCCAATCCTCGAGATTGCCGCCTTTCGGTGGCGGCAGTCGGCCCTCGTAGACTTCGCCCGATTTGCGCAAAGATTCGATGGTCGCACCGACTTGATCCTTAGGCCCCTCGATTGACGATCGTTCGGAAAAATAGACGTCGAACTTCACGTTCAGAGCGGCGAGATCGTCACGGATCATGTCCATCATCATCGCGATGGCTTTGGCCCGCACGATGGGAAGCCATTCGGACTCCGGCTTCTTGCCAAGCGCCGCGCCATGCTCGGCGGCAAGCGTGTTGCCGACCGGCACAAGATAATCGCCCGGGTAAAGCCCTTCCAGCATCGGCCCGATGTTTTCGCCGAGCGCCTCGCGATATCGCAGGAATGCCGAGCGTGCCAATATATCGACCTGCGCGCCGGCATCGTTGATGTAATATTCGCGCGTCACGTCGAAGCCGGCGAATGCCAGTAGATTGGCGAGCGCGTCACCGAACACCGCGCCGCGGCCGTGACCAACATGCATCGGGCCGGTCGGATTGGCGGAAACATATTCGACGTTGACCTTTCCGCCCGCGCCCAAATGGCTGCGGCCATAGTCGGCGCCCGCTTCGAGCACCCGCCGAAGCTCTTGTTCCCAAACCCCAGGGACAAGTGTCAGATTGATGAAGCCCGCGCCAGCCGGAACTGCTTTGACCACGGTCGCATCGGTGCGGAGTCTGGCAGCGATCGCTTCCGCCAATTCTTTCGGATTTTTGCGAACCTCCTTGGCCAGCACCATAGCGGCATTGGTCGCCATGTCGCCATGGCTCGGATCGCGTGGCGGTTCTACCACAATACGCGACAGATCGGCCTGCGGCCCGACAATTGCGGCACTCGCAGCGCAGACGCGATCGAGCATTTCGGCGAAGAGATGTTTGGGTGTAGCGACTGGCATGACGGTGCGGCTAACGTAATTCGGGGGTGGTGTCAAAATGACGCGCGTGCTCGATCAGTGCGTAGCGATCGGTCATTCCCGCGATGTAGTCGCCGATGCGGCGGGCCCGCGCACCCTCATCCGCGCCACCAATTCCCTCCGCCCATTCCGCAGGCATATCGGCCGACGACTTGGTAAAATAAGCGAACAAGTCGCGCACCACGCGCTCGGCGTCGCCCATGACTCGCATCACGCGTTCGTGGCGGTACATGCGCGGATACAGAAAGTCTTTGATCGCAGCGTCGGCTTTTTGCATCGCCGGTGAAAATGCAATCAGCGGCTCGGCAGCGCGTCGCACCTCCTCTGCCGACTTTGCATATCGCGCCACGCGTCGGGCGGTTTCGTCGATCACGTCCTCGATCATGCGCGTGATGAGCGCCCGCACGGTTTCGTGCACGCGTCGGCTCTTGTCGATACTCGCGTTCCGCGCACCAATGCCGCGCACGATATCGCCGACGATCGGTACCCCGGCAATGTCATCCAGCGAAAACAGATCGGCGCGCAGACCGTCATCGATGTCGTGCGCATCGTAGGCGATGTCGTCGGAAAGCGCCGCGACTTGCGCTTCCGCGCTCGGCTGCGACCAAAGCTCCAGGTCCTGAATTTTGTTATAGGCAAGGATCGCGGCCGGCACGCCGTGCGTGGCGTAGCGGCTGACAGGCGCACCTTCGCGATTGGTAAGCGGGCCGTTGTGCTTGACCAGGCCCTCCAGTGTCTCCCACGTCAGGTTGAGACCATCGAACGCCGCGTAGCGGCACTCCAGGTCCGTGACGATGCGCAACGCCTGGGCGTTATGAGCGAATCCGCCGAAACTACCGAGGGCTTCGTCCAGCGCGCGCTCTCCAGCATGACCAAACGGCGGGTGGCCGAGATCGTGGGCGAGCGCCAGCGCTTCGGCGAGATCTTCGTCAAGCCCGAGCGCGCGCGCCAGCGAACGGGCGATCTGGGCGACTTCGAGGGGGTGGGTGAGCCTCGTGCGATAGTGGTCGCCCTCGTGATAGACGAACACCTGCGTCTTATGCGCTAGCCGACGAAACGCCGCCGAATGGATGATGCGGTCGCAATCGCGCCGGAAAGCATTGCGGGTCGGGCTGCCCGGCTCATCCCAGCGCCGGCCCCGGCTCAGGCGGGGATCGGCGGCATAAACGGCCCGCTTAACGCTGGTTTCAATCGCCATGTGGGCTCATTGACCTTCCGCTTCGACGCACTTAACTATCGGGCAGACCAAAGGACAAGCGATGACGGCAAGCGTCACAGTCAGCGAACGGGCGGCCCGCCGGATCGGCGAGATCCTCAAGGGTGAACCAGCCGGAACCATGCTGCGCGTAAGCGTGGAAGGCGGCGGCTGTTCGGGCTTTCAGTACAAGTTCGGCACGGACCGCGACAAGGCCCCCGATGACCTTGTCATCGGTCGCAACGGCGCTGTGGTCCTGATCGATCCCGTTTCGGTCGATCATATGGCCGGCTCGGAAATCGATTTTGTCGACGACCTGATCGGCGCATCGTTCAAAGTAAAAAATCCGAAGGCCACCGCGTCCTGCGGATGCGGCACCAGCTTCTCGCTGTAATTTCCTAAATTTACTCCGCAGCTACCGCGGTCTTCGCGGGACGCTCTCCAACCTCTTCCAGCTGCGGCTCGAGCCGGCGCTTGATCATGCGGTCGAAGCGGTCGAGATAAAGATAGATTACTGGCGTGATGTAAAGCGTGAGCAGCTGCGACAGACAGAGGCCGCCTACCACCGCGACACCGAGCGGCTGGCGCAATTCTGCGCCCGCGCCGGTGCCAAGCGCAATCGGCAGCGTTCCGAAGATCGCCGCGAAGGTCGTCATCATGATCGGCCGGAAGCGCAACAGGCACGCTTCGCGGATCGCCGCTTCGGCGGACAAGCCGACACGGCGGCGCTCCAGCGCGAAATCGATCATCATGATGGCATTTTTCTTCACGATGCCGACAAGCATCACAATGCCGATCATGGCGATGACCGACAAATCCATCTTGAACAGAACCAGCGTCAGGATCGCGCCGATGCCGGCCGACGGCAGGCCGGAGATGATGGTGATCGGGTGGATGAAACTTTCATACAGGATGCCGAGCACCACATAGGCCGCAAAGATTGCCGCCAGGATCAGAATGCCCTGCCCCCGCAAGGAATCTTGGAACACCTGCGCCGTGCCCTGGAAGCCGGTCGTGATCGTAGCCGGCAGGCGCTCCTCGCGCTCCATATTCTGAATCGCATCGACCGCCTGGCCGAGCGAGAAGCCGGGCATGAGATTGAAAGAGATGGTGACCGCGGGCTGCTGGCCCTGATGGTTGACCTGAAGCGGACCAACAGTGCGCACGAATTGCGTCACGGCCGACAGTGGCACCGTAGTGCCGTTTGTCGTCTTTAAATAAATGCGCGCCAAATCATCCGGCCCGGTCTGGTAATCCGGCAAGGTTTCCAGGATGACCTGATAGGAATTCACCGGCGAGTAGATCGTGGCGACCTGCCGCACGCCGAAAGCGTTGTAAAGTTCCTGGCGGACCTGGTCGATGGTGATGCCATAGACCGCCGCTTTTTCGCGATCGATCTGAATCGTGACCTGCGGATTCTTGACGTAAAGATCGGTCGTGACGTCTTGCAGGCCGGGAATCTTCGCTACCTTGTCGCGCAGGTCCGGCGCCATGCTGTAGAGCGTCGCCGTATCATTCGATTGCAACGTGTATTGATATTGGCTCTTCGAAAGCTTGCCGCCCAGATTGATGTTCTGGATCGACTGGAAAAAGATTTGAATGCCGGGAACGACATTCGCGCTTTGCCGAAGTCGCGCGATCACTTGCGGCGCGCTTTCACCGCGCTCATCACGCGGCTTGAGCGCTACCAACATGCGGCCACTGTTGCCGACGGTATTGGGTCCGCCGGACCCGACGGTGGAGTTGACATAGGCCACCGCCTTGTCGGCGCGCACGATCTCGGCCACCTGCCGCTGTAACGTAGTCAGCGCAGGGTATGAAATGTCGGTCGCACCTTCCGTAATACCGATGACGTAGCCCGTGTCCTCTGTGGGGAAGAAGCCTTTCGGGACCACGATATAGAGCCAAATTGTTCCGGCGAGCGTCGCCGCCGTCACGCCGAGCATGATCGACTTGTAGGCAAGGACGCGATCCAGCGTCCATTCGTATGTGCGTAGCAAGAGTTCGAACATGCGCTCGAACGTACGCAGAACAACGTTCTGTTTTTCATTGGCGTGATGGCTGCGCAACACGCGCGCGCACAACATCGGCGTAAGCGTCAAGGAAACGAAGCCGGAAATGATGATCGCCACCGCGATCGACACCGCAAATTCTCGGAACACGCGCCCGACCATGCCGCCCATGAGCAGCACCGGGATAAACACCGCGATCAACGAGAATGTGATCGACACGATGGTGAAGCCGATTTCGCGCGAGCCTTTGAGCGCCGCCTCGAACGGGCGCATGCCGCCTTCGATATGGCGCACGATGTTTTCGAGCATGACGATGGCATCGTCCACGACGAAACCAACCGACAGCGTAAGCGCCAGCAGCGTCATGTTGTTGATGGAAAAGCCGAAGGCGTACATCGCCGCGCAAGTACCAATCAGAGACACCGGCACCGCGAGCGCCGGAATGACGGTGGCAGAAACTTTTCGCAGGAACAGGAAGATCACCATGATCACCAGCGAAATCGCGATCATCAAGGTTTCCTGCACGTCTACCACCGCCGCGCGGATCGAGATTGAGCGGTCGAACAACGGTCGCATCTCGATCGACGGCGGCACTTGTGCGCGCATCGCCGGTAGTCGCTCGCGCACCATGTCGACAACGGCGACGGTATTGGCATCGGGCTGGCGCTGAACCGCCAGCACAATGGCGCGCGCATCGTTGAAATACGTGGCGATCTTGTCGTTCTCGACACTGTCGATTACGCGTGCAATTTCGTTGAGCTTGATCGGAGCGCCGTTGCGGTAGGCAACCACGACGTTGCGATAGTCGGCCGCGTGCTCGATCGCGCTGGTGGCGGTCAGCGTCACGCTTTGCTTCGGGCCGCTCAGCGTTCCAACGGGCGTGCTCGAATTGGTCTTGGCAACCACCGTGCGCACGTCGTCCAGCGAAATATTGCGGGCCGCGGCTTGAACCGGGTCGACTTGAACGCGAACAGCGAATTTCTGCGCGCCATAGACCGAGACCTGTGCGACGCCCGGCAATTGCGAGAGCTGCGGCGCCACCACCGTCTCGGCATAGTCGTCCACCGTCGACAGCGGCATAGTTTCGGAGCCCATGCTGATATAGAGCACCGGGAAGTCGCCGGGATTGACCTTGCGGAAGAATGGCGGCGTGGTCATTTCCACTGGCAACAGCCGCGCCGCAGTCGCGAGCGCGGTTTGCACGTCGAGCGCGGCGCCATCGATGTTGCGGCCGAGATCAAACTGAATTGTGATCTGTACGATGCCGAGCGATGACGACGACGTCATCGACGAGATGCCCGATATCGTAGACAGTTGTCGCTCGATTGGCGAGGCCACCGACGCCGCCATGGTTTCCGGGCTGGCGCCCGGCAACTGCGCGGTGATCTGAATGGTCGGGAAGTCTACCGCCGGCAGCGCCGCTACCGGCAACAACCGGTAAGAGAAGGCGCCGAATACGATCAGTGATGCCGTCACGAGCGTCGTCAACACGGGCCGGCGAATACAGAGTTCGGAGATATTCATGTTCAGCTACCGGCGACTTTGGCGGCGCGAGGATTTACCCGGGTGCCATTCGACAGCAGCAACTGGCCCTCGGTGACGACGGTTTCGCCGCCATTGAGACCGCTTTCAATGACCGATTGATTGCCGACCGAGCGCGCGACTTTTACAGGCTGCACTTTGGCAACGTTGTCGTTGATAACGAAAACAAAGCTTCCGGTCTGGCTAACCTGCACGGCGGTCGATGGCACCACGATCGAGTCTTCAATCCGCAACGTCAATTCGGTGGTGACCAATGTTCCGGGCCACAGCACTTCCTGCGCGTTCGGCATGGTAGCGCGGATTGTTGCCAACCCGGTCGCCATATCGACCGTGTTCTCGATCATGGTCACCTGGCCGTTGGCGCGCTTCTGTTCACCTGGAATAATCGCTTCTATCGTCGCGGTTTCAGCCGCAAGCGCCTGACGGATTTCGGGCAGAACCTTTTGCGGCACGGTGAAGCTGACATAAACCGGGGCCATCTGATTAATAGTCGCCATCGCCGCCGTGTCGGCTTGACGCACGAAATTGCCGACCTTCACGGCCGCCGCGCTGATGCGGCCGTCAATCGGCGCCACAATGGTGCAATAGCTGAGTTGAACCTTTAGATTGTTGAGTAAACCTTCGTCCGACTGAATCGCGGCCTTGTAGACCTCGGCCTGGGTCTTGGCATTGTCGAGATTGATAACCGGAGTTGCAGCCTTGGCGACCAGATCGGTGTAGCGCACCACGTCGCGTTCGGCGCCGGAAAGCTGTGCCTTATCGCGAGAAATCATGCCTTCGGTCTGCACAATTTGAGCTTCAATGGCACGGCCATCCAGCGTGAACAGCAGGTCGCCTTTTTTGACCGCTTGGCCATCGCGGAAATGGACGCCCATGATGGCAGTATCGACCCGCGCCTTGATGGCGACGCTCGCGATCGGCGTTACGCTGCCGAGGGACTCGACCCGCACCGGCATCATTTTCCGTTCGGCGACGGCGGTTTCAACCGGCACCACGCGGGCGGCCGGGCCCTTCGACTGCGCCGCGCCGTCTGTCGTCCAGAAGCCGCGCACGAGCAACGCAATGGCGATCAACGCGACAGCCACGGTCGCAATTCGCCACTTTCGCGGAATCAAAGACAGTTTTTCCAGGGCGCTCGACGTCACCCCAAAAAGCCACTTTCGCTTGATCATGAACAACCTTCGGTTCGGGCACGTCCCCCTGCCCGAACGTCCCTATTGCTTGGAAACTGTTCCCGCTTCGGCTCTTCAGGGCCGCATTAGCGGCCTTACTAGCATATAAACGGGCTTCAGTGCATATGCCTGCGGCACCCTGGTAAACACGCCGCACTGAAGGTTATTCGGCCGGCCGGACCCGCTTCCATGAGAATTGCCACCTGGAACGTCAATTCGGTTCGCCAGCGCCTCGACAGCCTGAAAGCCTGGCTGGCGGAGCGCAAACCCGACATCGTCTGCTTGCAGGAGATCAAATGTGTGGACGAGGCCTTCCCGCGCGAGGCATTTGAGGCGCTCGGCTACAATGTTGCGGTGCACGGGCAGAAGGCTTTTAACGGCGTTGCGCTGCTTTCCAAGCTGCCATTCGACGAAGTAGCCCCCGGCTTGATCGGCGATACCAGTGACGTCCAGGCACGTTTCCTGGAAGCGATCGTTTCGACAAAGGCGGGGGTGGTGCGGGTGGTGAGTTTGTATTTGCCCAATGGCAACCCTGCCCCCGGCGAAAAATATGACTACAAACTCAAATGGATGGACCGGCTTATTGCCTTTTCACATGAACGGCTAAAGCTCGAAGAGCCGCTTGTTCTGGCCGGAGATTACAACGTCATCCCCACTTCTGGCGATGCTCGCCGCCCAGAAGCCTGGACTTCTGATGCTCTGTTCTTGCCACAGACCCGGGAGAAGTTCCGCTCGCTCGCCAATCTAGGGCTCACCGACGCGATACGCGCCACCAGCGATGCCGCCGACGTCTACACGTTCTGGGACTACCAGGCCGGCTCCTGGCAGAAGAACGACGGCATCCGCATTGACCACCTGATGCTATCGCCGCAGGCCACCGACCGGCTCACCGGCGCCGGCATTGATAAGCACGTGCGCTCATGGGACAAGCCGTCCGATCACGTACCGGTGTGGATCGATCTGGATATTGAAGGCAGATAATTATTCGCGGCGCGTTTCAAGCCAGCGCTTGAGCAAGACCGCGGCAAGCGCGCGCTCATCTTCGGTCGCCTGCTGGAAGGCGCTGTCATAGAGCTTGCCGATCCAGGGCTGATCGGTCGTCTGCGCGTTATCCTTGGCGAGCGTAAGCCACATCAGGCCGCGCGCCGCCTGGCGCGGAACATTCTCGCCGGAAAACAGCATGGCGCCGAGCATGGCCTGCGCCGAGCACTGGCCCTTCTTCGCCGATAGACCGAACCAACGCGCCGCCATACGCGGGTCGTGCGGCGCGCCGGTGCCGTCGAGGTACTGCCGCGCCAGATAATACTGCGCGTCGGGATCGCGGAAATACGACGCCGCATAGGCAAACATCTCGCGCGCGCGATCCGGGTCGCGCTTCAACTGCGATTTACCGATGCCCTCGAGATAATAATGGCCGAGTGCCACGAACGCATTGGCGACAAACCGCGCCTGCGGCGCGTCCGGATTGTCTTCAGCATGATTGTCGGCGATGCGGCGGAAATATTCGAATGCCTTGAGGTCGTTCTGCGCGACACCATCGCCCTCGGCATACATGCGGCCGAGCTTCCACTGCGCCAGCGCATGGCCGTTCTCAGCGGCATATTCGAGGGCGTGGATGCCTTTAGCGGTTTCGCCGGACTTAAGCGATTGTGCGCCCGAGCGGAATGCCTCCACCGGCGTCATGCCCGCGTCGGACTTGCTGCCGTCGAACGCCAGTGCCGGCGCGGCCACAAGGGCAGCGCCGAACACCATCGCGCGCAACAGGGCGTCAGCTATCCGCATAACACTGCTTCTCGGCCGCTCCGCCCGGATGGGTGACCGCGCCTTTGACGGCGGGGCCGACCTGCTGGGCGTATTTCCACAAATAACCGGACGTGAAATCGGTCTCGCGCGGCTTCCATTTCGTCTTGCGCTTGGCCAATTCCGCATCGGAAAGCTTGACACTGATCGTGCCGTTCACGGCGTCGATCTCGATGATGTCGCCATCCTCGATCAAGCCGATCGGCCCGCCGACCGCGGCTTCCGGACCGACATGGCCGACGCAGAAGCCGCGCGTCGCACCGGAGAAACGCCCGTCGGTGATGAGCGCGACCTTGTCGCCCTGCCCCTGGCCGTAAAGCGCCGCCGTCGTCGACAGCATTTCGCGCATGCCGGGACCGCCACGCGGGCCTTCATAGCGAATAACGAAAACGTCGCCCGCTTTGTATTTCTTTGCCTTCACCGCCTTGAAGCAAGCTTCTTCGCCATCAAAGCAGAGCGCCGGGCCGGAGAATTTCAAGTTCGTCATGCCGGCGACCTTCACGATCGCGCCATCGGGCGCGAGATTGCCGCGCAGGCCGACGACGCCGCCAGTCACGGTGATCGGCTTGTTGGCCGGACGCACAACGTCCTGATCCGGATTCCATTTCACCGATTTGAGATTTTGCGCGATAGTGCGGCCGGTGACCGTCATGCAGTCGCCATGCAGGAAGCCGTGGTCGAGCAGCGTTTTCATCAGCAGCGGCACGCCGCCAGCTTCGAACCAATCCTTGGCGACATAGCGGCCGCCCGGTTTCAAATCCGCGATATACGGTGTTTTTTTGAAGATTTCGGCGACGTCGAACAGATCGAATTCTATGCCGCATTCATGCGCGATAGCCGGCAGATGCAGAGCGGCGTTGGTGGAACCGCCGGAGGCGGCCACCGTTGCCGCGGCGTTTTCCAGCGCCTTGCGGGTGACGATGTCGCGCGGACGTATGCCTGACAGAACGAGTTCCATAACCTGTTCGCCGGCCGTCATGCAAAATGCATCGCGCATTTCGTATGGCGCAGGGGCGCCGGCCGAATAAGGCAGCGCGAGACCAATCGCTTCTGAAACGGTCGCCATGGTGTTGGCGGTGAACTGCGCGCCGCAGGCGCCGGCCGACGGACAGGCGACTTGCTCGAGGCCTTCAAGATCCTCGTCCGACATCTGGCCGACCGAATGCTTGCCGACCGCTTCGAACACGTCCTGCACGGTGACCGGCTTGCCCTTGAAGGTGCCAGGCAAAATCGAGCCGCCGTAGATAAAGATCGACGGCACATTGAGCCGCACCATCGCCATCATCATTCCCGGCAGCGACTTGTCGCAGCCGGCTATGCCGACCAGCGCGTCATAGCCGTGGCCACGCATGGTCAATTCGACGCTGTCGGCGATGACTTCGCGCGATGGCAGCGACGAGCGCATGCCGGCATGGCCCATGGCGATGCCGTCGGTCACGGTAATGGTGCAGAATTCGCGGGGAGTGCCCCCGGCGGAAGCGACGCCCTTTTTCACGGCCTGCGCCTGGCGCATCAGCGCGATGTTGCAGGGCGCGGCTTCGTTCCAGCAGCTGGCGACGCCGACAAAAGGCTGATGAATCTGCTGGGTCGTGAGACCCATGGCGTAATAATACGAGCGATGCGGGGCGCGTTCCGGCCCCTCCGTCACGTGACGGCTGGGCAGCTTGCCTTTGAGACTGGTCTTTGCGTCCATTCGACCTTGTCGACCCCCGCCCCTGCTACCGCCACCGGGTTGCCCCAACTGGCCTTAAACGAGGGACGTTAACCGGTCTTAAAAACCGGAATTCCTGCAACGGTTTGCGCCGCCGCTGGAATGCCCTCGATGTGGTGAAAGGGTATGGCCAAATCGCGGCACCGTAGGGATCATGGGTGGCCGAACATCAAATGTTCCTAAGGTGTTGCTGGCAGGACACAGGTTCTTAATGGCTCCATCCCTCAAAATCCGGCGCGGTTTCTTTGACCGCTCGGTCCATAAAATCGCGCCAGACCTGATCGGAGCGACGCTTTTGGTGGACGGCACTGGTGGCCTGATCGTCGAGGTCGAGGCCTATCACCACACCGACCCGGCTGCGCATAGCTACCGCGGGCCAACCGAGCGCAACGCAGTCATGTTTGGGCCGCCGGGCTTTGCCTACGTCTACCGGTCCTATGGCATTCACTGGTGCCTGAATTTCGTGTGCGAAAGCGAAGGCAGCGCCAGCGCGGTGCTGATCCGGGCGCTGGAGCCGATCCAGGGGATCGCCCGGATGCGGCGGCGGCGCGGCATGGCCGACACGCGAGCGCTTTGCTCGGGGCCGGGAAAATTGTGCGAAGCGCTGGGCGTCACCATCAAGCACAACGGACTGGCGCTCGACCGCGAGCCGTTTGAATTGCGGGCGCGGGCGGAGAAGCCCGAGATTGTTGTTGGTCCCCGCGTCGGGATCAGCAAGGCGGTCGATGCGCCGTGGCGTTACGGGCTGAAGGGGTCGCGGTTTTTGAGCAAGGTGTTCAAGTAGCGCCCTTGAGCGCTTCAAGTGCCTGGGCAACTTTCGCCTTGCGGCCGGCCGCCTCTTCGCGTTTTTCTTTTTCTTCGTCGACAACATCTTCCGGCGCGCGCGCCATGAAGTTTTCGTTGTTGAGCTTGGCGTCGACGCGGGCAATGTCGGATTCAGCCTTCTGCATTTCCTTAGCGAGCCGCACGCGCTCGGCCGCGATGTCGATGACGCCGATCAGCGGCAGCGCCGCGACTTCGCCGCGCACGACCAACTGCACAGAACCCTGCGGCGCGGAGGCCGCGGACGAAATCTCCGACACGCGCGCCAGGCGCTTGATGAAGTCGGCCCAGCGCTCGGCGCGGCCTTGCGTCTCCTTGGACGCATCGGCGAGCACCAGGGGAATGTTGACGTTGATGTTCATCTCGGCGCGGATCGAGCGGATTGCGGTGATCAGCTCGATCACCCAGCCGATTTCGGCTTCGGCCTTGTCGTCGATGAGGCCTTCGAGCTTAGGCCAATCGCCGAGCGCCAGCAATTGGGAGCGCTTCGGCCCCTGCTCCGCCGTCACCGCCCACAGTTCTTCGGTGATGAAGGGCATGAAGGGGTGCAATAGCTTCAGGATTTCATCAAGCGCCCACGCGGCAACCGCGCGCGTCTCGTCTTTCGCCGCGCCATCGGGGCCGCTCAGCAGCGGCTTCGACAGTTCGACATACCAGTCGCAATAGACGTTCCAGACGAAGCGATAGGCCGCCGCAGCCGCGTCGTTGAATTTATAGGTTTCAATCGCGGCAGTGATTTCAACTGCGGCCTTCGCGGTCTCGTGCGCGATCCAGAGATTGAGCGTCTCCTTGGCGGATTTCGGATCGAAGCCTTCGACGCGTGCCGCGCCGTTGAATTCGACAAAGCGCGCGGCGTTCCAAAGCTTGGTCGCAAAATTGCGGTTGTTCTCGACGTCCTGCGGCCCGAGCCTTATGTCGTGGCCTTGCGCCGCGCCGCGCGCCAGTGTGAAGCGCAGCGCGTCGGCGCCGAAGTCGTCAATAACGCCGAGTGGATCGACCACGTTGCCCTTCGACTTCGACATTTTGGCGCCCGTGGCGTCGCGCACCAGGCGATGGATATAGACATCATTGAACGGCACTTCCTTTTTGAATTGCAGCCCCATCATCATCATGCGTGCGACCCAGAAGAAGATGATGTCGAAGCCGGTGACCAGCGTATGGGTCGGATAGTAACGCTTCACTTCCGGTGTTGCGTCCGGCCAGCCCAAAGTCGAGAACGGCCACAGCGCGGAGGAGAACCAGGTGTCGAGCACGTCTTCGTCGCGCGTGAGTGGCGTCGCCTTGCCGTAATGTTTGCTGGCCTCGGTTTGCGCTTCGGCTTCGGTGAGCGCGACGAAAACTTTTCCATCCGGTCCGTACCAGGCCGGGATCTGATGACCCCACCAAAGCTGGCGCGAAATGCACCAGGGTTGGATGTTTTCCATCCAATCGAAATACGTTTTCTCCCAGTTCTTGGGAACGAATTTCGTTTTGCCCTCGCGCACGGCTGCAATCGCCGGCTTTGCCAGCTCTTTCGCATTTACGTACCACTGGTCGGTGAGATAAGGCTCGACAACGACGTTCGAGCGATCGCCATGTGGCACGACATGCGTGACCTTCTCGATCTTGTCGACCAATCCAAGGGCTTCGAGGTCGGCAATGATACGCTTGCGTGCTTCGTAACGATCAAGCCCCTGATATTGGGGCGGACAGTTCTCGTTCATCTTGGCTTCGGGCGTGAACAGATTGATCAGGCCGCCGTTCAACTGCTTCTTGAAATAATCCTTGTCGCGATGGCGCGACCAGACTTCGAAATCGTTGAAATCGTGTGCCGCCGTGATTTTGACAGCGCCTGAGCCTTTTTCAGGGTCTGGATATTCATCGGAGATGATCGGGATCAGACGTTCCGCGAGCGGCAGCCGCACCAGCTTGCCGACCAGATGCTTGTAGCGCCCGTCATCTGGATGCACCGCGACCGCGCCGTCGCCCAGCATCGTCTCGGGGCGCGTCGTCGCGATACAAATATATTTTGAGGGATCGTCCGCCAGCGGATAGCGGAAGTGCCACATGTTTCCCTTGGTCTCGACCTGGATCACTTCGAGATCGGAAATCGCGGTCAGCAGCTTCGGGTCCCAATTGACCAGCCGCTTGTCTTTGTAGATCAGCGCGTCGCGATACAGTTCGACGAACACTTTCAGCACCGCGCGCGACAGCCCCTCGTCCATCGTGAAGCGTTCGCGCGACCAGTCGCAGGAAGCGCCCAGCCGCTTCAATTGATTGACGATGGCGCCGCCGGACTCCGCCTTCCATTCCCAAACGCGCTTGAGGAACGCCTCCCGCCCCATCTCGCGGCGGCCTGGCAACTGGCGCTCCATCAATTGCCGTTCGACCACCATTTGCGTCGCGATGCCGGCATGATCGGTGCCGGGCTGCCACAGCACGTCCTTGCCGCGCATGCGCTCGAAGCGGCACAGGATGTCTTGCAAAGTGTTGTTGAGCGCATGGCCCATATGCAATGAGCCGGTGACGTTGGGCGGCGGAATGACAATAGAGTAAGGCTTGGCGGACGCGCGTTCGGGCCGGCCGGCGCGGAAGGCGTCCGCCTGCTCCCAAGTCTTGTAAATGCGGCCCTCGACCTCGGCGGGCTGGTAGGTTTTATCGATCATCGTTTTGTTCGTACCGATTTGCGCGCTAGAAAGCCCGCCACACTACTGAGAGTCAACTTTTTGCCGGAAATTCCTTCCAAATCGAGGGGCAGTGCCACCAGCGCCATCACGCTTCTGGCCATCGCTGCCTTTGCCGCCCAGGCCATGGTACGGGTGACCGATTCGCTCCTGCCGCAGATCGCCGCCGATATGAGCACGACGGTCGGCGCCGCCTCCATCGTCGTCACCGTCTACCTGCTGGCGCATGGCTCGGTGCAACTCGTCATCGGTCCGATCGGCGACCGCTTCGGCAAATATCTCTGCGTCTCGATCGCGGCGGCGACCTCGACCGTGATGGTGTTCGCCTGCGGGCTCGCGCCGTCGTTGCCGCTGCTGGTGGCGGCGCGGCTCGGCAGTGGACTGGCGACCGGCTGGATCATCCCGTTTGCGCTGGCCTTCGTCGGCGACGTGATTCTCTACGAGCGCCGCCAGCAGGTGATCGGGCGGTTTTTATCGGGGCAGATACTCGGCCAGTTGTTTGGCCAGGCCGCCGGCGGCGTGCTCGGCGATTATTTCGGCTGGCGCAACGTATTCTTTATCCTCGCCGCTCTCCTAGCGGTGGCAACGCTCGGGCTGTTCTACGAATTGTGGCGCAACCCGATCACGCACGCGCGCAACGCGCCGGCACAACCCGCGCACGGTTTCGTCTCGGATTATACCGCGGTGCTGCGCTCGCCTTGGGCGCGCGCGATGATCGCCCTGGCCTTTATCGAGAGCGCCGCGATGTTTGGCGCCTTCACTTACGTCGGCGCCGATTTGCATCTGCGGTTCGGCGTCGGCTTCACGCTGGTCGGATTGTTCGTCGGCACGTTCGCGATTGGCGGGCTGATCTACAGCCTGTCCGTACACACCTTGGTGAGGCGGTTCGGGCCGACCGGCCTTGCCCTTGGTGGTGGCGCGCTGATCGCGCTTGCTTATGTCACGCTGGCCTTCGAGCCTTATGCATGGATCG
>JAYTFS010000379.1:0-6795 GCA_043734185.1 Pseudolabrys sp. | reverse complement strand
TCCGGAAAGCACGACACGGGGATGCCCCCTCCGTCGCATCGACAACATTAGCGACTGAGGCCAGTGGTGCAACGAAGAAGCACCCTACCCACAGGGTCTCCAGACGCTTTTCTGCCGAGTGTTGCGTAAAAAACACGCATCCGAGAGCCGCGAAAATCTCATCGTTTCGGGGGCTAGTTATTGATGCCAATTTACGTAACTTATTCTGCAATATCAATATGTTACATAATATCACTGGATACAACTTAGGGGCGAATAGAGCTCCATTGCATCGCTATTATTGCAACGCGCTATGCGGAAATTGAAGAACTCCGGTCGAAAAGCGGGCAATCTCTGGCCGTACGCCGCGCCTTTACGACGTAGGACCCAGCGGCCCTCAGAATCAGTCCGCAAATTAACGCCTGAACGCGATCACCCGCGATTGCCAGCGCCGCCATCCGCTCGCTACGCCCGTTGCGACGGCAGATTTCAGTGCAATACTCTCGCTTCGACACGCTCTCATCGCCACCGAATAACCAACGACCCGAGACCATGAACGCAAGCTCGACCGCCGATCCCGCGCCCGCGCCGTCGAAACCAGCAGCGGATGACATTAAGCTGCATATTGGCGGCCAGGAGAAGCACGCAGGCTGGAAGATATTGGACGCCTTGCCCGGACCGATGGTCGACTACGTCGGCAACTGCAACGATTTGTCGTTTCTCGCCGACGAAAGCTGTTCCGAAGTCTATGCATCGCATGTTCTCGAGCATCTGGGCTATGACGGGGAACTCCAAAATACACTCAAAGGCATTCACCGAGTGCTCAAACCAAGCGGGCGCTTTCGAATCTCCGTTCCTGACTTGGATACGCTCTGCCGATTATTCCTCAATCCGGCGCTCCAAGCGGCCGACCGCTACTATGTGATGCGTATGATGTATGGCGGCCGCACGACTGCGTTCGATGTGCACTACGTCGGCCTAAATTTTGAGTTTCTCTGCGAGTTTTTGCGCGAAGCCGGCTTTCGCGAATTCCGGCGCGTGCCTAAATTCGATCTTTTCGATGACGCAAGTTCGATATTATTCGGCGATGTGCCGATCAGCTTGAACGTCGTAGCGCGAAAGTAGCGATAAAAACACGGTGCACTGACGTAAGCATCGCTGATCAAAATTTCACCCGCAGCCACTAAATGAAATCTTGTTTGGTCAACCCGTCGATAAAACCTTTTGCCGTTGCCGCGGGAGAATAGTTGTCCAGCACCCAATTTCTCGCATTCTTTCCAATGTTGATCATATAGTCCGGGTCGCCGACGATCGATTTTTTTAGCTCACTTATAAACGCATCGATGTTGCATAAATCGATTGGAAGATAATGCGCATACGCAGCCGGATTATTCGGAAGCGTGAGGCCGTAGATCTCGAAATCCAGTGAGATGGGGCAAGCAGCAAACAGCGCAGCCTCGTAAAACCGCCAACTGTCGAAGCGCAGGACGACGGGATGCGGCGGCAGCTCGATGAAATTAAATGTGTTGTTGACGTCGCGTTCCTTGAAAAACGGGTTTTTGCGCAGATCGCTGTAGAGTTCTCCGCCATAGGCTAACACCGCCTGATGCGAAGCCAGATCTTGCGCATACTGCTCGGGCGGCGAAAAATGTTCATTGACTGGGAGAACTTCGTTCAATTTCGGGACGAATATGAGATCAAGAGCGTTCCTGACCGACTGGTTTTCCGACGGGCGGAAATTCTTTAAAACAGGATTAGATTTCTTGGCATCCACCAGACCATTCGAGAGATTGATGACGTCCTGCGAAAGACCAAAACCAATCGGCAGAATTCTTCCACGCCGTTTCGCGTATTTATTGCAGTGCGCGGAAAAGGCGACGAAGTTGTCGGTGTAGTCGGACCAATTGGCGCTATCGTTCATGTTGATCAGAACGACTTTCGACGTTTTGGCGAATTCGAGTATCGCGTTAGGAGATTTGCCAATTCCATTCGACACATCGACAACCAATTTGCCTCCCGCCCAACTCGGCGTGACGTTGATAAAGTCGGCGGCGGTTTGAGAAAATGGCGGAGCCAGGCCGTGGGAGCTACCTTTTCCAACGGGATTTATATTCGAATTGATTTTATGCCCAAGCTGATGAAGCCCCTGCATCAGGCAGCAAGAAAAGTGTGGCGCAATATTTTCTGGAAACAGAAAAGTAAATTCCATTTTGCCGCTCATGCGATAACGATATGGTCCGGCGCCAAACCGGCCCTATGGCGTTCAACCATCACAAGGTAAGCCGCCTCAATATTCTTCGTGAACCGCCCGGTATCGAACAATGGCGTTGTGAGGCGATTGGCCGCCAGCTTTTGTTTTATTCCAGCCATTTTTTGCGGGCGCGTCGCAAGCTCGTACGCCAAATGTTCATAGTCCTCAGTGGTTTTCGTTATCAACTCCGGCATTGCAATCGCATTCAGCAGGCTCGCCGCCACCCGGCCGGCAAAGCTCGCGCCCACGCAGGTCAGCACCGGCAATCCGACCCATAATGCGTCGCTGGCCGTGGCGTGCGCATTGTAGGGGAGCGTGTCGAGAAACAAATCCGCCAGTCGAAGGCGAGCCAGGTGATCTTGATTGTCTGGCGTGCGGGCTGCGAAAACGAGTCGAGCCGGATCAACAGCGCGTTTCTGTGCCTCACCGCGCAAATTGGATTTTGCAGTCTCGTTCATGTCCGACAGCCACAACACACCGTGGTCTATGCGGCCCAGCAATCGCATCCAAATATCGAAAATTTGGGGTAGAATTTTATAGCTATTGTTGAAGCAGCAAAAAACAAATCCATCCTCGGGCAAACCCTGGTCGCTGCGGCGCGCAACGGCTGAGGAAATTTCGCGTCTTGAATCATTTCCCATGAAGCTGTCGGGCAGACAGACGACTTTCTCGGTATAGAATTTACGCTCTGCATCAAGGATCAGCGATCGATCGGCGATAATGTAGTCGATATATTTAGCGCCCATTGTTCCAGAATAGCCGAGATAGCTTACCTGGACGGGGGCCGATTTGCGCGCGAGAATGCCGGACCGGGAATGGGCCGTATAACCCGTCAAGTCGATGAGAATATCGATCTCATGATCTTTTATAAGGCTGGCGATCTGATCGTTGTTTTGCGCGTTGGCGTCGATGAAATGCTCAAAGGATGTTTCGAGGCGCCGGCGCATATCCGACCCATCATCGGGGCCATATGAGATGCCCGTGATCTCGAAGCGCTGCCTGTCATGGCACTCAAACATCCCTGCCAACAGATAAGCGACGGGATGATCGCGAAAGTCGGCCGACATGTAGGCAATTCGAGTTCTTGCATGTTGATATTTTCGCCCGCGCGATAATTCCGGCTGTACGGGTGGATATTTATCGGACGTAAATATTTCCGCGCAAATTTGTTGATCTTGTAGCGAGTGGGAAATTGCCAGAAACGCAAATGGCGTGACGACGCGCTTTCCCGCACGCAGACCTTGCTCGATTTGCAATTTGTTCGCGGCCAACGATTCCCAATCGCAACAGTTCAATTGCGACCAATAGACATTGCCGCGAAGGTAATCGAGGTCGGCCTTTAGCTCCAACGCCCGCTTTAGATCAACCGACGCCATGCCGTGGCGGCGGGAATATTCATAAGCGATGCCCCGGCTCTGCAGCGCCTCGACATAGTTCGGATCGATCTTTAGAGCCCGATCGGAACTCGCAATTGCCTCTTCGTAGCAGCGCAAATCCGTCAGCGCGATGGCGCGATTGTGCAAAGCGAGCGCATAATCGGGTGTGATCTCCAGCAATTGATCGAATATGCCCAATGCCTCTTTCGAGTGTTCCAGGTAAAGCAACGTGCAGCCATAATTGAGCAACGCCAATTGATGTTTCGGATTAATCGAGATGGCTTGCTTGTAACAACGCAAGGCTTCGGAATGCTGTCCCTCTTCACTGAGCACGCGCCCTTTGTCGGTCAATATGTCGGCGTTGCGCGGATTTGCTTTCAAAGCCCGATCGAACAGAGCAAGCGCGGCCGTTAAATTCTGTTGTTGCGCTTCCAGTACGCCCAAGAGATGCAGCGCGACGATATTTTTTCGTTCGCTTGCCACAACCTTCGAGCACAGCGCATGGGCTGCGGACGAATTGCCCGCGCGATAAGCCGCGATGGCTTCTGAAAGGAGTTGGGCCGAGTTCATTTGTTCCGATCGCGGCCCCTCTGCTGGGCGCCTCCGCTAGGCTAAGGCAGGCAGCCTTCGCAGGAAGATTGGCGGAGCCGGAGGGATTCGAACCCTCGATACGCCTTTGGAGCGTATAACGGTTTAGCAAACCGCCGCCTTCAGCCACTCGGCCACAGCTCCGGTACTGCAAACCGGTATAGAATCTGCGTCCGCCGGTCAAACGGCCGCATGAGCCTTATCTCGCCATCAATTGCGCGACCAGGACGAACTAAACCGCCCTGTGGCGGGTTATTGATCACGGGGCTCAACGCATAGCCGACCAGGAGAACATCGATGCCCGGGATTAAATTGGCGCTCTCCGCAGCATTAGCCATCGCTACCATGTCCACCCTCACGACGCCTGCCGCGGCGATCGAATATCCATGGTGCGTCCAGTACTCCGACATGGATGGCGGCGGCGGCAAGAATTGCGGTTTTGTCAGTTACGAGCAGTGCATGGAAACGGCGCGCGGCGCCGGCGGATTTTGCGAGCGCAATCTGTTCTATCCGGGTAATGACACCTCGCAGCCGCAGCGGCCACGCAAGCGCGCCACCAACAACTGATCGCACCATCGCTTAAGCCGATTGACAATACGGCGCGCGGCACCAATCTCTCGCGTTCCGTCATACGCGCAAGCGAGTGACATTGACGCGAGCATGCCGTGCCGCCAAATCCGTTCAATATTGCGCAGGCCATGCAGGAGGCGATCGGCCTGCATGGCCAAGGCCGGTTGCGCGAGGCAGAAAAACTCTATGCCCGCGTGCTCAAGGCGGCGCCCGACACTTTCGACGCACTGCATCTGCTCGGCACCATCAAGGCGCAAGCGGGACAGATGGGCGAAGCGCTGCGGCTGATCACTGCCGCGCTCAAGATCAATCCGCGCGCCTCCGAGGCGCTGGTCAATCTCGCCAACGTGATGCACGCCCTCAAACGCGACGCCGATGCGCTGGATTGCCTCGACAAGGCGCTGGCGATCAAGCCGGACGACCTGCACGCTTTGCAAAATCGCGGGTCTGCGTTGCTCGCGCTCGACCGGCCGCAGGAAGCGCTTGTCTGCTTCGAGCAGGTAACCCGGCAGATGCCAGGCAATGGCGAAGCGCTACTCAATCGCGGCGTCGCCAAGGCCAAGCTTGGGCACCATGCCGAAGCGCTGTCCGACTTCGATACCGCGCTTGCGCTGGCACCGGGACATCCGAACATCCTTTACAATCGCGGCAATGCCCTGCTGGCGCTCGATCGCCACGATGAAGCCATTGCCGCCTTCGATCGCATGCTCACGGCGGCGCCCGCGCACGCGCACGCCTGGAACAATCGAGGCCGCGCATTGCAATCGCTTAACCGCCACGCCGAAGCGGTCGCGAGCTTTGGCAAAGCCATCGAACTGCAAAAGGACTACGCCGACGCCCATTTCAATCAAGCACTGTCTCTGCTCACGCTCGGCGACTTAAAGCGCGGCTTTGAACAATATGAATGGCGCTGGAAGCGCAGCGGCATGACCCATACGCGGGGCTATGGCCGCCCGCTCTGGCTCGGTGAGTTTTCGCTCGGAAACAAAACCATTCTGCTGCATGCCGAGCAGGGCTTGGGCGACACGATTCAATTCGCCCGCTACGCCCCGATGCTGGCGCGCATGGGGGCGCGAGTCGTCCTTGAAGTGCAGCCCGAACTAAAAGCATTGCTCGGTAGCCTCGACGGCGTTGTCTCCTGCCATGCGCGCGGGGAATTGCTCCCCCCTTTCGACGTGCATTGCCCGCTCGGCAGTCTGCCGCTGGCGTTCAAGACCCAGCCGGCAACTATTCCAGCAGAAGTTCCCTATCTGCATGCCGATGAAGCGCGCCTCGGCAGGTGGCGGCCGGCTGTCGAAGCGCTACCGGGAAAACGGGTCGCACTCGCCTGGGCGGGCCAGGCCAATCACGCCAATGATCGCCGCCGCTCGATCGATTTAAAGTCACTGGAGCCGTTGCTGACGCTCGACGGATTTTCTTATGTGAGCATCCAGCGTGACCTGCGCGAAAACAATGCCGCGGAACTGGCGCACCACACCAATGTCATTCATCTCGGCGGCGAATTGGCCGACATGGCCGATACCGCCGCGGTGGCAGCGCTGGTCGATCTCGTGATCGCGGTGGATACGTCGGTGGTGCATCTTGCGGGAGCGCTGGCGCGGCCCGTGTGGGTGATGCTGCCCTTCACGCCGGACTGGCGCTGGACCCTGACCGGCGAACAAAGCCCCTGGTATCCGAACGCAAAGCTGTTCCGCCAGCCCGCGATCGGGGATTGGCCGAGCGCCATCGCGAAACTTCGCGATGCGCTGGCAATCTTCGGGAAAACCTCAGGCTGATTAGGCCGCGACGCGAATGGCCGAACTTTCGACCGGGATCGACGCCTGCGGATATGCCTTGAGCCAGTCACGCGCCGCGCGCTGGGCGCAGCCGATCTCGGCGTCCGCCATCTGTTCGGCGATTTCCTTGCGCAAGCGTGCGCCATCCGGATGGCCTCGCATGGCCGCGATATTGAACCACTTGTGCGCCTGCACCAGGTCCACCGCGACGCCCGCGCCAGACGAATAACTCATGCCCAGACCGAAAAAGTCGTCG
>JAYTFS010000378.1:0-3725 GCA_043734185.1 Pseudolabrys sp. | reverse complement strand
GATTGCAAGAAGCACCAGCGTGACCACCGCACCGATGGTCCAGCGGTTGATCAAAGCTTTTTGCTTTGGCACGATAGGAGGCGCCGGGCTCGGTGGCGGCACCAATTGCAGCGGTTTGCTGATGCCTGGCGCCACAACATCCAATGGCTTATTCATTCCGTTCGCTCCCGGCGGTATTGGCGCCACGGTCTTGTTCAATAGTTCTATCTAGCCGGATAACGGTTCCATCATTTGATGCGGATCAAAAGCGCCACATCAAATGGTGCTAATGTAGGGGAGAATGTAGAGGCCGCTTTGCGGCGCTCTAACCCAATCCGATCGGACGATGCCGTTCCATAGCTCTCAGTTCCGGGAGAGAGGAGAAATTCATCCGAATACCTTCGCCCGGCACGCGATCAGAGAACCCCACCGGCAAAGAAAGAGCTCATGAATCTTGTCATGAATCTTGTTCGGTCTGCCGTCGGAGTCGGCGTATGGGCAGGCCTAGAAATGACCGCACGGGCCTGATCGAGTCTGTTGTAAGCTAGCAGGAGACGCTGACAGGATTTGCCCGTGACGGCCGACCATCCAGCAATCGAAGAAGCGGCCGTCGCCAGTCCCACGTTATCGTACTCGATGCGGCGTCGGATTTTTTCCTACCTCGGTGTCTTGATTGTTCTACTGGCCTTTGGCGCACCCGGCGGAGGCCTCATCGATATTCCGATAACTTTCTTTCTCAAGAACAGACTCCACTTGGAGCCACATGAGGTTGCCAGGTTCAGGCTCGTGGCCGCCATCCCGCTCTACCTGTCCTTTGTCTTCGGCTTCATCCGCGATACGTGGAATCCGTTCGGGATGAGGGACCGAGGATTCATGCTGTTATTCGGCGCCATCAGCGCCGGCCTCTACGGGTTCTTTGCTTTCACAGCCATGGCCTATGTGACACTTCTCGTCGCCGTCCTGCTGTTGACGACATCATTCCTGTTCGTCTCGAGCGCACAGAACGGACTGACATCGACGATCGGACAGCAGCATGCAATGTCCGGTCAGATCAGCGCCGTGTGGAATATCTTTGCCTCCATCCCCACCACGGCGGCCCTCCTGATCGGCGGTCATCTCAGCGGCCTGCTTGAAGGCCGGAACGCGGAGGAGGCCGCCCGCATGCTGTTTCTCGCCGGCGCCTCGATCATGGCCATGGTCACCATTTACGCCACATGGAAACCTGCAAGCGTGTTCGACAATATCCGCGCCGAGCAAGCGCCCGATGCCCGCCTGCTGGAAAATCTCAAAAGGCTGGCACACCACTGGCCTATCTATCCCGCGCTGCTGATCTGGCTGTTATGGAATTTCGCGCCTGGCTCGGCCACGCCGCTGCAGTACTACCTGCAGAACACGCTCCACGCGACGGATGCCCAATGGGGACAGTGGAACGCCATCTTCGCCGCGGCCTTCATTCCAACTTTCGCGGTGTTCGGCGTTCTCAGCCAAAAATTGCCTCTAAGAACGCTGTTGCTGTGGGGGACTGTCGTCGCCGCCCCGCAAATGATTCCGCTGCTGTTTATTCATTCGATCACGGGAGCGTTGATCGCAGCGGTGCCGATCGGTCTGATGGGCGGCGTGGCGACTGCCGCGTATATGGACCTGCTCATCCGATCATGTCCGCAAGGTCTGCAAGGCACCACACTCATGATGTCCGGCAGCCTGTATTTCATTGCCTCGCGATTTGGCGACGTTCTGGGGACGAACCTGTATGACTACTACGGCGACTTTTCCGCTTGCGTGATCGCAATCACGATCGTCTATGCGCTCATCCTGCCAACGCTTCTGCTGGTTCCGAAACGCCTGGTTGCCACCGCCGACGGGCAAACGCCGCTGACGTTTTAAGACTCAAACCGATATGTGGACTCGATCGTGCTGATTGCGATATTTGCAGACATCCACGCCAACCGGCAGGCTTTTGCCGCGTGCTATGCGCAGGCCCGCCAATATGGCGCAGACAAAACTGTGTTTCTCGGCGACTACGTTGGTTATGGCGCCGATCCGGAGTGGACGGTGACGAGGATCATGGATCTCGTCGACAAAGGCGCAGTGGCCGTGCTCGGCAACCACGACAATGCCGTCGGCAATCCGCGCGAACAGCTCAATGTCGAGGCTCAGGTCGCAATCGAGTGGACCCGGGGCGAACTCGGATCGTCCGAGCGACGATTCCTCGAAGACCTGCCTCTTGCTCTGGAAGACAATGATTTCCTGTATGTCCACGCCGACGCGAGTAGCCCCAAAAAATGGATATATGTGACTGGCGCGGCGGAGGCAGGTCGTAGCCTTCTCGCCTCGTCGGCCCGTGTCACCTTTTGCGGCCACGTCCACCGGCCCGCGCTCTATACAATGTCGGCGACGGGCAAGATGACGGCGTTCACGCCAGCGACCGGCTCCCCCATCCAGTTGCTTCCCGGACGGCGCTGGCTCGCGGTGCTGGGCTCTGTTGGGCAACCCCGCGACGGCAACCCCGCCGCATCTTACGCCATGCTTGATACCGATCGGCGAGAGCTGACCTACTGCCGCGCGCCCTATGACATCGAACAGGCCGCCGCTCAAATACGAAAAAAGGGCCTACCCAGCTGGCTCGCCGATCGGCTGTTCGTCGGGAAGTAGCAATGGTCAAACCGACCCTTGAGCCAGGTTCGACGGTCGATGGCTTCCGGCTCGAAGAGGTCGTCCATCGCGGCGGCATGGCGACGCTCTGGCGCATCTCGCGCGCCGACGTAACGCTACCGATGTTGATGAAGATGCCGATCATCGACGAAGGCGCAGACCCCGCGGCAATCGTCAGTTTCGAGATGGAACAGATGATCATGCCGCGCTTGGCCGGGGTTCATGTGCCGAAGTTCGTGGCGGCGGGCGATTTTGCCGTGCAGCCCTATATCGTAATGGAACGCATCGCCGGCAAAACACTGCTGCCGCGTCTCCCCGAGCTTCCTTTGCCCTATGCTGAGGTCGCCGACATCGGTGTGAAAATTGCCACCGCGCTGGACGATCTGCACCGCCAGCATGTCGTCCATCTTGACGTCAAGCCAAGCAACATCATGTTCCGGCCGGGCGGCGAAGCTACACTCATCGACTTCGGTCTTTCGCATCACGATCATCTGCCGGATCTGATGCAATCCGAATTTCGTTTGCCGTTCGGGACCGCTCCCTACATGTCGCCCGAGCAATTGCTCGGTATTCGCAACGACGCGAGAAGCGATCTGTTCGCATTGGGCGTGCTGCTGTACTTCTTCTCGACCGGCGTGCGCCCGTTCGGCCAAAGCGAGACCATGTCAGGAATGCGCCGGCGGCTGTGGCGCGATCCGGCTCCTCCACGCCGATTGAAGCCCGACTATCCAGGCTGGTTGCAGGAAATCGTGCTGCGTTGCTTGGAGATCGAACCGGCGTGGCGGTATCCGACAGCGGCTCAACTGGCATTCGATTTGAGCCATCCGGACCAGGTCAAGCTCACCAAACGATCCGAACGCCTGGAGCGCGATCCGCTGACCACGGTCTTGCGGCGGCGCTTCAACAAGGATCTCATCCGATCGATTGCCAAGCCCGAACTTGCCGCCCAACTGGCTTCGGCGCCGATCGTGGCAGTCGCCGTCGATCTGGTCGAAGGATCGGAATCGCTTAACAAAGAACTTCGGATCACCGCCGAGCGCATTCTCGCGACGCTGCCGTCGGCGCGGCTGGCTTGCCTTAACGTGCTGAAGCAG
>JAYTFS010000377.1:0-3983 GCA_043734185.1 Pseudolabrys sp. | reverse complement strand
CTACCAATTCCGCCATGGCCGCTTTAGTCGAAAAGGACGAAAAGCCTTGAAAAACCTCGCGTCCCCACGCGCGCGGACCATGTAACAAATAGGGTCTGGAGGGACAAGGGCCGCGATACGCCGCTGTTCAGCGCATATCCGGCGGGCGTTGCAACAGATCGCCGACCTCGACCGCGATACGGTTGCCATTGACCACCACCGTGCCCTTGGACACCGGCAGGTTGTTGGCAAGAATATGGACCGCGTCGTCCTCGGTCGCTTGCAGTTCGATGATGGCGCCGCGGCCAAGCCGAAGCACCTGATGGATCGGCATCGTGGTGGTGCCCAGCACCACGGTGATATCGACCGAGACCTTGTTGAATGTGCTCACGGGCTTAACTTCCCCAAATGCCTCGCGTGAACGGAGGCGGGCTTCAGGTCACCATGGTATGGTGAATGAGTGGTTAACGTGCGGAATGATTTGACAGTGGGCTTACCCGCCCCGGCCGGATCGGCGGGCGTCGAATGGCGCGTGAGCGATGGGCTAGTGCCCTATGAGGCCGCGGTCACCTTCATGGAGGCGCGCGCGGCAGCGATCGCCGCGGGAGACGAGCCGGAACTGGTCTGGCTGCTCGAGCATCCCCCGCTCTACACCGCCGGTACCAGCGCCAATCGCGGAGACATCGTCGACGCGCGCTTTCCGGTGTTCGAAAGTGGTCGCGGCGGGCAGATGACCTATCACGGGCCGGGCCAGCTCGTGGCCTATGTGATGCTCGATCTCAAGCGCCGGGGCCCTGATGTGCGCCGGTTCGTTGCCTCGCTGGAGGAATGGATCATCCGCATGCTTGCCGGTTTCAATGTGCGCGGCGAGCGGCGCGAGGACCGTATCGGCGTCTGGGTGCGCCGGCCGGAAAAAGGCGAAGGTTACGAAGACAAGATCGCCGCCATCGGCATCCGCATTCAACGTTGGGTCACGTTGCACGGCATGTCGCTCAATGTGGACCCCGATCTCGCGCATTTTTCCGGCATCGTGCCGTGCGGCGTGAACGAGCAGCGGTACGGCGTCACCAGTCTCGTTGATTTATGTTTGCCGGTATCGATGGCGGATGTAGACATGGCGCTGCGTCGCGAATTCGAGCCGCTGTTTGGTCAGACCGTTTTGAGTACCGAAAACAATTCGCCCGCCGCGCGAATATTGAGTTCGTCTTCGGCGCCGTCGCGCTGATCCACCGTATCGACATGGGCGGGCAGCGGGCCAAAGCGGCAGGCCTCGATCATCGACTTCACCATTTTGTCGGGGCCTGCAAACAGCGCCTCGACCGAACCGTCGCGGTGGTTGCGCACCCAGCCCGCCAGGCCGCGTTGCTGCGCATGATGCTCGACGAAGGCGCGATAACCGACGCCTTGCACGCGGCCACGAACCGAAACGTGACGAACGATGCGGACCTCATCATTCATGGAGATCTCCGACGTCGATCACGCGCGCGCCGGTCCACCGCGAGACCGACCAGCGTTCGACCGAACGGATGTAGGGCTCAGGTAGTTTCCAGCCCCGCGCCGCCGCAGCAATCATCTCGACGTAGCCCGGTTTTGGTCGCCCCGCGGCGCGCCGGCGCAATTGATAAATCATGGCCGTGACACGCCGCGCGCCGCTGCGCACCGGAACCCGGCGTACGTCATAGAGTCCCTTGTGCAGTAGTTCGTAGGCATGGAGCGCCGCCACATCGCGTGGCGTCAATCGCCACAGCACGCCATGCACAATGCCGCCGGGACTGGTCCTGACCGAACCCCAGCCGTCGATGCCGACGAAAAAGCGGTAGCCTTCGAGGGAAGCCTTGCCAATCGCTCGCGCACCGGGACAACGCCCGCGCATGGCCGCGCGCTGCATGTTGGAACCATAGGCGAAGTACAGCGTCATTAATTGGATTTAACAGCGTGACGGCGGCAAACGTTAGGCAAATTCCAAAATCACCGCATCAACGGCAAGGCTGTCGCCCTGCTTGGCGTTGATCTTCTTAACGGTGCCGTCGATTTCCGCGCGCAGCACGTTTTCCATTTTCATCGCCTCGACCACCGCCACGGTGTCGCCGGCCTTAACCTCCTGGCCTTCCTTGACCGCAATCGAAACCACCAGGCCCGGCATCGGACAGAGCACCTGCTTGCCGGTATCGGCGGCCTTCTTCATCGGCATCAATCGCGCGTAGCCGGCCTCGCGCTCGGTATAGACGAAGGCCTTGGTCTCCACGCCGCGATAGGCCAGCGCAAAGCCATTCGGAACCGGCCGCACCTGCACCGCGACCGGATGGCTGTTGACGGTGCCGGTCCAGATCGGATCCCCCGGCTGCCAGTCCGAATGCAAATGCCGCAAGCCGGCTTTGCCTTGATCGGCAAAATTGACCTCGATGGTGTCGTTTTCGCGTTTGACCTCGAGCCGGTGCTCGGCTGTGCCGAGCCACACCGCGCGCTCCCTTTCCCGCGTGACGCTGCGACCGGTCATCTGGCCGGAAATCCGGCGCTTGCGCTCTCCCAGCACATGGTCGATGGCCGCAGCGACCGCGGCCAGCACTTCGGCGCGCTCGCCATCCGGCGTGATGGCCAAAAAGCCTTCGGGAAATTCCTCGGCGATGAAGCCGGTCGATAATTTGCCAGACTTCCAGCGCGGGTGGGCCATCAGCGCCGACAGGAACGGAATATTGTGGCGGATGCCGTCGATCACAAAGGCATCGAGCGCATTGGATTGCGCCTCGATCGCTGCGGCACGCGTCGGCGCGTGGGTGACGAGCTTGGCGATCATCGGATCGTAGTAGATCGAAATCTCGCCGCCCTCATAGACGCCGGTGTCGTTGCGAACCGTGATGCCACCGGCAGTACGTTCGGCTGGCGGTCGATAGCGCGTGAGGCGCCCGATCGACGGCAGGAATTTTCGGTACGGGTCTTCGGCATAGACGCGGCTCTCGACGGCCCAGCCGGTGAGCTTCACGTCGCTTTGCTTGAAGGAAAGTTTTTCGCCCGCGGCACTGCGGATCATCTGCTCGACAAGATCGATGCCGGTGATCAACTCGGTGACCGGATGTTCGACCTGGAGACGCGTATTCATTTCCAGGAAATAGAAGCTCTTGTCCTGCCCGGCAACGAATTCCACCGTGCCGGCGCTGTCGTAGCCGACCGCCTTGGCAAGTGCTACCGCCTGCTCGCCCATCTTCTTGCGGGTCGCCTCATCGAGCAGCGGCGACGGCGCCTCCTCGATCACTTTTTGATTGCGGCGCTGGATCGAACATTCCCGCTCGCCGAGATAGACGACATTGCCGTGCTTGTCGCCGATCAGCTGAATTTCGATGTGGCGCGGGTCAGTGATGAATTTCTCGATGAACATGCGATCGTCGCCGAAGGACGACTTCGCCTCCGATTTCGAGCGTGCGAAGCCTTCGGCCACCTCCGATTCCGACCAGGCGATGCGCATGCCCTTGCCGCCGCCGCCGGCCGACGCCTTGATCATCACCGGATAACCGATCGAATTCGCGATCTTCACGGCCTCTTTCTCGTCGGCGATGATGCCGAGATGGCCAGGCACCGTCGAAACCTTGGCCGCCGCCGCCGCTTTCTTGGATTCGATCTTGTCGCCCATGGCTGCGATGGCTTTAGGGTTCGGCCCGATGAAAATGATGCCGGCCGCTTCCAGCGCCTTTGGAAAAGCCTCGCGCTCGGACAGAAAGCCGTATCCCGGATGCACCGCCTCGGCCTTGCTCTCCTTGCAGGCCGCCACGATCTTTTCGATCACCAGATAGCTCTGCGCCGCCGCCGGCGGGCCGATCAGGATAGCGGTATCCGCCATCTCGGCGTGCAGGGCATCCTTGTCAGCCTCCGAATAAACGGCGACCGTTTCGATGCCCATCTTGCGGGCGGATTTGATGATCCGGCAGGCGATTTCGCCGCGGTTAGCAATCAAAATACGCTTGAACATGCGGCCTTGAGAGTGACGCCCCTCGCCCAACCGGGAGATGGCT
>JAYTFS010000376.1:0-1876 GCA_043734185.1 Pseudolabrys sp. | reverse complement strand
TCGAAAACCTGATCGGCCGTGATCGGATAGCCGTGGCGCGTCAGGGTCTCCGCGTGCGCGCGGCATGAAATGACCTCGCTGTCGACCAGCACGCCGTCGCAATCGAAAATGATGAGGTCGAAATTCGCGTTCAAGATTTGCACGCGACTTCAGGACTTATCTTCGTCCAGCGGCACGCAATATAATTCGAGCCGGTGATCGACCAGCTTGTAGCCGAGCTTGCGGGCGATCTCGGCCTGCAGCTTCTCGATTTCCTCGGAGGTGAATTCGATCACCTTGCCGTCACGCAGATTGATCAGGTGATCGTGATGGCTGTCGGGCATCTGCTCGTAGCGCGCGCGGCCCTCGCGGAAATCATGCCGCTCGATGATCCCGGCGTCCTCGAACAATTTGACGGTGCGGTACACGGTCGAGATCGAGATCTTGTCATCGACCTCGACGCAGCGCCGGTAAAGTTCCTCGACGTCGGGATGGTCTACCGAATCCGCCAGTACCCGCGCGATGACGCGGCGCTGCTCGGTCATGCGCATGCCGGTGGCGGCGCAGCGTGCCTCGATACCGGTATTCTTGTGCGCGGGCGGGGATTTCAGTTCGGGCATGATGTCGGGCCTCGTAGCGTTTTCGAGCGAAGTGGGCACCGGTTCGCGTGAAGAAAACGCGTCAAAAACAAAGAGCTAGAGCCCAGTTCTGATCCCATCAGAACCGAACAGGCTCTAGAGAGCAGGGCGGGGGTGTTTTGCCACCGTGCGCAGTTTACGACAAGTCACGTCGCATCAGAAGTGCATTCAATTGCTCTCCCCCGGGCTGCTGATAATAGCGCTCGCGGCGTCCAATCACGCCGAATCCGGCCCATTCATACAGCCGTCGCGCCGGTTGATTATTTTCTTCCACTTCCAGGAAGATCGAACGCACACCGTGGCCGGCAAGATGGCCAAGATGTGTCAACAGCAAATTGCGCGACAGGCCGCGGCCGCGCTGGCCGGCATCGATCGCGATCGACAATATTTCGGCTTCGTCCGCGGCCATGCGCGAGACCGCAAACCCGATCACCTTGCGCCCCTGCCGCAGCCGATGGACCAGTGTGTTGCGCTCGGCCAGCATGACCTCGAATTCGCCTTCGCCCCAGCCACGGTGAAACGAGGCGCCATGCAATTGCGCCAGGCGGGCGGCATCGCGCTGCGCCGCGGGTTCAACCACGGCCGTGCCGCCGCGCCACCATTCGGAAATGCCTGAAAGCAACGCCATCATGACGCCGGTTGCGACGCCTGCGAGAGCGGATCCTTTGGCGGCTTGGCATCGGGTGCGCGCAGATAATAGGGGCTGGCGGGCGCCATCTCCGGACTGACGGCGGCTCCCAGCCATGCCACCCAGCCGATATCGGGCGCCGGCTGCATGTCGACCTTGAATGGCGGCGGCGCATCTGAAGGCCAGCGGTCGGCGAGAATTTTGGCGGCGTTGCCGACCAGATGCGGCGCGCCGAAGCGCGACGCTTCCAGTGCTTCCGATATCGGCGCCACTTTCGGCTTGATCAGCGAACCGCCGTCGCCGCTCACGACCTGGAAATACACGTGGTCATGGCGCGCATCGATCGCGGAAATGATCGGATGTTGGCTGTTCTCGCCGACAAAGGGTGCGGCGTAAGCGGTCAGCGTCGTCAAACCCACGGCAGGCTTGCCGGCCGCCAGCGCAATGCCGCGCGCGGCCGATAGGCCGACGCGCAATCCGGTAAAGCTGCCGGGCCCCTTGGTCACGGCGATACGATCGAGCGCAGTGAATGCTACGCCGGATGCTTTCATCACCCGCGCGATCAGCGGCATCAACGCTTCGGCGTGACCGCGCTTCATCGGCTGCGATTCCTGCGCAATTATTTTGGCCG
>JAYTFS010000375.1:0-1630 GCA_043734185.1 Pseudolabrys sp. | reverse complement strand
GATCTCCTTCCTTGTAAATGCCCCAGCGCGCCAGCGTGGTCACATAAAACTTGTTGAAGTCGTAGAAGCCCTGGTCGGTAAACGGCGCCGGTGAACGCAGTTCGCATTGGGCAAAGGCCATGGTCGGCCGGTCCAGCGCCTTGAGGTGGGCTTCGACGGCGGCGAATGCTTCCGCCAGAGGCAGCGGCTTCATGAAACGCGCGCGCTCGATCTCATAACCGGGCTCGGCGGCGACACCGCCGGAGTACTGGAATACTGCCTTGATGTAGCGGTAGCCGCCGGGCGCAAACACTGGGACATCGGACATGGGAAGTTCCTTCTTTCGGGGTATGGGTTCGGAAGGATATCTTCTCGGGCGAACTGATCTTGTCAAGTTTTCATTGAGGGATTAAGCGCTCATTTTCTTGCAGTCGAGCGGATTTGACGAACCTTGCGGCTGTGGCACATCCGGTGGCACCTATTCCGGCAATCGCCCCATCTTGCCGATGGCGACATTGCGCGGCAGGATTAGGCGCCGGTCTCCTTGCGGTGGGCGTCGGCCATGGCGGCCATGCTGGTGAAGCGGAAATCGTAACTCGCGCCCGCGGGCGGGGGCATCGTGGCGCCCCAGCCGGCGGCAGCATGGCGGCGGTCGATCCAGCAGGAGGCGAGCCCGATCTGCTTCGCCGGCGCGTGGTCGTGGAACAGGCTTTGCGCGGTGTGCAGGATCTGCGCCGGCTCGATGCCGCGCTCGGTGAGGCGGGCGAGCATGTACTCGAAATTGTGCAGATCGGGCTTATAGGAACCGATATCCTGCGCGGTGTAGATGGCGTCGAATTCCACGCCCAGGCGCCGGTTGCTGCCGGCGAAGCTGACGCGATCGACGTTGGAGAGGATCACCAGCTGATAGTGCTGCTTGAGATAGGCGAGTGCCGCGGGCGAATCTGGGAAGGCCGGCCAATCCGGGATCGAGGCGCCGAAGCGCCGATCGGCCCCGGCGTCCGCCGCCGCGCCCCATTCGCCCGCGAGGCGCGCGTGCACATGCGCGAGCAGGTCGGAATAGATCATGTCCGGCGTCTCCTGCTCCTGCGCGGATTCATGGCGCGCGAACGCCTCCAGCGCCGCATCCCGCGCAAACCCGTTGCCGCTTTTCGCAAGCAGCGGCTGCAGCGCGGTGAAGATGCCGCTCTCCCAGTCGATCAGCGTGCCGTAGCAGTCGAAGGTGAGCGTGTTGAAATCGGTCAGCGCAATTGCCCCGGCAACGCCCATCACACTCAACTTCGCTCTCCCCCGAGGGTCGTAGGATTCGATGGCATCGCGACCTCCTGACTGTGTTTGCCGGACTCAGCCGGCGCTTGAATGAAAGCCGCCCCAGAGTCAACCGGTTCACGGATTTTTGTTTTTTTTCTTGATTGGCAAAACGGAAATAATCATAGCACCGAAGCCAGGCGCACTCCCCGCCAACTAGCCTGACAGGAGGCCGGCGAGGCCGGGTCGAGGCTGCGCTGTCGCCAGCGCCAGCACTTTTCCAACACAGGGCGGCCAGACCGCGTGTACATATGCTCGTTGCGTGCTTGACGGCTCGTCACTGGATAGAGTACGATTTCAAAGAATACGAATTCTGACTATTATGGAAACAACCGAACTGGAC
>JAYTFS010000374.1:0-2457 GCA_043734185.1 Pseudolabrys sp. | reverse complement strand
TGCTCGCAGATGTCCACTTCGACGAATACTGTCAGGCTCGTTTCGCAATCCACCATGCCGGCCGGTGTGCGCGTCTCCCAGCTCCAGCCAGCGCTCGGCTCCAGCATTTCCGGATTTGCGTTCGATGGACGCCCGCTGAGCGACGAGTTTCGTTCCGCGCTGCGCGATCTTTTACACAACCGCGGTTTGGTGATCTTCGAGCCCGGCGTCGTGACGGCTGAAAACTTTACGGCGTTCGCCGGCTTCCTCGGGGAATTCTTCCACTATGCAGGCCCGCACACACCGCGCGCGCCGGAAAATCCCGACGCGACGATGATCGATTCGCTGAAGGACAAGAACCTTCGCAATCACATCTGGCATGCCGACGGCGGATTTCGTCCGGACGCTCCGGCTTTTACCGCGTTGTTTGCGCACCAATTGCCCGATTCCGGCGGCGATACAATCTTCAGCAATACGGCTTGGGTCTATGAGCAGCTCGATCCGCTATTCGCGGCCTATCTTGAATCGCTGACCGTGATTCAGTCAGCGGATGCGACCGGACACATCACCGATCGGTATCTCGACGCTCAGGAAGCGGCCAACGCACGGCAGCGCATGCCTCCATTCGAGATGCCGCTCGTCCGCGTTCACCCGGCGACCGGGCGGAAGTGGATCGCGGTGAACGAATCCTATGCGGGCTACATCAAGGGCGTCAGCCGAATCATGAGCCAGAATATTCTTGGGATTCTGTTCGACATGATCAAGTCGCCGGAGGCGACATGCCGATACGCCTGGACTCGCGGCGCGCTGGCGATCTGGGACAATCGCGTCGTGCAGCACAAAGGCATCAAGGATTACGGCAATGGCCGCCGTATCCTATATCGCGCGACCATGACGGCGTAAGGACGCGTCGCTGGTGAACGACGCGCGCTTGAAAACCCTGATCACGGTCGACGAACTCGTTCGGCTGCTGGACGCCCAGCAGACGATCGTGCTGTTGGACGTCCTCGATGAACAGGGCGCGGCGCCGGAAGACAGACCCAAAATACCGGGCGCGTTGTCGGTTCATCTGGCGACGGATTTTTCCGGCAAGCCGACACCGGCGTCTGGCCGGCGGCCGTTGCCGGACCTGTCCGAATTTCAATTGAAAGCGCGCGCCTGGGGAATCAACAACGACAGCATCGTCGTGGTGTACGACAATGCCGGCGGCGCGCAGGCTTCACGCGCCTGGTGGACACTGCGATGGGCCGGCGTGGCCAATGTCCGGGTGCTCGATGGCGGCTATGGCGCGTGGGCTGCGGCCAACCGCCCCTCCTCCAACCATGTCGCCACTCAGGCTGCCCGCGCCGGTGATGTCGTTCTGACGGCGGGGTGCGTGCCGACGATCAGCGCCGAACAGGCTGCCGATCTCGCGAAGCAATCGCAATTGCTGGATGCACGGCCACGGGCGGCTTATGTCGGCGATCCCGCTAAAACTGGCACCGGGCATATCCCAGGCGCGATAAATGCGCCGGCCGGCAACAACATCGCTGATGGAAAATTCAAAGCGAGCGACGATTTGCACGCCTGTTTTTCTTCTCTTGGCGCAGACCCGTCGATGAAAATCGGCGTCTATTGCGGCAGCGGCAATGCGGCAGCCCATGCGATCGCAGCCATGTCCGCAGCTGGGATCGAGGCTGCGCTCTATGTCGGATCGTGGTCGGCATGGAGCGCCGATCCATCGCGCCCCGTGGCAACGGGTCCCGAGCCAGACTAGAGCCCAAAAGCCGACCATTTATGCAGCAATCTGCATGTCGGCTTGAGCCGGAACCAGACCTCACGGCGAGGCGCCAATCTATCGCCGGTGTCCCACACCGCGCCTACGGGCCGGCACAGCGAATCGGATAACATTTCCCGGCCACATTCGACGCCTTCCGCCCACATCAAGGCTTGCACTGCCATGCCGTCAATGCCGTTTGCGCAAGGCAAACCCCTCGACGTTCCGCGCACCGTTCATCAAGCGCTGGAGCTGTACCATCAAGGACAGATCGCCGAGGCCGAGCGGCTCTACGCCGCAGTGCTCGCGGTGCGCCCGACCAACGTCGATGCGTTGCTGATGCTCAGCATCATCAAGCTGTCCCACGGTGAGTCCGGCACCGCGCTCCGGCTCATTTTGGCGGCGATGCAGGAGCGGCCAAAGTCGCCGCAGATCCTTTTTAATTACGGGCTCGTGCTTATCGCCCTGAAACGCCACGAGGATGCGCTGGCGACCTTCGAGCAGGCGATCAAGCACAAAAGCCGCTTTGCCGACGCCCACAACAACCGCGGCGGCGTGCTGGTGGTGCTGGGGCGTTACGGAGAAGCGCTGGAGAGCTTTGATCGCGCCGTTGCGATCAAGCCGGACTATGCGGAGGCCGTCTACAATCGCGGTTTTGCGCTGCACAAGCTCGATCGCAATCAGGAGGCGCTCAAAAACTTCGAGCGCGCGATTGCACTGCG
>JAYTFS010000373.1:0-11289 GCA_043734185.1 Pseudolabrys sp. | reverse complement strand
GGCGCAGCAAGTACTTTGGAGGCGCGATAAATTGGCAAGCGGACATCCCGAATTGCGGAAACGATTTTTTGCGCACCGACGCTAGCATCAATTATGCTCTTGCTAGCACGATCAAAGCTCCTGGCTAGCATTAATTAAGCTCCACAACACAGAATATGACAGGGCCGAGCATGTCGTGGACTTAGTCGCGCTAAACGTCGCGCACGGATTGGCGAAATAGCGAGACCCAAATTGCCTTGTGCTAACCATTCAATTGGCGTTAATATTATCCTATGAGGATAGGTTAATTGACACAGCCGCCGGACGCCGAGCACACATTAGAATTTCTGCTTGCCTTCAACGGACGCGTACATCGTTACGCGGGTGGCTATTGGCTGAAATTCGAGATTGTGACGGTAACGCCGAGCGAAGCACGGCCGCACGGGCTGGATTACTCGTTCACGTTACATGGGCCCGACAACCGCCGCCTGATTGGTTTTGATAACGCACATACTGTTCCAGCCAAAGGCTCACGCTTTAAGAAGCGATCCAAGGCGGTGGATCACTGGCACCGGACAGAAACGGATGCGGGTCGGCCTTATGCTTTCGTCAATGCCGAACAATTGATTGATGATTTTTTTGATGAAGTCGAACGGGTGCTAAGTGAACGCGGTGTGCCGTTCGATAACGTTGAAGTAATTGAAGGAGATCGACCATGAAACAAGTCAAGATTCAAGGCCACGCGGCCTTGCGCAAGGAAATGAAGGCCGTTGCCCGTGGTGATACAGCCGCGCCGAAGTCTGCCGGCGGTATCTCGTTTGACTCGGTTGACGCCTTGCTGCGCTTACTGACGCCACAAAACCGCGCACTACTGGCCGTAATTCGTGACAAAAAACCGCAGTCGATCGCCGAGCTGGCGGAATTGACCGGACGCGCGGCACCGAACCTCACCCGGACCTTAGGTAAGCTTGAAGCCATTGGATTCGTGCGCTTGACCAGCGTTAACCGGCGCAAGATCCCAACCACCGCTGTTCGTTCGCTCAAGATCAACATTGATCCATTCTCTCAGAATGATCGGTTGGTCGTGGCGTAAGGCTATCGTTGCCTGGCTTTGATCCGTGAAGATTTTGGAATATGTCGGTCTTGATACCACACAGGTCAAGGCGCAATACGAAAAAGTATGCAGTGCCATCGAACGCGACGATTTCCGCCAAGCGGACGTCAAAAAGCTCGCTAACCTCACGCACGGAAACTTCTATCGCGCTAAACTCGACTACGCCAACCGGCTGCTGTTTACGCTGGTGCGCCATGGAGGCAATACTTATGCCTTAATGCTGGAGGTGATCGAGCAACACGCTTACCACAAATCGCGTTTTTTGCGCGGCGCGAGCATCGATGACAATAAAATTCCCGCCATTGATGTCGCCACCGCCAACGCAGAAGCCGCCGAAATACGTTATATCCATCCGCATCGGCGCGACATTCACTTGCTCGACAAAGTGATTTCATTCGACGATGCGCAAGAAACTATTTATCGCTTACCCCCACCGGTTATCGTCGTCGGAAGTGCTGGTAGCGGCAAAACCGCCCTCACCCTAGAAAAGCTCAAACACGCCGAAGGTGAAGTACTCTATGTCACGCATTCGGCCTATCTCGCCCAAAGCGCCCGTGACCTCTATTATGGCCACGGTTTCGAGCACAACGGGCAGGCGGCCCATTTCCTGTCGTTGTGCGCCTTTGTCGAAAGCCTGCGTGTGCCCGCGGGCCGGGAGGCCGGCTGGCGCGAATTCGCATCTTGGTTTACCCGTCAGCAGCAGGTGTTTAAAGGCTTGGATGCCCACCAGGCGTTTGAGGAAATCCGTGGCGTGATTACCGCTGAGGCCACCGGCTCGCTGACGCGAGATGCCTACCTTGCCCTCGGCGTGCGTCAATCGATCTTTAGCGACGCCGAGCGTCCGCGGCTGTATGACTTATTTGAGAAATACCGGGACTGGCTTGGCGAAGCAAAATACTACGACCTTAACCTCGTCGCCCATCAATGGCGCGATCTGGCCGTCCCATTCTACGACTTCGTGGTCGTTGACGAAGTACAGGATTTTACCAACGTGCAACTCGCCCTGGTCCTCGCGACCCTGAAAAAGCCCAACCATTTCTTGTTGTGTGGCGATTCCAATCAGATCGTGCATCCCAATTTCTTCTCTTGGAGCAAGATCAAAAGCCTGTTCTGGCGTGACGAGGCACAGGCACAGAAGCAGGAACTGAAAGTATTGCGGGCCAACTTTCGCAACGGCCGTGAAACGACGCGGGTTGCCAACACCCTGCTCAAGATAAAGCACACGCGTTTTGGCTCAATCGATCGCGAGAGCAATTTCTTAGTTGATTCCGTCGCCAATGAGGCCGGATCCGTCAGTCTTTTGCCCGACACCGATAACATTAAGCGAGAACTCAACCAGAAAACGCGGCAATCGACGCAATTTGCCGTGTTGGTCATGCGCGACGAAGACAAGGCCGATGCACGTGCGTACTTCCAGACGCCGTTAATCTTTGCCATACACGAGGCCAAGGGGCTGGAATACGAGAAGATCGTACTGTACCGTTTTGTCTCGGGCCATCGGCACGAATTCGCCGCGATCGTCGAGGGCGTGGCCGCGGCCGATTTAAACGCAGAACAGCTTAACTACGGACGCGCGAAGGACAAAACGGACAAATCCCTTGAGATCTACAAATTCTACGTCAACGCCCTGTACGTGGCGCTCACACGCGCGATGCGCAACGTTTACCTGATCGAGTCCGACACCGGCCATCCGCTGCTGCGTTTGTTATCCGTCCAGCATGACATTGAACAGGTCAAGGTCGAGGCGAGTGCGTCGAGCCTTGACGACTGGCAAAAGGAAGCGCGCAAACTAGAACTGCAAGGTAAACAGGAACAAGCTGATGCCATCCGTCAGGGGATCCTCAAGCATACGCCGGTGCCCTGGCCGGTATTTGACGAGGTCAGGCTGCGCGAGGCGCTGACCAAAGTATTTCGCGAACCGACACCTGGTGGTAAAGCGAAACAGCAACTCTATGAATATGCGGCTTGTTATGACGAGCCGGTGCTGGCGAACTGGCTATCGAGCGAGGCGCGCTTTGACGTCGCTCATGGGTTTGCACAGCAACGCTCGAACCTAGGACGTAAGCATTTCATGCCGTACTTCGCGGTCCGCTTCAAAGATATCTTGCAGCAATGTGAACGCCACGGTATTGAACACCGTACGCCGATGAATCAGACGCCGCTAATCGCCGCCGCCGCGGCCGGCAATGTCGCCCTGGTGGAAGCGCTGTTGGCGCGCGGCGCGAATCCTGACGCAACCGATCACCTCGGGCGCAATGCGCTGCACTGGGCGATGCTGGAAGCCTTCCGCGACGCCAAGTTTGCGGCCGGGCCCTTTGCGGCGCTGTACGACTTGATTGCACCCGCGGCAATCGATGTCATGAGTGGCGAGCGCTTGGTGCGTATTGATCGGCACTTATCGGAATATTTCCTATTCCAGACATTGTGGGCACTGTTTAAGTCGCGCTTTGGCATTTATCTCTGGGATGAGCGCGGTGGCTTCAAAACAGCCGCGATTCTTGAGGCTTGGCAGCACCTTCCGGGACGGGTATTACCATCGGAACGCAATAAGCGACAGCACCTATCCCATGTGTTGTCGCGCAACGAAGTGGATCGCGACTACGCCTATAACCGTCGTTTGTTCGTGCGCTTGACCCTGGGCTGGTACCAGTTTAATCCCGCTTTGGCGATCCGGCAGCGCGATGCCTCGGGCGAATCGTGGCGACCGATTCTGGAAGCGCTCAATTTACGTCTGGTGGCTGAGGCCGCAGATCCGAACCACTGGGAAAACATCAACGCGCTGCTGGATCGGGCCCAGCTCGAACCGATAACCTCACCCATCGGAGGAGAACGAGTGGCACAAAAACTGGCGGCCAAACGCGAAAAGGAAGATGCCTGGTTACACCAACAGGTCGAATTGCGGCGACAACAAGCACAGGCACAACCAATTGCCACGCCACCTCGCTGGGGAACGAAAGCAGCGCGGCAGATGGAAATCGAACGAGTGCGCCGAGAGATTGCACAGAATGCTGCAAAGCACGGTGGCGATGCTGACGACAAAAAGGTCTGATGGGTCTGTGTTTTTGCAGGATTGAGTAGGCTGATGTTGTGGATTTATGTCGAACGACAAAAATGAATTGTAGAGTTGTCGCTCACCATAGGTTGAGCGATTCTAACTCGCGGCCAATTGCCGACTGACGCAGTGCACAAGGGGCCGGCAGGTTGCCGCGGTTAGCCGCCACTCGATCGGGCGCGCTTAGGCACGCGATCAAGGTTGGCGACGCTCATTCCGGCGTTACAAAGATTGCCCACAGCTGACGCTCAGAGCCCGCGCTGGAAGACGCAGAAAACCCGCCGTTCGCGACGTTGGAGCGCCGCCCTATACCGTGATCGGGATCGCGGCCTCAGGGGGCCATTCGACGGTCGCAATAGAACCGATTATCCGTGGCGCACCGTGGCCGAACGAAGGGACCATTACAGTGAGCAACCCTATGGGAGTATCGATAACGTAGGAATGCTGTATCCCAGTGAACGCCCCCGATATAATGCTGCCCGAAACACGATTCCAATCGGGATTGAGATTCGCGCCATTGACGAACCGTATCCGTTCGGGTCGCAAGGCAAGCGTTACGCGCTCACCTAGTTGCGGTGATGCATCGGTTGCAGCAATTGCGACAAGATTTTCATTTGTTTTGAGCGTGAAAGCTACACCATTGCTAGCCTCAACGGTGCCCTCTATGAAATTCGCTCGCCCGAGGAACTCAGCAACGAATCGATTTACGGGCCGCTCGTAGAGTTCCCTCGGGGTACCTACCTGCTCGATTCGTCCGTCCCGCAAGATGACAATGCGATCCGACATCGCCATTGCTTCTTCCTGGTCATGCGTGACGCAGACGAATGTCGTGCCCAAACGTGAGTGCAACGCCTTAAGCTCGATCTGCAGTTCCGCCCGTAGCTTCTTGTCCAATGCAGACAACGGCTCATCGAGCAACACCAGCGCGGGTTCGAATACCAGGGCGCGCGCCAACGCTACGCGCTGCTGCTGCCCGCCGGAGAGCTGGCCGGGCAGACGCTCGGCCAATGCACCAAGCTGAACTAGATCAAGCGCGCGCTTGACCTTTTGTTCAATTTCCAAGCGGGCAACTTTTCGTACTGACAGTGGATAGCTAACATTAGCGCTCACACTCATGTGAGGAAATAGCGCGTAGCCTTGGAATACGACACCGAAATTGCGGTTTTCAGGTCGCCGATCGTTGATGCGCACGCCATCGAGCAAAATGTCACCGGCATCGGGCTGCACAAATCCGGCAATCGCCATCAAGATCGAAGTCTTGCCCGACCCGGATGGACCGAGTAGGCTCAAGAACTCACCGGGCCCAACGTCGAGCGTAACGTTATCTATCGCCGCCGCGTTGCCGTAGCGCTTGTTTAAAGCCCGCAGCGAGAGGCTACTGGGTTTGAATGCCATCAATCGGACCTGGCTCGAGGCGCACTGCGCGGTGGCGTCGTTCCTGAACGATGCTGAACCCGGCAACGATGATCAAAGTCAATGCGATCATCAACGTCGCAACTGCCGCGACAGTCGGATCGACGTTCTCACGCATACCGTCCCACATACGGCGCGGTAGCGTGTACACGGCACGGTTGGCGACGAACAAGGTGACGACTATCTCGTCCCACGAGATGATGAATGCAAACGCCGCCGCGGTGAACAGACCCGCCTTGATGTTTGGCACAATCACGCGCATCAACGTCTTAAGCGGCGCGGCACCCAGGCTGCGCGAGGCTTGTTCCAAGCGCGGGTCCAGCATGCTCAATGAGGTCGACACGGCAATGAAGACGAACGGTAGCGCCAAGATAGTATGCGCGATCACGACGCCAAACCAAGTGTCGTAGAGTCCGAGTGCCACCCAAGCGCGGTAAAGGCCGAGCGCTGAGACAATCGGCGGCAGAATCAGAGGCGCCAACACGACTGCCGCGATCCCCGCTGCGCTGCGCCCGCCGAGACGCCACACGCCTATCGCGCAGGCGGTGCCGAGCGTCAACGCCAATACCGTTACCGCGAGGGCGATCAGCGCGCTTTGCCCCATGCTGGAAAGCCACCCACCGCTCGACAACAGCGCTTCGAAGTGGCGCAATGACAGCGAACCCTGCGGCAGGGCGATAAAGCGGCTGTCGTTCAGCGATACTGGAATGGCGACCAGACCGGGCAGCAAGAGAAATAGCGCGATCAGCCAGGCGGCAGCGCCAACCAACATCCCTCCGCGCGCACTCAGATTCACGCGTCGGCTCCAAGCATGCGTCGCAAGTTGACGGCCCGCCCCACAAGCCAGATCAATACGAAGGTCGCAACCAGCAGCACGACCGACAGTGCGCCGGCCAAGCCCCAACGTGCCGACTGCAAGACGGTTAAGCTGGCATATTCAGAGATCATCACGATCCGCCCGCCGCCGAGGATCGCGGGTGTGACGAAGAAGCCCAAGCCGAACACAAAAACCAATAGGCCCGCGCCGAGTACAGCCGGCAAAGTCAGCGGCAAGAAGACGTCTCGAAATGTCCGCCAGGGTGTCGCGCCCGCGCTGCGCGCCGCCATCAGCAGGCTCTGATCGATCCCTTTCATCGCGCCGTAGAGCGGAAATACCGCGTAAGGAATCAAGTAGTGAACCATGCCGATCATGACACCGAGTTCGTTGCGCACCAGTTCCAACGGCTGATCGATGAGCTGAAGCTCAAGCAGTGTTTCGTTCACTAGTCCGTTGTTGCGAAGCAAAATTAACCAAGCGAATGCACGCACCAGCACCGAAAGCCAAAACGGCACCAGCACACACAGTGCGAGATTAAAGCGTGCGCGTTCGCTCATGTGCGCCATCGCAAACGCGACGATGTAACCGAGCACCAGTGCGACCAGTGAGGTAACTGTTACGATCCTCGCTGTGGCCCAGAGCATATTATGGATGCCCGCCGAGCTAGCGATCTGCTCGTACCATTTCAACGTGAACCCCGCTGGCCCACCAACCGATGCGTAGGCGAGCCAACACAGGGGTAGCAGATACAGCACGCCGACAAGCAGCAACGCCGGCAGAATAAAGCCGAGATAGGGGTTCCAGTGAACCCCTGCCTCGCGGCGATTTGGCCTCACATATCCAAGACCAACACGATTCTCAACCGGAGAGTCCATCGATCCATTGGTCGATCGCGGCGTCGTAGTTTTTCCCGTACCAGTCCTCGTCGCGGATGATCTGCAACTTTAAGTTTGCGGGAAAGCTCGGATCGATACCGTTGAGTTCTTTCGGCGCCATCGCCGAGGCTTTCGGATTGCTCGGCCCGTTGCCAAACAGGGAAAGCAGTTTGATCTGCCTTTCAGGGATGAGAACAGAGTTAAGAAATCTCATCACCTCTTTCCCTGCCGGATTACCCTTCGGTACCACGAATGCGCCGGGACAGTACAAACCCTGACTCCACCTCCATGTTACCCGTCCCTTTGTCTCGCGTTCCAAGAACGCAGCTCGAGGGTGGAAAATGCTTCCCATAACGACTTCTTTGTCCACAAACATCTGGACCGACTCGGCCGCGGACGACCAGAGGATGAGGTCTTTGCCGAGCGTTTTCGCTTTCTTGATCGCGCGGGGCATGTCGAGTGGATATAGGCGATCGGCGAGCACGCCATCGCCGAATAAGCATGCCTCAGCCGCTCCCATTTGATATTTCCAAAGAGTGCGTTTGCCGGGATATTTCTTGATATCAAAAAAGTCCGAATAATTGGGTGGTTTGTCCGGAAACTTTGTCTTATCGTAAGCAAGAACGAAACTATAGGCGTAGTTGCCGACAGCGTACTTCGTCGCCCAGTTGGCGGGCAACATCGATCTATCCACAATCGAATAGTCGATGGGCTCAAGCACGCCCTGTGCGCCTAGTTGAGCGCCGACGAACAAATCCGCGTCTGCCGCATCCCAGGTAATTTTCCCAGACTCGACCATCGCTTTGATTTTGCCCGGCAGCGGCGTGACACCGTCAAAGATAACCTTCACACCTGTATCTTTTGTGTATGGTTGCCCCCACGCTTCTTCCATCGCGGGCGTAGCTTGCCCCCCGTAGTTGGCCACGATGATTTGTTTAGCTTCAGCAGCTTCACTGTTGGTAACCCCTTTGAGGCCGGCGAACGACGCAGTCCCACCCGCCCACAAGCAGAGCTTCAGGAAATCGCGCCGACCTAGCCGCCCAGCAACCAAGTCCGCGCGGGCAATCTCGACCAGGTCTTGCTTAAAGCTTTGTGCTGATCCAAATTGAAAAGCCATAATATCCTCCGTCCGGTTTCGTGCACGCACCCCTTGCGCGTGAGGACAGTATCAGACTGTGGTTCTTACGCGCCTCCTACGGATTGAGAAAAAAGTCACTAACCGCGGCCCCAGACTTGGCTGAGCCGAAATTGCGCCGAGGCTTGCGTTTCATCATCGTTCATATTGCGCAGCGCGGCAAGATACATCTCGATTTGTTCGCGGGTGGCGACGCCAGCATCGATCAAAAACGGCATATGCGCAGCGTAAGTGTATTCGACAAAACGCTTTTGCTTTCCAGTCAAGAAGACCGGCTGAAAGAATTTTATCTGCGGACCGGCGATGCCGACGGCTTGAAAAAGTTTCGGCAGTTTGGGGCCGATATTGAAGTCGATGCCGAGCGCCTTGCCAATTCTTACATCAAATTCTGCCAAAGGACGCATCACGGGATCTGTTGTCACGACTGGTGCATCCAGATCCTCGCACAGCAGTGTTCCGCCAGGTTTCAGCAGGCGGCGCATTTCAGCAAGCGCTTCGATCGGGTGCTGCAAGTGACAAAGCAGCGCACGGCAGAACACTAGGTCGAACGTAGCAGTCGGCAGACCGGTGTCATAAGCGCTCGCCATCTGGAAGCTTACATTGTCAAGTCTGCGCTCATTCACGTAGCCGCGCGCGACTTCGATTTGTGCGGGGCTGCTATCTACACCGGTCACGTCGCCGTCAGCAAATCGTACCGCAAGTCGAGCGCACATGACCCCCCCGCCGCAGCCTATGTCTGCCACCCGGCCGTCCGCTCGTAGCGCTAGCTGATCCAACAGCACGTCGGTAGCCGGTGCGTAGAGCTGGTCCAACAGCAGCAAGCGCTCGGCATCTTCTTGACCGGTGGGCAGGGTATAGCGTTCTGCGCGAACTTGATCGAGTAACGGCGTCACGGTCTTGCTCCAATGGGCTACCTGGGGAAGTCCTATTCTCTGCGAAGGACTCTGACATATCTCATACGGATTCGCCGGCATTCGTAACTACTTGAAAATTCAGCCTGAAAAGTGCGCTTGGAGTGCTAGATCTCGGTCGACTACGCCCTTTACCGAATTTGCCGATAAAGCGCGTCCGTTTCGGCCGATGGTTTGGTGCTCAGTACAATCGACATCAACTCTCTGCAGCGCCGATAAGTTTCGATCGCCTCGGCATGATGGCCTTGCGCGATGTGGCAGCGCATCAGCCGCCGATACATATCCTCCGAAAGATTGCTGGCCGCGAGGGCTCTCTCATACAAACCGATCGCCGCAGCCCAATCTTGCTGCGTTTCCAGCCGATCTCCGACGAGCGCCACGCAACTCAAGAAGCGCCGGCGCAAGCGCTCGCGCGTGGGCAGGATCCAAGGCTTTTCTTCTTCCCCGGCAAGAAAATCCCCGCGGTAGAGCTCGAGCAACGCCGCAGCCGCCGCGCCAGCGCCCGTCATTTCGGGCAGACTTTCCAGCGCGACGAAAATATGCTCGATCGCCAGCGTACCTACCCAGCAACGCGAATGATCCAACGACAGCTTTCCTTCCTGCAGTCGCAGCAATCCGTCATGTATCAGGAGTTTGCGAAGGCGCAACAGCGCTGCATGAAACGCGGCCATCCCCGCATCGCCGTCCAGTTCCGGCCAGACCGATTCTGCAAGGCGCTGGGCATCGACGTTCGCGCAGCCAAAGGCGATCAAGGCTTTGAGGAGTTCGAGCGGCTTGCGCTGGATTTTGCGTCCTTCACGCACCGGCTCGCCTGCTTCGAATATCGCGAACTCACCAAATGTGCGAATGCGCATTGGCCACGGCCAGTCGAGCGCATCGGGCGACGGCGCGCGGAGTTGGTAACGTTTGATCATTTCGAGCGCTGCCGAAACAGCGATGCGCTCCTTCAACGCGAGTGCACACACTTTGGCAGGTACATTGTTGGGTGTGAGAAAAATCGCCCAAAACAAAGGCAAGCCCCTCGCGAACACCTCCTCGAGGTAAGTTCGAGCCTGATCATCGTGTTTCAGCGCCTCGCTTACGACTGCCCCTATCATCGTCAGCTCCAGGTATTCGCTCACCATAGACGAGTTGGCTGTGAATCTGCGCCCTTCCTCCACCAGCGCTGCAGCTTCCACAAATCCGCCCCGCTCGCACTGTGTTGCCGCCAGTGAAACCAGAGCAGATGCCTCGTGAAGCCGAATTTTGTAAGTATGTGCCGCGCGCCGGTAAGACTCAAGGTGCTGAAGAGCGCTCACCACGTCGTTACGTAGGAGCAACAGAGAGGCGGTGACACTGTGAAATACGCACAGATGGATGGCTTTGCCCTCGTCACCGCGAGGCAGCACTTTTTCGCGGATTGCTTCCAAACCCGCAATGTCGCGTTCCTGTACGCAGTTAATGTGCTGAAACAAACGTGCGACAATTGCCATGCGCCGCATTCCCATTCTTTCAGCCCTAACAACGACCTGATCGGCATAGCGTCGCGCGGCGGCAAAGTCTCCAACAGCCTGGCAGTAAAGTACATAGTAGTGCCAGACATAGAGATCGCCAACGCTCTCCGGCACGGATTTTTCCAGCAGCGGTCGCACAGTTGCAATGACGTCCTGCAACGCCTCACGCTCGTCCCCAACCAGGTAGTTGATCGCAAGACCAGCCGCATAGCCCTTGTGCTCTAGCGGAATGTTTTTATCCTTCAACAACTCGATCAAGCGCGCGCTGCACTCCATGCGGACGGGATGGGTCGGGTCATGGTATTGCAGCGCCATCAACAAACCGCCATGCACCTCGAGCGATTGCACCGGTTCGAGTGTTGCCGAATGTTCGAGAAGACCGACCAGAGAGCGCGCAAAAGTGTGGGAGGAGTTACGCCGCGATGCGTAGATCTCCATACCATTGTTTCTGCACTGTACATTGTCGCGCCCGCGTAGGGGAGCCGAATGAGCGCGGAGAA
>JAYTFS010000372.1:0-2676 GCA_043734185.1 Pseudolabrys sp. | reverse complement strand
CAACTCGACCTGTTTATCGGTGAACGGTCGAACCTCCTGGCGGTAGATGACGATGGCCCCGGCCAGTTCGTCGTCCTTGAACATGGGCACGGCAATATGTGACTTTGCGCCCGCAAGCCGGGCCGAGGGGCTCGGGGCTTCCTCTGCAGAGTCGTCGGCGGTGCGGATAACTTCTTTTGTGCGCAAGAGTCGATCGAGAGGGGTTCCGGGCGGTGGCTTAAACGCGCCGCGTTGCCGCTGGAATTCAGTCAAGGCGGGCGGTGCGCCGAGTAAAGCGCCAAGATGAAATTCGCTGCCGTCGTAGCGGTACAGTACGCCGAACTTGGCCTCACAGATGCGAGTGGCGTTCTTCAACATTGAGTTGAAGACCGGCTCCAGATCGCCGGGCGAGCTTGATATGACCCGCAATACCTCAGAGGTCGCGATCTGCTGCTCCAACGACTCGCTCAGATCATCAGTGCGCTGGCGCAGCTCGTTGAATAGCCGCGTATTCTCGATGGCGATCACGGCCTGGGCGGCGAAATTCGTGACCAGCTCAATCTGCTTGTCCGTGAACGGGCGAACCTCCTGGCGGAAGATGATTATCGCGCCGATAAACTCGCCATCCTTGAGCATCGGAACGGCAACGAACGAACGTACTCCGCCAATTTCTACGGCCGCCATGCGGCCGGGATCTCGCTCAGCAAAGGCGCGACCTTCGAGCGTGTTGTGGATGTGGACTGTCTTCTTCACACGAGCTAGTTGCCCGAGGCCGGTATCTGGCCCCCAGATGCGCGGCTCGCGATGTAAGTCAGCAAAGGCGGGCGGCACATCCAGTGTCGCAAGCGCGCAAAACTTGCCGTCGGTGTACTCGAACAAAATACCGAACTTGGCTTCACAGATGCGTGTGGCATTTTTCAGCATCGACTGAAACACAGGCGCAAGCTCCCCGGTCGAGCTTGCAATGATCTTGAGCACCTCCGACGTCGCCGTTTGCTGCTCTAGCGCCTCGTCCCGTTCACGTGTGAGCAGTGCAATGCTTTCGGTCGCATCGGCGGCGGAAGGCTTATGACGACGAGCGACCCTCGCCGTCTTGCGGCGTTGCGTTTTTGGTGGCCTGCCGCCTGCTTTGTTGCGCCGCCTCATTGCCTCTCCCGAAGCTCAGGACAGGGCATCGTATCGGTTTAAACGAATACTTTGATAGGGGCTGAAATCGGCAACAAAACCATTGCCGCAGTGCACAGCAATTGTCGCAGTTGGGTCATTCGCTGCGTACCCATGGGACGTCGGAGCGGATTTTTGTCCGCTGTTGCTCCAATAGGCGACAAAATCGGGCGCGGTCGGTTTGGCCGTTAAGTACCATTAGCGACCGATGCACCGCAGCAAACAACATCTCTATTCGATCACCTCGTCGGCGCGGGCGAGCATTTGCGGAGGCACGGTGAGGCCGAGCACCTTGGCGGCCTTAAGGTTGATCGCCAGCTCAAATTTTGTCGGCGCCTGCACCGAGAGATCAGCCGGTTTCTCGCCCTTGAGGATGCGGTCGATGTATCCCGCAGCTCCGCGCCACTGATCGATCTGATCGGGACCATAGGAAATCAGACCGCCGTCGGTCGCAAAATACCGGTACGGATAGATCGCCGGCAGACGATGACGGTCTGCGAGCGCAATGATCGAGCCACGACTCGCAATTGTGTTTGGATGCGGGAAAACCAGTAGGCCGCCGTCTGGCTGGCTGGCAAACGCGGTGGTCGCCCGCTCGATGCCACCACTGTCTTGCACGTCGACAATGCTCACCGAGACGCCAAGTGACGGCGCGACTGCCTCGGCAGCGCGCAAAAATGATGCATGAAACGCAGCGTCCGAACTGAACATCGCGCCGACGTGCTTCAAGTTCGGCGCAATCTCCTTGAGCACGCCCAGCCACTTGCCACTCATCGCTGGTTCGAAATTCTGGAAGCCTGTGATATGACCACCCGGCCGCGCCAAACTGGCGACAAATCCACTATCGACCGGCTCGGAGACCTGGGTGAACACGATTGGAATCGTGCTTGGCAGCTTGTGAAGCTGTGCCAACGCCGGATCACCCGCCACAACGATTGCATCCGGCGCCGATTGCAATAGGTCCGCCGCAAGGGTTTTTGCGTTGGCAGCATTGCCGCCACTCCAGCGATAATCGAAGCGGATATTGCGACCGTCGCTCCAGCCTAATCCTTGCAGAGTATTGCGGAACGTCGCGATGCGCGCCTGGCCTGCTCGATCGGTCTCCGTGTAGGCCGCAAGTAGCACGCCGATGCGCCGCACCCGGTCTGACTGCTGCGCGCGCGCCGCGAGCGGCCATGCCGCTGCCGCGCTGCCGAGAAGCGTGATGAACTCGCGCCGTTGCATTGTCTTCCCCAAGCTCAGGAGACGGCATCGTATCGGTTTAATCGAGTACTTTGATAGGGGCCGAAACCGGCATCAAAACCATTGCCGCAGTGCACAGCCAATGTCCGCTTTGGGTCATAAGCGGACAAATCATCTCGAGCCAAAATCGGCCGTTGTCTGCTTTAGTCCAAAAGGGGACAAACGCGGGTGCGGCTGGAATGTCCGCTGTGTGCGGTGGTCTCAACGGATCGACGCAACACTTTATCTTAGAGTGAAAAGATGGAGTGTGACGATGGATCAGAGCTTTCGTCGAGGGTTTAGCGCGGCAGA
>JAYTFS010000371.1:0-8815 GCA_043734185.1 Pseudolabrys sp. | reverse complement strand
TCGGGGCGTGGCGCAGCCCGGTTAGCGCACTTGTCTGGGAGACAAGGGGTCGCTGGTTCAAATCCAGTCGCCCCGACCAATTTCATTTTCCTTCAAATTGCGGTTTCCGCTTCTCAAGAAAAGCGCGCATTCCTTCCTTCTGGTCGCGCGTTGCGAATTGCATTGCGAAGGCCCTGCGTTCCATCGCCAATGCGACGCCGAGCGGCATGTTTAAGCCGGCATTGACGACGTCCTTGATCTGCATGACGGCGATCGCCGGCATGGCGGCAATCTCAGCGGCGATCTCCAGCGCGCGCGGCAGCGCTTGCCCGGTCGGCGCAATCTCACTGACGACGCCCATCGCGAAGGCTTCCGTGGCGCTGAACATTCGGCCTGTCATCAGCAGCAGCATGGCCCGCTTGGAGCCCGCCAGTCGCGCTAACCTTTGGGTACCGCCGCCGCCAGGCAGAATGCCGAGTTTGACTTCCGGTAGACCGAGCTTGGCGCCCTCGCCGGCAACGATGATGTCGGCACACAGCGCAAGCTCAAGCCCGCCACCCAGCGCGTAACCATCGATCGCAGCAATCAGGGGCTTTCGACATTCGCTGATCGTGCGCCAATATTTCTGCGCGTTGGCCGCCATGATCTCGGCCGGGGTGGCTTGCGCCATTTCGCCGATGTCGGCGCCGGCAGCGAAGGCCGCGTCAGAACCCGTAATGATCAGGCAGCGAATAGCCGGATCGGCTGCGTAACGCGTGACTTCCTCGGCGAGGCGTACCCGCACTTCCAGATTGAGCGCATTGCGGACCTGCGGCCGATTTAGACGGAGCACGACAATCTCGTTAGACGGACGTTCGATCAGGAGTTCGTCTGGCGCTGTCATGCTGTCTCCGTCCGCTGATTAATTGCGCACCGAATTGACCGCGCCGAGCGCGTCGATCACGCCGGCGCCGGTTTCATTGCGTTTGCCGGGAAGCGTGTGCGCCGTCCGGATCAGCGCGCGGCGGATTTCGTCCGGAGTCAGTTTCGGGTTGCGCGCGAGGAGAAGCGCCGCGACCCCGCTGGCATGCGCGGCGGCGACCGACGTGCCTGACGTGATCTGGTATCCGCCATCCGGAGCCGGCACCAGAATTTCGATACCCGGCGCCGACACGGCGACCTGCGGCCCGCGATTGGCCTGCGGCAAGAGCTGATCGTCGGCGCCGGTCGCTGTCACGCCGATCACCGAAGGATATGCCGCCGGATAAAGCGGCGGGGAATTTGCGCCGGCGTTTCCGACGGCGGCGATCATGACAATGCCATGCGCATGCACCCTCGACAGCATGTTGCGGACCATCGGGTCGGCGGGTCCGGCAAAACTCATATTCATGACGCGCGCGCCTTTGCCCGCGGCCCAATCGAGGCCTTTGAGAATATTGAAGCTCGTGCTTTGCGCACTCTCCCTGTCGCCGGTAAAGGCGCGCACCGCGAGCAGCTTCACCTTCGGCGCGACGCCAAGCAGTTTTGCGTGCGAAGCAATCGCGCCGGCCATGCCGGTGCCGTGCAGGTGTGGCGGCGAAGGGGAGCCCAACACATCAAATTGGTCCGCGAACACGCCGGCAAGATCGGGATGCCTGGTATCGATTTGTGAATCGAGTATTGCGACCAGTACGTTATCGCCGCTGGTGATGCGGTGCGCTTCCAGCAAATGCAATTTGGGTACGACATACTGCGCGGAGCTGGAATCCCCGGCCGCCTGTTGCGTAGACGCGGGAGCGCCCTGTTGGCCGAGATAGGAAAAATTCGCCTGCGCCGCCGAAATCCGTCCAAAGCGCCTTAGCGCGCGCAGCGTATCGGGTACCGAACGCGTGCCGTCGATGCGCCAGCGCTGTAACGTGCGGCCTGTGAGCGCGAAGGTCTGCGTCTCCTGCGGCGTCAATTGCAGAATGCGCGAGATGTTATCGAGATAGCTTGCGCTGGTACCGGCGCCGAATTCCACCAGCACATCGTTGGGAACGAAATGCGTTTCGCCCGGCGGCGGAATATTGATGTTGCGGCCGTGCACCTGCGAATTTTTCGCCGGCGGGCCGCCACCGCGCGGCGCATCCGGGAAAAACTGATTGCCGAGCACCCACCCAATCGGCCCGAGAAAACTGGTCAGCGTCGAGCGATAGACCTCGTTGGGGGTCATTTCGCGGCCGAACACAATCGTGCCGATGATCGGCGCGATCGCGGCGGCCGCGACCGAGCCCATAACAAAGCCGGCGAGCGGTGTTATTGCGGGACCCACCGGCAGCGGATCGTTGGGCGCTGGAAGCTGCGCGAACGCAGGCGTGAGCCCGCCAAAGCCTATAGCGACCGCCAATAACGCAGCCGAAGCAACGCGCCGCATAAATCATCCATTCCCAGCCGGAGCAACCGGCAACAACATACTACATGGCGTTATGTGCGCCACTACGCGCATTAGGTTCAATCGTGAGGGAGCTTGGGGCTATTCCGAGCGCGTAACCGCCGCGTCGATGAGTTTGCAGCATTCGGTCAATTCGTGCAGCACCGCGTGCAATTTCCGTAAATCGTCGCGGGCCAGTCCGCCGCCGGGCGAGGTCTTGCGAGCCAGCGGTGGCAGCAGCGCAGACTCCGAGATCGACGGATCAGGTTCGGCGGCGGAAAATCCTGTCCCGCGGCTCGCGCGATCGGTCGGCTCAATGCGCGGCTCCGGCGCGCTCTTGAACGGCGGCTCGCGCCGGCCTTCGGCTGGATCCTGCCGCTCGCCAAGATCGCGCCCAATCAAGGATGTCAGTTTTCCGCGCAGACCGCGGCCTTCCTCAACAGGCTGCTCCGGCGACACAACATCGTCGGCGAAATCCTCGTCATCGCTCGCGCCATGCGGCGGCTGCGGCGCGCCTTCCAGCCACACCGCTTGCACGAACTTCGCCCCCTGCTCGCGCAAGATTCTCTGCACGCCGCGGATCGTGTAGCCTTCGCCGTATAAAAGATGGCGAATGCCGCGAAGCAGTTCGACATCGTCGGGACGATAATAGCGCCGGCCACCGCCACGCTTCATCGGTTTGATTTCGCGGAAGCGGCTTTCCCAAAAACGCAACACGTGCTGCGGCAGATCGAGTTCATCTGCCACTTCGCTGATGGTACGAAACGCTTCCGGCGCCTTGTTATCCAAAGCGGGCTCGCTCCTTGATTAGAATTAAACGCTTTTACTGAAACGAACGCAGCGGGTTCAGGCTTCGTCGGCGACGTCGTGGCCGTTGATGCGCTGCTTGAGGATCGCCGACGGCTTGAACACCATCACGCGCCGCGGCGAAATCGGGACTTCCTTGCCGGTTTTCGGATTGCGTCCGATACGCTGGCCTTTTTTACGCACGACAAATGAGCCGAACGAAGAAAGCTTCACGGTCTCGCCACGCTCCAGGCAGTCGGTGATTTCTTTGAGCACCAGTTCTACGAGCGAGGCCGACTCGGTTCGCGAAAGGCCCACTTTTTGATAGACCGCCTCGCACAGGTCAGCCCGCGTTACCGTTTTACCAGACATCGCCCGCACTGCCCCCAGCGAACATATCCTGCTGAATTATCGACGATATTAGCAAGATAGGGGTCGGTCAACGGGGCGATTTTAATAATGTGACTCCTGCCCCCGGCCGTTCCCGGTCCGCCCCCTTCACCACCGCAGCAGGGCCGAGCCCCACGTGAAGCCCCCGCCCATGGCTTCGAGGAGAATGAGGTTGCCGCGCTTGATGCGCCGGTCGGCGACCGCGTCGGCCAGCGCCAGCGGGATCGAGGCCGCGGAGGTGTTGCCATGCCGGTCGACAGTGATAACGACTTTCTCCGGCGCGATACCAAGCTTGTGAGCCGAGCCGTCGATGATCCGCTTGTTGGCCTGATGCGGCACGAACCAGTCGATATCGGCGGCGGTATAACCGGTGGCCTCGAAAGCGTCCTCGATCACGTCGGTGATCATGGCTACCGCATGCTTAAATACTTCGCGGCCCTCCATGCGCAGATGACCGACGGTCTGGGTCGAGGACGGGCCGCCGTCTACATAGAGTTTGGTTCTATGGCGGCCATCCGACCGCAAATGCGTAGTGAGGACGCCGCGGTCAGCTTGATTGCCGGGTTGCTCTTGCGCTTCCAGAACGATCGCGCCGGCGCCGTCGCCGAACAGCACGCAGGTGGTGCGGTCGTTCCAATCGAGGATGCGGGAAAAAGTCTCCGCGCCAATAATCAAAGCGCGCTTGCTGCTGCCGGAACGCAGCAGCGCATCGGCCACCGAAAGCGCATAAACAAAGCCCGAACAGACCGCCTGCAGGTCGAAAGCGGCGCCATGGGTAATCCCGAGGCCGGCCTGCACCGTGACGGCTGTAGCAGGAAAGGTCTGGTCCGGCGTCGATGTCGCCAGAACGATCAGATCGATGGAACTTGCCTCGACACGCGCGTTGGCGAGTGTGGAACGCGCCGCCGCAAGCGCGAGATCCGAGGTGAGTTCGCCCGCGGCCGCGATATGACGCTCGCGGATGCCAGTGCGCTGCACAATCCATTCGTCGGTGGTCGCCACCGAGCGCGCCAGTTCGTCATTGCTGAGAATTCGCGCCGGAAGATAGCTGCCGCAGCCCAGCACGACGGAACGCAATTGGGTCACGATGCCGCTCCGCTTGCCATTTGCGCCGCCGCCGTCACCAGCCGGTCGCGCGCCATGGATTGGCCGATCTTGGCGAGCAATTCGTAGCGGCTCATGTCGTAGCCCATGTCGATCGCGGCGGCGAAGCCTTCGCCGTCCGTGCCGCCATGACTTTTGATGACGACGCCGTTGAGGCCGAGAAACACGCCGCCGTTCGATTTGCGCGGGTCCATCTTGTCACGCAAGGTCTGGAAGGCCTGCCGCGCCAGAAGATAACCGAGCCGCGCCATCCAGGTCCGGTTCATGGCGGAGCGCAGGTATTGCGCGAATTGGCGCGCGGTGCCTTCCGCGGTCTTGAGCGCGATATTGCCGGCGAAGCCTTCGGTCACGACCACGTCCACCACGCCTTTGCCGATATCGTCGCCTTCGACAAAGCCGTGATACTCGAAAAACGGGAATTCACCTTCGCGCAAGATGCGGCCGGCCTCGCGCACCTGTTCGAGCCCTTTGACCTCTTCGACCCCGATATTGAGCAGGCCAACGGTCGGCCGCTCGACGTCGAACAGGACGCGCGCCATGGCGCTGCCCATGGCGGCGAGATTGAGCAGGTGCGCCTCGTCGGCGCCGATCGAGGCCCCGACATCGAGCACCACGGACTCGCCCCTCAGGGTCGGCCAAAGCCCGGCGATCGCCGGCCGCGAGATCCCCGAAATCATCTTGAGATTAAAGCGCGCCATCGCCATCAGTGCGCCGGTATTGCCAGCCGAGACCGCGACATCGGCCTCGCCCTTTTTGACCGCGTCGATCGCCAGCCACATCGAGGATTTATGGCGGCCGTAACGCAGCGCCTGACTCGGCTTGTCGTCCATCCGGATCGAGACTTCGGTATGCGTGAGTTTCGACTTGGCCTTCAGCCGGGGCAGACCGTCGAGCAACGGTTCCAGCACGGCGCGGTCGCCGAACAACAGGTATTCAATGTCAGGATGGCGGGTAAGCGAAATTTCAGCCCCCGGCAGGGTGACTGACGCGCCATGGTCGCCGCCCATGGCGTCAATCGCGATACGAACTCTATCGGCCATGGATTGACCCTGACGGCGAAAGCTTGTGCGCCGGCAACGCGGTCACCGGAGTTTGCTGCACGGGGCGAACATAGCCGCTGGCTCGCCGCAAACAAGCCGGTTGTGGCTTGGTTCCATGCTTCGAAAGGTCACGACTTGCCGCCTCCCAAGCGGTTCTTGAGCGCTTCCAGAGCCGCAAAGTGACGCGGACCGTCGTCGCCGACCTTGAGGGAGCCAAATTCGGCACCCGGCTTGCGCGGATGGGGGTCTACGCCAAGGACCAGAAACTCGGTGGCCAGCGCGCCTAGGTCCACGATACCGCCGACCAACGGTTCCGGCGGCTCCTCGTCCAGTTTGACCTCGACTTCAGGCGCGGCCGGCTGACCACGGCCAGGCGTTGGCGCAAACAGCACATCGACAACCTCGTCCACCTCGCTCTCGATCGGCTCCAAGGTCACCACGCAGGTCTGACCCACCCGCGCGCTCACCAACCCGGCGACATGGACCTTGGCGCCACGCCGCGTAAGGTCGAACACGGCCGATAGCTTCGGCAAATCGTGAACCGATGCGAGCCCGGCCACCAGCGCCAGCACTTGCGCCCGGATCGCGGGCGACGCCTCGATTTCGGTATGGAGTCCGCTCGCCGGGATATCGTCCACGGACACCGGAACGCTCCAAGGGACATTTGAGGGGCTGTCGGCCTTTTCCATCGTCGTCACGTTTTATCCAAATGGATCGCCGCCGGATCCGGAAAGTGCAGTTTGCCGGCGGAGAAGCTGGCCGCGTCATGTGCCGCCAGATCACGTACCGCCAGGCGCATATAGGCCGCAAGCCGAGGGGCCGAAGCCGCTTCCTGCGGCGATCCGCCATAGATATTACGGGCGACCGCCTCGACCAATGCCTGCTCGCCGGGAGCCGCCAAAGCAGCCTGGTAAGCCTGCGACCGGCCATAGAACGCCTCGCCCATTTGCTTCATTTCCTTGGGCACCTTTATGTAGCCAACGCCCATTTCCCGCAGATTGTGGTCCATATCCTGGCAAAATCGGTCGAAAACGTCCTGCCCGAGGGTCTTGAGCCCCGGATCCTGCGCCAAGCGATCTAGCAGCAACGCCAGATGCAGCACGATCAGATCGAAACGCCCGTTAACCGTGTCGGCGACTGCGTAGTCGCGGTAAAAACACGGCAATCGCGCCTGCGCCACGATCATGCCATACAGGGCGGAAATGGTGTCTGGACCGCGTGGCTCGCGGCGAAATAGGGGAAATTTCATCGTGCTGGCCGGGTACGTCAACGTCGCGACGGAAGCAAGGCTTTACTGCACCCGCGTTGCCGTAGCAGTTGCCTGCGCCATCGCGCTCGCCGGTTGCAGCGGCTTCGGCGAGACGCTTCAGCGCGGCTATGTGCTGGCGGATGGCGCGCTCGAGCAGATTCCGGTCGGCTCCACCCAAGAACAGGTCCTGATCGTCCTCGGCACACCCTCCACAGTCGCAACCGTGAATGGCGAGGCCTTCTATTACATCTCTCAGAAGACCGAACGCGGCCTGGCCTTCATGCCGCACGAGGTCGTCGATCAACGCGTGGTCGCGGTCTATTTCGACAAGGACCGGCGGGTCGCGCGCTTGGCCAATTACGGGCTCAAGGACGGCAAGGTCTTCGACTTTGTCACTCAAACCACGACAACCGGCGGCATGGAGCTGAACTATCTGCGCGGCATCTTGCGAAGCTTCTCACCCAAGATGATGACGCAATAAGACGTCCCTCCTGACAAAAGCAAAAGGGCCCGCGATTTGCACGGGCCCTTTTTTATTTGCGATGTCTCGCGAATTAGTGCGCGAGAACCGCCAAGAGCAGCAGCGCCACGATGTTCGTGATCTTGATCATCGGGTTGACCGCCGGTCCCGCCGTGTCCTTATAGGGATCGCCGACCGTATCGCCGGTTACCGCGGCCTTGTGGGCTTCCGAGCCCTTGCCGCCGTAATGGCCGTCCTCGATGTATTTCTTGGCATTATCCCAGGCGCCGCCACCGGAGGTCATCGAGATCGCGACAAACAGGCCGGTCACGATGACGCCGAGCAGCATGGCGCCGAGCGCGGAGAAACCGGCCGACTTGCCGACCGCGCCGCCGCCCGCCACGAAGAAGATCGCGAAGTAGCACACGATGGGTGAAAGCACCGGCAGCAATGACGGCACGATCATTTCCTTGATCGCGGCCTTGGTCAGGATATCGACCGCGCGGCCGTAGTCCGGCTTGGTCGTGCCCTTCATGATGCCCGGCATTTTGCGGAACTGACGGCGCACTTCCTCAACGATCGCGCCGGCGGCGCGGCCAACCGCGGTCATGCCCATCGACGCGAACAGGTAAGGCAGCATGCCACCGAACAACAAACCGACCACGACGTAGGGATTGGTCAGCGCGAAATCGAGCTTCACGTCCTTGAAGTAAGGATGCGCGACGGAGTCCTTCGCAAAGAACAGCAGGTCCTGGTTATAGGCCGCAAACAACACCAGCGCGCCCAAACCAGCCGAACCAATGGCGTAGCCCTTGGTGATCGCCTTGGTGGTGTTGCCGACCGCGTCAAGCGCGTCGGTGAACTTGCGCACGTTCTTCGGCAGGCCCGCCATTTCGGCAATGCCGCCGGCATTGTCGGTGACGGGACCGAACGCATCGAGCGCGACCACCATGCCGGCGAGCGCCAGCATCGCCGTCACCGCAATCGCGATGCCGAACAATCCAGCCTGTCCGTAGGACACCAGAATGCCGGCGATGATCACCAGCGCCGGCGCCGCCGTCGATTCCAGCGAGATCGCCAGGCCCTGGATAACGTTGGTGCCGTGGCCGGTGACGGAGGACGCCGCGATCGACTTTACAGGGCGGAAGTTGGTGCCGGTGTAGTATTCGGTGATCCAGATGATGAGGCCGGTGACGACCAATCCGACCACGGCGCAGATGAAGAGCGCCTGGCCGGTGAAGGCCACGCCCGCGATCGGACCAAAGCCGATCAGGTAGCTCGTGACGTACCAGATGGCGCCGAGTGAAAGCACGGCGGAAGCGAGGAACCCTTTATACAGTGCACCCATGATCGACTTGTTCTTGCCAAGCCGCACGAAGAACGTGCCGATGATCGAGGTTAGGATGCAAGCGCCGCCGATGGCGAGCGGATAGGTCATC
>JAYTFS010000370.1:0-3018 GCA_043734185.1 Pseudolabrys sp. | reverse complement strand
GCGAAACTGCCGTGGCTGAACGGCGCCGATAATGTTGCTGCGACTGCACTTCGTGCGGCCGGTCTACCCGGCGTCGAGGCGATCGACGCCAAGGAGACGTTGACGCGGAAGTAAGGCTTTCGAAGTGCGGCAGACGGCTCAAACCACCCAAAACCGGCTCTCGGTGCCTATCTCGACGCCAAGCTTGCCGCCGCGGCCTGGGATTCGCGCGGAGCTGTAAAGCAGAAGTGGACAGCATATCATGTTGATCCCTTGCGATCTCGCAGGCATGATCTGCCAAAATCAGGCTCAACCTGGAAGATCCTTGCGCAGGACGATGAAAGCAGAACCTTGGCGATGAAACGGCCCGTGGTTGGTGTGATTGGAAACGCCCATCGCATCGAAAATCGCTTCACAACCCAGATGGTCGGAGAACGCAACCTTCGCGCGGTGGCTGACGTGTCCGGCGCGCTGCCGCTGATGTTTGCCGGATCGCCTGAAATTACCGACATCGGCGCCTTGCTCGATGCCGTCGATGGCGTGGTGCTCACCGGCGCCCGCGCCAATGTTCATCCGACCCGCTTCAAGACCGAAGCGCATGAGAAGCACGAGCCTTACGATATCCATCGCGACGGCGTCGCGCTTGCGCTGGCCGAAGCCTGCGTCGCCCGCGGCGTGCCGATCTTCGGCATCTGCCGTGGCTTGCAGGAAATGAACGTCGCCTTTGGCGGCTCGCTGCATCCGGAAATCCGTGAAATTCCCGGCCGCATGAATCACCGGATGCCGCGGCTGGAGAACGGCGAAATCCACCCCGATCCCCTGGTCATCTTTGCCGACCGGCATGACGTCCATCTCACACCCGACGGCGCCTTTGCCAAGCTGCTCGGCTGCGAAACCATTCGCGTGAACTCGCTGCATGGGCAAGGCATCCTCGATCCCGGCGAGCGCGTCGTCATCGAGGGCGTGGCGGAAGACGGCACCATCGAGGCGATCCGGATTGCCGATGCACCGAGCTTTGCGCTCGGCGTGCAATGGCATGCGGAGTACGACCCGCAGCGCAATCCGATCAATCGTGCGCTGTTTGAGGCGTTCGGCGAGGCGCTGAAGGCGCATCAGCGGGCAAGCTAGCTAAAGCGTTTTCGAGCGAAGTGGACACGCTTCGCGTCAAGAAGGCGCGTCGAAACAAGGCGGCCGAAGAACGGTCGCGGCATAACGGAGGATGCGATGCGGGACCGCCGATGGTCGAGACGCGACCTGCTGAAGGCGTCGACGGCTTCCGTTGCCGGGGTCCTGTTTGCCGAGCCGCTCAAGGCCGCGGCGCCGCCAGCTTCCGAAGTGACGCCCGCGCTGATTGAAGCCGCCAGGAAGGAAGGCAAGGTATCGTTCTATACGGCACTTGAACTCAACACCGCCGAGCGGCTGGCGCGCACGTTTGAAGCCAAATATCCGGGCATCAGCGTGCGGGTGGAGCGTTCCGGCGCGGAGCGGATTTTTCAGCGTATCGCCCAGGAGCAGGGCAGCGGCATCAACGCCGTCGATGTCGCCAACTCGACGGATCCTGCACACTATCTCGACTGGAAGAAGAGCAATTGGCTCGCGGCCTACCTGCCGGCGGAGGTCGTCAAACATTTCCCGGCCGACCAGATCGACTCCGACGGCATGCACGCGACCTCTTGCGGCTGGCTGGAGGCGATCGGCTACAACACCAATCTCGTCAAGCGCGAGGAAGCGCCGAAGAGCTATGCCGACCTGCTCGACCCGAAATGGCTGGGCAAGATCGTCAAGGGCCACCCCGGCTACAGCGGTGCCATCATGACCGCGACCTTCGTGCTGACGCGGGATCTCGGCTGGGTCTATCTGGAAAAGCTCGCGCAGCAGAAGGTCATGCAGGTGCAATCGGCCGCCGATCCGCCGAAGAAGATCCTGCTCGGCGAGCGCGCCATCATGGCCGACGGCAATGACTACAACCTGGTGCTGGCCAAGGACCAGGGTAAACCCGTTGAGGTGGTCTACCCGACCGAGGGGGCGCCGCTGATCATCGTTCCATCCGGTATCTTCAAGGGGGCGCCCAATCCGAATGCGGCAAGGCTGTTCCAGAGCTTCTTCTTCAGCGCCGAAACCCAGCAGATGCTGGTCGACGTGTTCGCCCACCGCTCGTTTCACGCGCAGGTGAAGGAGAAGGGCGAGCACATCCCGCTGGCGAGTTTGAAATTGCTCAAGGCCGATCCCGCCGCCGTGCAGGCGCAGAGCGAGGAGATCAAGGCGCGGTACACCAGGATATTCGGTGTATAAACGGTTTGAAAAACTGCTTTTTCTGAGTCGCTGCCCGTAATTCTACGGGGGCGAAAACCTGGGATCGCGGCGCAGAACTCGGCTAAGCATTGGGGTAGCTGAGGGCGCCGGACAACGGTCCACCATTGAACAACACCGGCCGAAACGCCGGCCGCGCATCCATACTCGCACCTTTCCTTGCAGCCATTTTCTTGGCGATTTTCTCTGACGATTTTCCGGGGCAGTTGGTCCTTATGACGTTATGGAGCCGCCTTGCATCCGCGATGGTGTTCCTGGTTGTGGCAACCATATGCGCACTGGGTTTGTTCGGTGATGGTTTTGCAGGTTTTGGCCGCGCGACGCTTGTCGTCGGCGTGATCGCGATTGCGGTCGCACTTGTGCTCGCGGCCGTGATCGCGAAGTTTCCGTCCAGGCATCTGAGCCAAATGACCCGGGCTGTCGAAGGCCTGTCGCGCGGCGAGCCGGTTGCGATGCCTGACCAAGGTGACCGGGAGATGGCCACGCTGTCAGCGGCATTCGCCGAATTGTCGGCCCAGTTCGGCACCAAACGAAACTTGCTGGAAAACACTGTCGAAAGCATTCGTGATGCCGTTGTCGTCGCCGATGAAAATGCCATCGTCGTTGTTGCCAACGCCGCGGCCCGGCGGCTGCTCGGTGTCTACAGCGGTTTCGATAGCCTGACAGGGGTTCGTAAATTCGCCTGTTTCCTTTCCAACGGCGTTACGCCCCTGCCGATTCCGGATTCAC
>JAYTFS010000369.1:0-7219 GCA_043734185.1 Pseudolabrys sp. | reverse complement strand
CATGACGCCGAGGTCGATCACTTCGTAGTTGTTGCACTGGAGCACGACGCCGACGATGTTCTTGCCGATGTCGTGCACGTCGCCCTTCACCGTCGCCATCACGATCTTGCCGTTGGATGAGCGCTCCGCCGCGCCGCCCGCCAGCCGTCGCTCTTCCTTTTCTTTATCCATGAACGGCATCAGGTAGGCGACCGCCTGCTTCATGACGCGCGCCGACTTCACCACCTGCGGCAGGAACATCTTGCCGGAGCCGAACAGGTCGCCGACGATGTTCATGCCGTCCATCAGCGGGCCTTCGATGACATCGAGCGGGCGTTTGGCGGTCTTGCGCGCTTCCTCGGTATCGATCTCGACGAAATCGGTGATGCCGTGCACCAGGGCATGCGCTAGCCGTTTCTCGACCGGGCGCTCGCGCCACGCCAGATCGACGTGCTTGGCCTCCTGCCCCGCGCCGCGGAATTTGTCAGCCAGCGCCAGCAGGCGTTCGGAGGCATCGGGACGGCGATTAAGCACAACGTCTTCGCAAGCATCGCGCAGTTCCGGATCGAGAGAGTCATAGACCGCCATCTGCCCGGCATTGACGATTCCCATATCCATGCCTGCTTTTATGGCGTGGAACAGGAATACGGAGTGCATGGCCTCGCGCACGCGCTCGTTGCCCCTAAAAGAAAAGGACAAATTCGACACGCCGCCCGAGACATGAACGAAAGGCAGGTTCGCCCTTATCCATCGCGTGGCTTCGATGAAATCGACGCCGTAGTTGTTGTGCTCCTCCATGCCGGTGGCGATGGCAAAGATGTTGGGATCGAAGATGATGTCTTCCGGCGGAAAGCCGACGGTGTTCACCAGAATGTCGTAGGCGCGCTTGCAGATCGTGGTCTTGCGCTCGAAGGTGTCGGCCTGGCCCTTTTCGTCGAACGCCATCACCACCACGGCGGCGCCGTGGCGGCGCACGACCTTGGCGTGCTCGATGAAAGCGGCTTCGCCTTCCTTCATCGAGATTGAATTGACTGCCGGCTTGCCTTGCAGGCATTTCAGCCCGGCCTCGATCACCGAGAATTTCGACGAGTCGACCATCACCGGCACGCGCGCGATGTCGGGCTCGGCGGCAATCAGATTGAGGAAAGTCACCATGGCCACTTCGGAATCGAGCAAGCCTTCATCCATGTTGACGTCGATCACCTGCGCGCCGTTCTCCACCTGCTCGCGCGCGATGGACAATGCACTGGCATAATCGCCGGCGGTGATCAGCTTGCGGAATTTGGCCGAGCCGGTGACGTTGGTGCGTTCGCCGACATTCACGAATGGAATTTCCGGCGTCAGCGTGAAAGACTCCAAGCCCGAGAGCCGCAACTGCTGTGGCAGTTCGGGAATCTTGCGCGGCGCCTTGCCTTCCACCGCCTTGGCGATGGCCGCGATGTGCTCGGGCGTGGTGCCGCAACAGCCGCCGACCACGTTCACCAATCCGCCGTCGGCGAATTCGCCCAACAACTCCGCCATGTATTCCGGGCTTTCGTCGTAGTAGCCGAATTCGTTCGGCAGACCAGCATTCGGATAGGCGCAGACGAAGGTATCGGCGACGCGGCCAAGCTCGGCGATATGCGCGCGCATCTCGGTCGCGCCGAGCGCGCAGTTGAGCCCGATGGTGATCGGGCTGGCGTGCTTGACCGAATTCCAGAACGCCGCCGGCGTCTGTCCCGACAACAGGCGTCCCGAACGGTCGGTGATAGTGCCGGAGATCATTACCGGCACATCGATATTGCGCTCGTCGCAGGCCTCGGCGATCGCGTAGATCGCGGCTTTGGCGTTGAGCGTGTCGAAAATAGTCTCGATCAGCAGCAAATCGGCGCCGCCATCGAGCAATCCCTTGATCTGCTCGCCATAGGCCAGGCGCAACTGGTCAAAACTGATGGCGCGGAAACCGGGGTTACTCACATCCGGCGAGATCGAAGCGGTGCGGTTAGTCGGGCCGAGCGCGCCCGCAACAAACCGGCGGCGGCCGTCTTCCTTCTCCGCAACCAGCGCCGCCTCGCGGGCGAGCATGGCGCCGGCCTGATTGAGTTCATAGGCGATGCCCTCCATGCCGTAATCGGCCTGAGCAATGGAGGTCGAGGAGAATGTATTGGTCGAGACGACATCGGCGCCGGCACGGAAATATTTGAGATGGATCTCGCGCACCGCGTCGGGCCGGCTCAAATTAAGCAGGTCATTATTGCCGCGCACCTCGCGGTTCCAGGCGTCGAAGCGCGCGCCGCGATAGCCATCCTCGTCCAGCTTGAGCGCCTGGATCATGGTGCCCATGGCGCCATCGAGCACCAGGATGCGTTCCTTCATCAGATCGAGGAAAGCGTTGCGGGCGCTGGTGTGGGACGCTTTGGTCATGATCAGGCCGCCTGCTCCACCGTGGGCCGCAAACCCAGCAAGTGGCAGATCGCGTAAACCAGGTCCGCGCGGTTCATGGTGTAAAAATGGAAGTTTGTGACGCCGCGATCGACCAGATCGAACACCTGCTCGGCGGCGACAGCCGCAGCGATCAATTTTCGCGTCGCCGGATCGTTGTCGAGGCCGTGGAAGCGTTCCGCCAGCCAGGCCGGCACCGAAGCGCCGGCTCGTGCGGCGAAATTCGTCGCCGCCTTGAAGTTCTGCACCGGCAGGATGCCGGGCACGATCGGGATATCAATGCCGCGTGCGCGCACGCGGTCGAGATAGCGGAAGTACAGATCGTTCTCGAAGAAAAACTGCGTGATGGCCCGCCCCGCCCCGGCATCGACCTTGGCCTTGAGCATGTCGATATCGGCGTCCACCGTTGGGCTGTCGGGATGTTTCTCCGGATAGGCCGAGACAGAGACCTCGATATCGTTCGAGACGCGCTTGATGCCCGCGACGAGCGCGGCGGACGTTTCGTAGCCGCCCGGATGCGGCGCGAAGTGTGCGCCCGCGCCCTCCAAAGAATCGCCGCGCAAGGCCACGATGTGGCGCACCCCGACAGCGTGATAATTGCGCACGATCTCGTCGACTTCGCCTTTGGTCGCCGCGACGCAGGTCAAATGCGCGGCCGGCGTCAGCGGCGTTTCGGTCAGAAGGCGTTTTACGGTGGCGTGCGTGCGCTCACGCGTGGTGCCGCCGGCGCCGTAAGTCACCGAAACGAAATTCGGCGCCAGCGGAGCCAGCCGCTCGATCGAGTCCCAGAGGATTTTCTCCATCGCCTCGTCTTTCGGCGGGAAGAATTCGAACGACACGTCGATGCGGCGGTCCTCGCCGCGGGCAAAGCGGCTGGCGCGAAGCGCGCTGTTCATCACGCCACCTCGCGGCGGTTCGAATTCGCAATCAACGCGCGGGCATCGCGTGCCAGCCACAGCGACACCGCTATCTTGCCGTCGGAGCCAGGCTCGGGGTTGAGACTCTTGTGCATCACCGGCTCAAGCCCGGACGCGGTCATCCACTGCGTCACCGTTTCAGGCGGAAATCCGAGCCGGCGATGCGCGTGCTGCTCGCGCAGGAATTCCAATTCGTGCGGCGCGAAGTCGACGACCAGCAACTGCCCGCCCGGCCGCAGCACGCGCACGGCCTCGCGGATCGCGCGCGCGCCGTCGTCGAGAAAGTGCAACACCTGATGCAGGATCACGACGTCGAACGAGTCGTTGCCGAGCGGCAGATCGTAGATGTCGCCCTGACGCACACTGCAGTGTTTCAGGCCGGCGCGTTCCAGCCGGTCGCGCGCCAAGAGCAGCATGTCGAGCGACAGGTCGAGACCAAGTCCGCGTTCGATCTCGCGGCCAAACAATTCGAGCATGCGCCCGGTGCCGGTGCCGAGGTCGAGCAGCGTGCGGAATGGTTTGTCGGACAGCGCGGCGCGGATCGCCTGTTCCACCGCGGCGTCGGCGGCGTGGAGTTTGCGGATGCGATCCCATTCGGCGGCGTGTTCACGAAAGTAAGCCTGCGCGGCGGCGGCTCTGGCGGCACGCACCGAAGCCAGCCGGTCTCGGTCGCGGGCGATTGTCTGATCTGCCGGATTGAGCTGCGCCAGCAACGCGCGGGCGACTTCGGCGCCGCCGCCGTGTTCGGCCAGGCGGAAGAACGCCCACGTACCTTCGCGGAAACGCTCGATCAGCCCGGCTTCGGCCAGCAGCTTGAGATGGCGCGAAATGCGCGGTTGCGACTGGCGCAGAATGTCGGTGAGGTCGGATACAGTGAGTTCGGCCTCGCCCAGCAGCGCCAGCACACGCAGGCGTGTCTCCTCGCCGGCGGCCTTGAGGGCGGCGTTGAGGGCGTCGAAGCCGAGTTGCTGACTATCGGTCATGAAGGGCCTAACGAACGGCGGTATGGGCGCGCTCCCACTATATAAAGATATCCTTATACGTTGAAACAAGGCCCCGCAAGCCTATAACCGGGGCGGGAGAGGACTGAAAATGGCGGACCAGGATTTCGGCGTCTGGGAAGGCGAAAAGACTACCGATCTGCCCGAGAAATCAGATGCTTGCGTCTATTTCATCGGCCGCATCCGCACGCCCTGGAAGGAGCGCAAGGACTGTCCAAAAAATGCCCGTGAATCCGAGGCTGTTTGCACGATCGAGCTCGATCCGCGCTGGGCGGAAGCGCTTAAAGACGTGGCCACATGCAGCCACCTAGTCCTGCTGTACTGGATGGACAAAGCCCCGAGGAACCTTGTTCTTCAAGTTCCTCGCCGCAAGAACGTCCAGCGCGGCACCTTTGCTCTGCGCTCGCCTGCCCGCCCCAACCCGATCGCCATGAGCGTGGTGCGGCTCATCAAGGTCGAGGGCGCCACCTTGTCGGTTATCGGGCTCGACTGCCTGGACGGCACGCCGCTTCTGGACATCAAGCCTTATTTCTCGTCCACCGACAGCCACCCCGACGCGGTCGTAGGCTGGCACAAGGCCGATTAGGCCATCTGGCGGCCTGAGCACGTTGCGCGCCTTTGGTTCCGCCCGCTCGCAAACATATGGCCTGGTCCTGACCGGAACCATTGAACCTCCCCGGCGCTTGCCTCGACGAATGGGACGAGGAATTCGCTGGAGGCTGTCATGTCCGTAAAGTCTTTCTCCACGCTCACCGCGCTGATCGCCGCCGCTGCATTGTCCTGCGGCGCAGCCCAAGCCCAGCAGCGCTTTGCCTTCAACCCCGCATCCGCCCCGCAATACGCGCAGGACGAGGCCACCGAAGACGCACCGTTGGCTCCGCGCCTGCAGCGCCAGATCGTCGACTATGCCACGCACGAAGCCGCCGGCACTGTCGTGATCGACACCCCGCACACGTATCTCTATTTCGTGCTCGGCAACGGCAAGGCCGTGCGTTACGGCATCGGCGTCGGTCGCGAAGGCTTCACTTGGGCCGGCGTCAAGCAAGTCGCGAAAAAAGCCGAGTGGCCGGATTGGTATCCACCGCAGGAAATGATCGCGCGCCAGCCTTATCTGCCGCGCATGACCGCCGGCGGTCCGGGCAACCCGCTCGGCGCGCGCGCCATGTATCTCGGCTCGAGCGAATACCGCATTCACGGCACCAATAATCCGTCCACGATCGGCAAGCAGGTATCTAGCGGCTGCATCCGCCTCACCAATGACGATGTGACCGATCTCTACAATCGTGTGCAGCTCGGCGCCAAAGTTGTGGTATTGCCAATGACCGGCTCTACCACCATCGCGCAGGCCAAGTCCCCGGCGCGTCAGGTTCAAGTGCAGCCGGTGTCGCTGACGGCGTCTTATGCGCCCGAAAGCGGCGCACAGCAAACCTGGGCGACCATTCGCTAATCCGGATTTACGAGACTTCGTTTTCTTCTGAACCTCCCCCAAACTTGCCCGGCCAAAAGCCGGGCAATTTTTTCGGCGGGTGTCTTGTGCTAGAGCTTCTTCTTCTTCTTCTTCTTCTTCTTCTTCTTTTTCTTCTTCTTGGCCAGATAAGCCGCGACTTTCTTCGACGAGTGGCCGGCCACTTTCACCGCCGCCTTCAGCTTGGCAGGCGTGATCTTGAATTTCTTGGACCAGTAGCGCACTTCGTAAGGCTGGCTGAGCGCGATCAAAGCCTTGTCGCGCGCCCTGTGCTTTTGCAGCTTGATGTAGGCGCCGACCTTCTTGGCCGAATGGCCGACTTTCTTGACAGCATATTTGAGCTTTGCCGGCGTGACCTTGAATTTCTTCGACCAGTAGCGAACTTCGTAAGCTTGGCTCAGTGCAATGAGCCCGCGATCGGATGCAGCCATTTAGGCCTGCTGTTTCCATGAGAATCGCCTGAAGAACACAAGACGAGCCTCAATGTTACATTTTTGCGAAGAGGCTGGAAGCGCAGAGTTCCATCAATTGACGTGCATGCGCGAAATGGTGGAGGATGCTGCTGCCCGATCAATAACAAACAAGCTGGAGGTGGTCATGAGTATTTTTGGAAGCATTATGGGCGCAATTTTCGGACACGGCTCGGCGCAAGCGAGCGCATCACCCACCGGAGCGCCCGTCGCGGGCGCGCCCACTGTGGACGTTGCCCCGATCGTTGACGCGGCAGCGGCGGCTTCCGGCGAAAAGCTGGCCTGGCGCACCTCCATCGTCGATCTGATGAAGGCGCTCAAGCTCGACAGCAGCATCACGGCGCGCAAAACCCTCGCCAAGGAATTGAACTACACCGGCGACACCAATGACTCAGCCACCATGAATGTGTGGCTGCATAAGCAGATCATGACCAAGCTTGCCGCCAATGGCGGAAAGCTTCCGGCCGACATCAAGACCTGAACTTCCGCCGTGAAATAGCCTATGCCGCTCCCATACGGGGCGGCATAGGCATTGGCTGTCATCGAAATACAGGAGGCGCGCATGGGACTGCTCGACATCATCAACGGCATGCAGAATGGACCGCGCGGCCAGACCGCGCCGGCCCAGCCCGGCAAAGGCGGCATGTCACCGATCGCGATGGCTCTCATTGGTGTGCTGGCCTACAAAGCCATCAAGCACATGAGCGCGGGCCAGCCTGCCGGCACGCCCGCTCCCAATGCGGCGCATTCGGGCGGCGGACTTGGTGGCATGCTTTCTGGCGGGCTCGGTAGCTTGCTGTCAGGCCCGTTGGGCGGCCTGCTCGCGGGCGGCGCGGCCGGAGGCCTGGTGAGCGGCGGCCTGAACGATCTGCTCAAGCAGTTTCAGCAGAGCGGCCAGAGTGGCGCCGTTCAATCCTGGATCGGAACAGGACCGAACCAGGAAATTTCGCCGGCCGATTTGACGAA
>JAYTFS010000368.1:0-13496 GCA_043734185.1 Pseudolabrys sp. | reverse complement strand
CTATCTCGCCATCCGCGCGGCGATTGCGAGTGGCGTGAAGATGACTTACAAAATTTTGTTCAACGACGCCGTGGCGATGACCGGCGGCCAGGCCAATGATGGCGGCCTCACGGTTGATCAGATTGCGCGTCAGGTGGCGGCCGAAGGTGCCAGCCGCGTGGTCGTCGTCACCGACGAGCCGTGGAAATACGCCAAGGGCACCGACTGGCCCCGCGGGCTTACCGTTCATCACCGCGATGAACTGGACGCCCAGCAGCGCGAACTCACCAAGGTTCCGGGCGTCAGCGTTCTGATTTACGATCAGACTTGCGCCGCAGAGAAACGGCGCCGCCGCAAGCGCGGTACGTTCCCCGACCCCGACAAGCGCGTCATCATCAACGATCTGGTGTGCGAAGGTTGCGGCGATTGCGGCGTGAAATCGAATTGCGTTTCGGTGCAGCCGCTGGCGACCGAATGGGGCCGCAAGCGCACCATCGACCAGTCGAGCTGCAACAAAGATTATTCCTGCGTGAACGGCTTCTGCCCGTCCTTCGTCACCGTGCACGGCGCCAAGCTCAAGAAAGGCGAGGGCGTCGCGCTGCCGGGCGAGTGGCCCGAATTGCCGGCGCCGAACGTGCCGTTGATCAAACATCCCTACAGCATCATCGTCACCGGCATTGGCGGCACCGGCATTGTCACCATCGGCGGCATTGTCAGCATGGCCGCACATCTCGAAGGCAAAGGTGTGGGCGTCATCGACATGGCCGGCCTCGCGCAGAAGGGTGGCGCGGTTTATAGCCACATCCGCATTGCCAATACGCCGGACGATATTCACGCCATCCGCGTCGCCGCATCCGGCGCCGATCTGGTGCTCGGCGGTGACATCGTTGTGGTTGGCTCCAAGAAAGTGCTTGGCGCCATCAAACCGGGGAATACGCGCGTCATCGTCAACACCGCCGAATTTCTACCGGGTGATTTCACCCGCAACGCCGACTATTCGCTGCCGACCGAGCGGCTCAAGCGCGCCATCGTCGGCTCGGCGGGCGCGTCACGCAGCAATTTCATCGATGCCAGCCGGCTTGCGACCGCGCTACTGGGTAATTCCATCGGCGGCAATATGTTCATGCTCGGCTACGCCTATCAGGTCGGCGCGCTGCCGCTGTCGGCGGAAGCCGTCGAGAAGGCGATTGAAATGAACGGCGAGGCCGTGCCGATGAACATCGCGGCGTTCCGCTACGGCCGCCGTGCGGTGGTCGATCCCGCCGCGGTTGAGACGCTGGTCACGCCGCGTCCCCAAGAGGACAACGATTCGCTGCGGTTGTCGCAGACCTTCGCGGAGACAGTGGAGCGGCGTGTCACGTTCCTCACCGGCTATCAGAGCAAGCGCTATGCGCGGCGCTATCGCCGCATGGTCGATAGAGTGCAATCAGCAGAAGCCGAAAAAGCGCCGGGCATGAGCGGGCTTGCCGAAGTGGCGGCGCGGTATCTGTTCAAGCTGATGGCTTACAAGGACGAATACGAAGTGGCGCGACTTTACACCGACACTTCCTTTGTGGAGCGTGTGCGATCGACGTTCGGCGGCGACAAGCTGCGCCTTGAATTCCATCTGGCGCCGCCTATGCTGGCGCGGCGTGACGCCATCACCGGCGAGCCGAAGAAGATGTCGTTCGGGCCGTGGCTGCTTAAGGCCTTCGCAGTTCTGGCGAAGTTCAAGTTCTTGCGCGGCACCCCGTTCGATCCGTTCGGCTATACCGCCGAGCGCAGAACTGAGCGGCGGTTGGTGTCAGAATATCTCGTAGAACTGGACGAGATCATCGAACATCTGACACCGAGCAATCACGGCGTTGCGGTCGCTCTGGCAGCTCTGCCGGAGAAAATCCGCGGATTCGGCCATGTCAAAGCCCGACATCTGGTGGCCGCCAAGGCCGAAGAGGCCGTTTTGCGCGAGCAATTCCGCACCGGTTCGGCGCAATTTCTCAAGGCGGCTGAATAATTTAGCCACGCTTGGCTTGACCGCCCCGCATCGGTGTTTTCATATCGCGGCGGGAGGATCTGCCTGTGCCGCTTAACGCTTCCGCTCCGGCGGATACGTTCGCCAAGTTATTGATGCGCAACGCCGATCTGTATGGGTCGCGTCCTTCCATGCGGCACAAAGATCTCGGCGTTTGGCAGACGTGGACCTGGGGCCAAGTGCTCGAGATCGTGCGCGCCTACGCGGTCGGTCTGCACCGCCTCGGCCTCAAGCGCGGCGAGACCGTTGCCATCGTCGGCGGCAATAGGCCGCGGCTTTATTGGTCGGTGATGGCGGCGCAAATGCTCGGCGCGATCCCGGTGCCGGTTTACGCCGACGCTGTGGCCGAAGAACTTTCCTTCGTGCTGGCTCACGCCGAAACGCGCTTTGCCGCGATCGAAGATCAGGAACAGATCGACAAGATTCAGTCCGTCATGGATCGGCTGCCGAAGCTTGAATTGATGGTCTACGACGAGACGCGTGGCTTGCGCGACTACGACCACGCCCGCCTGCGGTCGATGAACGACGTCATCGCCGACGGCCGCAAGGCGCTCGCCGACGATCCTAAGGTGGGTGCCTGGCTCGACGCCGAGATTGCCGCCGGCAAAGGCTCCGATCCGTCGATCATTCTCTATACTTCGGGCACTACCGGCGCGTCGAAAGGCGTGATGCTGACAGGCGAGCGGTCGATCAAGGCGGCGGAGGACACCGTCGCCTTCGACAAACTGACCGTGAATGACGTGGCGCTCGCTTATCTGCCGCTGGCTTGGGTCGGCGACCACTATCTCAATTACGCGCAAGGCTTGGTGTCCGGCTTCTGCATGGCCTGCCCGGAAAGCCCCGACACTGCGATGTCAGATCTGCGCGAGATTGGGCCGAGCTTTTATTTTGCGCCGCCACGCACGCTCGAGCTTCTGCTGACGCGCGTGATGATCCGCATGGAGGACGCCGCGTTCTTCAAGCGCAAGCTGTTCCATTATTTCATCGGTGTGGCGCGGCGCTACGGCGAAGATATTCTCAACGGCCGGCCGGTGCCGCTCAAAGGCCGGCTGCTTTATTGGCTTGGCAACACCCTGGTCTACGGCCCGCTCAAGAACGTGCTCGGTTTCTCACGCGTGCGCGTCGCTTATACCGCGGGCGAAGCTGTCGGGCCCGAACTGTTCGCGTTCTATCGCTCCATGGGCCTCAACTTCAAACAGCTTTACGGCCAGACCGAAGCCTTCCTCTACATTACCGCGCAGCCGGACGGCGAAAACTATTCCGACACTGTTGGGCCGGCTTGCCCGAACGTCGACATCCGCATCGCTGATAACGGCGAGGTGCAGTTCAAATCGCCCGGTATGTTCTCCGGCTATTTCAAGGACGACGCCAAGACGGCCGAGGTGATGACGCCCGATGGCTACGTGAAGACCGGCGATGCCGGCTTCTTCGACGCCAAGACCGGGCATCTGAAAATCATCGACCGGTCCAAGGATGTCGGCAAGTTGAATGACGGCTCGCTATTCCCGCCGAAATACATCGAGAACAAGCTCAAATTCTATCCCAACATTCGTGAAGTCGTGGCGCTAGGCGACAAGTGCGATTTCGTCACAGTGATGATCAATATCGATCTCACCGCGGTCGGCAGCTGGGCCGAGCGCAACAACGTCGTCTATGGCTCCTATCAGGAATTGGCGGGTCACCCGCTGGTCTACGATATGATCGAGAAGCATGTCGCGGAGACCAATCGCTCGCTTGCCGAAGACAAAGTGATGGCGGGGTCACAGATCAAGCGCTTCCTGATCCTGCACAAGGAACTGGACGCCGACGATGGCGAGCTCACGCGCACCCAGAAAGTACGCCGCGGCTTCGTTGCCGATCGCTACGCCACCTTGATCAAGGCGCTTTACGATGGATCCAAGGCAGCCGATATCTCGACCGAGGTCTCCTTCGAGGATGGCCGCAAGGGCATCATCAGCGCGCGGATCAATATCCGCGACATGCAGTCGGTGCCCGCGCCGGCCTTGGGGCAGGCGGCATGAGGACGCCAGGCGGACCCGACGCTGCGGCCGGCGATGTGCTGTTGTCGGTGGCGAATGTGTCGCTGGCCTTTGGCGGCGTGAAGGCGGTGAGCGACGTCTCCTTCGATATCCGCAAAGGGGAAATCCGCGCCATTATCGGACCGAATGGCGCCGGCAAGACCTCGATGCTCAACATCATCAACGGCTTTTATCACCCGCAGCAGGGCGTCATTAATTTCAAGGGCGAAACGCGCTCCAAGATGCGCCCGCACGATGCCGCGCATGGCGGCATCGCGCGCACCTTCCAGAACGTCGCGCTGTTTCGCGGCATGACCGCGCTCGACAATATCATGGTTGGCCGCACGCTGAAAATGCACAAGAACCTGTTCTGGCAATTGCTGCGCCACGGACCGGCGATGACGGAAGAAGTCGAGCATCGCCGCCGGGTCGAGGAGATTATCGATTTCCTCAAGATCCAGGAAATCCGCCGCACGCCGGTCGGCCGCCTGCCGTACGGCTTGCAGAAGCGAGTCGAACTCGGCCGCGCGCTGGCGATGGAGCCGGAATTGCTGCTGCTCGACGAGCCGATGGCCGGCATGAACATGGAAGAGAAAGAGGACATGTCGCGCTTCGTGCTCGACGTCAACGAACATTACGGCACCACCATCGCGTTGATCGAACATGACATGGGCGTGGTGATGGATCTGTCTGACCGCGTCGTGGTGCTCGACCACGGCATTAAGATCGCCGACGGCACGCCTGACGAAGTGAAGAAGAATCAAGCTGTGATCGACGCCTATCTCGGCGTCGCACATTGAAGAACTTGGCGTACTGAGGACCGGATGGACCTGCTCTATAAAATATTCTTCGATCCCTTCGTGCAGATGGGGGCCGCGCCCGATCTGCTGGTGCAGACCTTGTGGGAGGGCCTGGTCGCCGGAGTGTTGTATGCGCTGATCGCGCTCGGCTTCGTGTTGATCTTCAAGGCCTCGGGCGTGTTCAATTTCGCGCAAGGCATCATGGTGGTGTTCGCGGCGCTGACGCTGGTCGGCCTGCACGAACGCGGCGTCCCGGCCTATATCGCACTCGGCTTGACCATCGTGGTGATGTTCGGGCTAGCCGTTGCCATCGAGCGGGTCATGCTGCGGCCATTGGTCAATCAGCCCGACATTATCTTGTTCATGGCGACCTTCGGGCTGACCTATTTCCTGATTGGGTTCGGGCAATTGGTTTTTGGCGGCGAGTCAAAAGTCATGATCGCCAATCAACTCGGCCTTCCGCGCGGCGCTTATGACATCAAAATGCTTGGCGGATTCGTGTCGTTCCAGAAGATCGACATCGCGGCAGCTGTGATCGCTTCGCTGATGGTGGCGGCTCTCGCCGTGTTCTTCCAGAAAACCCGAATCGGCCGGGCGTTGCGCGCGGTGGCGGACAGCCACAAGGCGGCACTGTCGGTCGGCATTTCGCTGGAGCAAATCTGGATCGTGGTGTGGTTTGCGGCAGGCCTTGTCGCGCTCACGACGGGCATCATGTGGGGCGCTCGCTCCGAGGTTTCTTTCGCGCTGGAAGTAATCGCGCTCAAGGCGCTGCCGGTTCTCATCCTCGGCGGCTTCACCTCGATCCCCGGCGCCATTGTTGGCGGCGTCATCATTGGCGTCGGCGAAAAGATCGGCGAGTTCTACTGGGGGCCGCTGTTCGGCAGCGGCATCGAGACCTGGCTCGCTTATGTGATCGCGCTGATATTCCTGCTGTTCCGGCCGCAAGGTCTGTTCGGCGAGCGGCTGATCGAGCGGATATAGATCATGTTTTACCGCGAGGCCGGCCAATTCAAGACCAGTTACTCCGCCGACATGGCGGTGTTCCCGATTCCGCAGGACCGCGTCGGGCTCGGTATCATCCTGTTTGTCGCGGCCGTCATTATTCCATATTTCGGCAGCGCGTTTCTGATCCAGGCGGTGATGATCCCGTTCCTGATTTTCTCGCTGGCTGCGATCGGGCTCAATTTGCTGACCGGCTATACCGGGCTGCTGTCGCTCGGCACCGGCGCTTTCATGGGTGTCGGCGCCTATGCCTGCTACAAGCTCACGACCTATTTCCCGAACGTGAACATTCTGGTCTGGGTGATCGCATCGGGCTTCTTCTCGGCGGCGGTCGGCGCGGTGTTCGGATTGCCGTCGCTGCGCATCAAGGGGTTCTATCTAGCCGTGGCGACACTAGCCGCGCAATTCTTCTTATCCTGGTGCTTCATCCGCCAGCCCTGGTTTTATAATTACAACGCGTCCGGCGCGATCGAAGTGCCGACCCGCAGGCTGTTCGACATTCCGATCACAGGGGCGACGGCAACGCCGACCACGCGTTATCTTGTCGTGTTGGGAATTGTGATCGTCATGACGTGGCTGGCGTCGAATCTGGTGCATGGGCGCATCGGCCGCATGTGGATGGCTGTGCGCGACATGGATCTTGCCGCCGAACTGATCGGCATACGGCTGTTGCCGACCAAGCTTTTGGCTTTCGCCGTGTCGTCGTTCTATTGCGGCGTCGCCGGCGCCCTGCTGGTGTTCCTGTGGTATGGCGGAGCCGAGCCCGCGGTGTTCGACGTTAATCTCAGCTTCTTCATTCTCTTCATGGTCATCATCGGCGGCCTCGGCAGTCTGACCGGCTCTTTCTTTGGCGCCGCACTGATCTTCATCCTGCCGATTGTGATGCGTTACATCCCGCCGAAATTCGGCATTCCGGTCCAGGCCGCGACCGTTGAGCATATCCAGTACATGGTCATCGGCGGGCTGATCATTCTATTCCTGATCCTGGAGCCCAGCGGTCTCGCGCGTTTGTGGCAGATCGGTAAGCAGAAATTGAGGGTGTGGCCTTTCCCGTATTAACCGGGCACACTCTTGGCCAACCCCCCGCCAAACGGGGGCGGTCGCCGGTCCAGAGCCGGAGGCCGTTGAACAAAGCGGTGGCGGTGCCGCCGGAAAAAGAGGGAGGAGACGAAATGCGTTTGCATCGTGTTCTACTCGGAACGGCCGTTGCGCTTGCGACGGGCATTTCCGGGTTAGCGTTTTCGCCGGTGGCCAACGCCGCCGACACCATCTACGTGCCGCTGCTGTCTTACCGCACCGGCGCCTTCGCCGTTTCCGGTGCGCCGATCATGAGCGGCATGGCGGACTATCTCAACATGCTCAATGCGCGCGACGGCGGCATCAACGGCGTCAAGATCGTCGTTGAGGAATGCGAAACTGGCTACGACACCAAGAAGGGCGTCGAGTGCTACGAGCAGGTGAAGTCGAAGAATCCGGTCGTCATCAATCCGTATTCGACCGGCATCACGCTGCAGATTATTCCGAAAGCCGCTGTCGACAAGATTCCGATCTTGTCGATGGCCTATGGCCTCTCAGCGTCCGCTGACGGCACCACGTTCCCATGGATCTTCAATCCGCCAGCGACTTACTGGGACGGCGCCTCGATGTTCATTCGCTACATCGGCGGCAAAGAGGGCGGTCTTGAAAAGCTCAATGGCAAGAAGATCGGCTTGATCTATCTCGACGCGCCTTATGGCAAGGAGCCGATCCCGCTGCTCGAAGCGCTCGCCAAGGATTACGGCTTCGAACTCAAGCTCTATCCGGTGCCCGCCGCCGAAATGCAGAACCAGTCGTCGCAGTGGCTCAACATCCGCCGCGACAAGCCTGACTGGATCTACGTCCAGGGCTTTGGCAGCATGAATCCGACCGCGGTCAAGGAAGCGGTGAAGAACAACTATCCGATCGATCACTTCATCGGCAACTGGTGGGCGGGCGGTGATGATGATGCGCGTCCGGCCGGTCCGGAAGCAAAAGGCTACCTGGCGCTCAACTTCAACCAGGTCGGCACGGACTTCCCGATCATCCAGGACATCCTCAAGCACGTCGTCGACAAGGGAAACAGTCTTATCCCGAAGGAGAAGATCGGCGAGAACCTCTATAACCGGGGCGTTCTCAACTCGATCATCATCTCCGAAGGCATCCGCAACGCGCAGAAGATCACCGGCAAGAAAGCCATTACCGGTGAAGACATGCGTCGCGGACTGGAGACGCTCAACATCACCGCGGCCCGTTTGAAGGAAATCGGCGCTGATGGTTTTGCCGCTCCCTTGAAGGTCGCTTGCGAGGACCATAACGGCCACAACTCGGCCTATATGGCGAAGTGGGACGGCACCAAGTGGACCAAGGGCTCCGACTGGATCGAGCCGTTGAAGGCCAAGGTCCGTCCGCTGATCGAAGCCGCGGCCAAGGACTATTCGACCGCCAATGCCGGCTGGCCGAAGCGCACGGAACCTTGCGACAAGGGCTCCTGAGCCCAACGCGATACATCCTCTCCCCGTTCGCGGGGAGAGGATTTCTTTTCGGAGGTTGACCGATGTCCGCCGTCGAGCACGTGAGCGTCGCGCCCGCCGTCTCACCTGAGCGCATCCTCAGGGTCAACAATATCGAAGTCATCTACGATCACGTCATACTAGTGCTCAAGGGCGTGTCGCTCGACGTGCCAAAGGGCGGTATCGTCGCGCTGCTCGGCGCCAATGGCGCCGGCAAGACCACCACCCTCAAAGCGATTTCCAACCTGCTGCATGCCGAGCGTGGCGACGTCACCAAGGGCTCGATCATCTTCGAAGGCAGCGAGGTGCAGGACCTCTCGCCCAATGAGTTGGTGAGGCGCGGCTGCATCCAGGTGATGGAAGGCCGCCATTGCTTCGGCCATCTCACCATCGATGAAAATTTGCTGACTGGCGCGTTTACGCGGCGCGACGGCAAGGCGGCGATCAAGGCCGACATGGATTTGGTCTACGGCTATTTCCCCAAACTCGCCGAGCGCAAGGAATCGCTGGCCGGCTTCACTTCCGGTGGCGAGCAGCAGATGTGCGCCATTGGCCGGGCGCTGATGTCGCGCCCGAAGATGATCTTGCTCGATGAGCCGTCGATGGGATTGGCGCCGCAGATCGTCGAAGAGATTTTCACGATCGTGAAGGACCTCAACGACAAGGAAGGCGTCTCATTCCTGCTCGCCGAGCAGAACACCAACATGGCGCTGCGTTTCGCGCGCTACGGCTATATTCTGGAAAATGGCCGCGTGGTGCTGGACGGTGACGCCAAGTCGCTTTCTGATAACGAGGACGTCAAGGAATTCTACCTCGGCATTTCGGAAGGCCGGCGCAAATCGTTCCGCGACGGCAAGCACTACCGCCGGCGCAAGCGCTGGCTGGCGTAGGCGATGGCGGACCACTGCGACGAACTCGAAAGCCTCGATCCCGCCGAGCGCGAACGCAGGCATTTTTTGGAATTGCCGAAGCAGATCGCGCGCGCCATGAAAGCGCCCGGTTGGGCGTCGCATCTTGCAGGTGTAACCCCGCGGTCGGTCACGTCGCGTGAAGCGCTGGCGAAACTGCCGGTGCTGCGCAAATCCGATATCGCAGAACTGCAAAAGCAAAATCCGCCGTTCGGCGGCCTGAGCACAAAACCCGCCGGCACATTTGGCCGCCTGCTGGTGTCGCCGGGGCCGATCTTCGAGCCGCAGGCCGAAGGCGCGGACGGCTACGGCGCCGCGCGCGCCTGTTATGCGGCGGGCTTTCGTCGCGACGACATCATCCACAATTCATTCTCCTATCATCTTACGCCCGGCGGATTCATCTTAGAGTCGGGGTGCCGCGCGCTCGGCTGCGCGGTCATTCCCGGCGGCGTCGGCAATACCGAGCAGCAACTTGAAGCGATCGCGCATTACAAGCCATCGGGCTATGTCGGCACGCCTGATTTTCTTAAAGTGCTGCTCGATACCGCGGAGAAGACCGGCAAGGACGCCGCCTCGATCAAGCGCGGGCTGGTGTCGGGCGCGGCATTGCCCGCCTCACTGCGCGAGGAACTGGGTAAGCGCGGTGTGGCGATCGTCCAATGTTACGCGACCGCCGAACTCGGCGTGATTGCCTACGAGAGCGAGGCGCGGGAAGGCCAGATCGTCAACGAAAACGTGATCGTCGAAATCGTGCGGCCCGGCACCGGCGATTCCGTAGTGGCAGGCGAAGTCGGTGAAGTCGTCGTCACCTCGTTCAACTCCGATTACCCGATGATCCGGCTCGGCACTGGCGATCTGTCCGCTCTGATGCCGGGCGCCTCGCCTTGTGGCCGCACCAATATTCGGATCAAAGGCTGGATGGGCCGCGCCGACCAGGTCGCCAAGGTTAAAGGCATGTTCGTGCATCCCAAGCAGATCGCCGAAGTCGCAGCAAGACATCCGCAACTGGGGCGCCTGCGCCTCGTTGTGGGACGCGAGGCCGAGCAGGACACCATGACGCTTGTTGCGGAAAGCACTGCGCGCGACGCCGCGCTTGAAGCCGCGCTTGCCACCACCTTGCAATCGGTCACCAAGCTCAAAGGCGCGGTCAAATTGGTGGCGCCCGGCGAACTGCCGAACGATGGCAAAGTAATCGCAGATGAGCGCCCCGTCACCTAACCCGCGCTCTTGACCGCTCCCGCCATTTGCTTCTGATAGCGACCATGAGTGGCGCTTCGCATCTTCCACCCGATCATCCAGCCATACAGCCGCGCCGTATCGGCGTGCTGCTGGTCAATCTCGGCACGCCCGACGCCACCGACTATTGGTCGATGCGGCGCTATCTGAAGGAATTTCTGTCCGACCCGCGGGTGATTGAGGAGAACCGCATCAAGTGGTGGCTGATCCTCAATCTCGTCATTCTGACGTTCCGCCCCGGCCGCAAAGGTCCCGACTACGACAAGATCTGGAACAAAGAGCGCGACGAGTCGCCGCTCAAGACCATCACGCGCGCGCAATCGGAAAAACTTGCCGCCGCATTCGCGAGCGACCAGCGCATGGTGGTGGATTGGGCGATGCGTTACGGCAATCCTTCGCTGCGCTCACGGCTTGACGCGATGCAGGCTGCCGGCTGCGATCGTATTCTGATCGTGCCGCTTTATCCGCAATATGCCGCGGCGACCACCGCGTCGGTCTGCGACAAGACGTTCGAGGCGCTGTCTGCGATGCGCTGGCAACCGTCGCTGCGAGTAGCGCCGGCTTATTTCGAGGAGCCGGTCTATATCGAAGCGCTTGCCGCGTCAGTCGAGGAAAGTCTGGCGAAGCTCAGCTTCAAGCCGGAGGTGATCCTTGCTTCGTTCCACGGCATGCCGGAGGAATATCTGCTCAAGGGCGACCCGTATCACTGTCAGTGCGCCAAAACGGCCCGGCTGCTGGGTGAGCGGCTTAAGCTCGACGAGGGCCAATTGATGCTCACCTTCCAGTCGCGCTTCGGCGTGACGGAATGGCTCAAGCCCTATACCGATGTCACGGTGAAATCGCTCGCCGAGCGCGGCGTGAGGAGCCTCGCCGTCATCACCCCCGGTTTTTCAGCCGACTGCCTGGAGACGCTGGAAGAGGTCGCGATGGAGAATGCCGAAATCTTCCGGCATGCTGGCGGCGAGAACTTCGCGGCTATTCCCTGCCTCAATGACAGCCCAGGCGGCATGGCGGTGATCCGCAATGTGGTCCAGCGCGAGCTCAAAGGCTGGATTTAACGCTGCGGCGCAGGCCCTCCCGCCGATCAACACCTCATTAACCATACGCCTTTAACCTCCGTTAACCACTTCCCGCCGGTTCCGCGGGCGCGCCGCTTTGCGGCCAGCCCATGCGCCGGACACAGGAGGTTTGAGGACGGACGTGTTGCGCATTTTCATCCCAGGATCGGCCGCGCGATATCGCGTGTGCCTGCTCGCCGCCGTTTGCGCGGCGGCCGTCGGCATGGATGCGAACGCGCAGATCGCGCCGCCCAATCCCGATCCGCTGACGCCGAAACTCGCAACCGATCCGAGAAACCCGCCGACTTTTCAGAAATTCACCCGGCCGGAGCAGACGCCACTGGGTCCGCCCGCTTCGTTCACGCCGCCATCCGCGGCCGGCGACACCGGGTATGATTCCACAAACAGCCGCAAGGCTAAAGCCAAGGCCGGCGTCAAGACAAAATCAAAATCGCCGAACACGCAAGCGGCCACGCCCGGCAAGCCCGCGCCGCTCATCATCTCGCCTTATCAGAAGCCAGCAACCGCTTCCGGCAAGAGCGCCTACGCCGCAGCACCCGGCGATCCGCCGGTTGAGCTCGGCCCCATCCGCCACAAGCCAACCAAGCGCAAGGCTCACACCGAAACCGACGATCCTTATGCCCCGCTCGGCGTGCATGCCGGCGCTTTCGTATTATTTCCGGCGATCGAGTTGATCGGCGGCTATGACACGAACCCCAGCCACGCGGCCGGCGGCAGCGGCGCTTCGCTCTACAATGTCGCGCCGGAATTGCTGGTGCGGTCGAACTGGTCGCGGCATGAACTCAAGGCTGATTTGCGCGGCAGCTATACCGGTTACAGCCCCGACCACACGCCGACGCTGAGCCGACCCAACTTCAACGGCAAAGTAGACGGCCGCGTCGATGTCACCAAGGACACGCGCATCGATCTTGGGGCCCGTGCGCTGGTGGGCACAGACAATCCCGGCAGCCCGAACCTGCCGGCGGGCCTGGCCAAGCTTCCGATCTACACCACCTATGGCGGCAGCGCCGGACTTGGTCATCGCTTCAACCGCTTCGACGTGTCGATCAAGGGCGATGCCGAACGCACTGTCTATCAGCAATCGACGCTGACCGACGGCACCACCGCCAGCAACGACGACCGCAATTTCGATCAATACGGCGCCACGCTGCGCGGCGGCTACGAACTCTTGCCCGGGGTTGTGCCCTTCGCCGAAGCGGGCGCCGATACGCGCGTGCACGATCTCTCAACCGATCTTTCCGGCTATCAGCGCAATTCAAAAGGCTGGACCGGTCGGGTCGGTTCGACCTTTGAACTCACGCGCCAGCTCACCGGCGAGTTCGGGGTTGGCTACGTACAGCGCAGTTACGATGATACGCGCCTGGAACAGATCAAGGGTCTGATCGGCGATGCCTCCTTGTTGTGGACCGTTAATGCGCTGACCAACGTCAAGCTCACCGCGAAATCATCGGTCGGTGAATCGACGGTACCCGGCGTCTCCGGCGTGATTTATCGCGATGTCGGCTTGCAGCTCGATCATGCTTTTCAGCGCTGGCTGATCGGCAGCTTGAAAATCGGCTTCGGACTCGACGACTATGTCGGCCTCTCGCGCGAGGACAAGCGCTTTTCGGCGGGCGTCGGGCTGACCTACAAGCTCACCCCTTCGGTCCAGATCAAAGGCGAATTCCGCCAGGACTGGCTGCGTTCCAACGTCGACGGCAACGATTACACCGCGAGCATCTTCCTGCTCGGGCTTCGGTTCCAGAAATAAAATGAGGCCGCTATTTGTCGCCGAGCAGCCGCTTTAGCTCGCCGCGCAATTCAGGAATATCGGTGCGCTCCAAACCATAGGCGACGTTGGCGGTGAGAAACCCGATCTTGGAGCCGCAGTCGAAGCTGCGGCCTTCGAATTTGAGACCGTAAAACGGCTGCGTTCGCGCCAACGCCACCATGGCG
>JAYTFS010000367.1:0-8413 GCA_043734185.1 Pseudolabrys sp. | reverse complement strand
AGGCGCGTCATCGCGCCAACAACTAGCGGGTGGCGCGCCGATGGCCGGTATATAGGCTTCGGCTTTACGCCTTGTCAACCGCAAATCGGATTCAGTTTGCGGTCCGGGACCATCAAATTAGCCTTATATCTTGGGGGCTTTCGGCTATCCGGTAAATCAAGTCTTAATCGATACCGCGCCGCACTCAGGCCATAATCCTGGGTCGTCCTTGGGACCAGTTTGAAGGATGGAATCGCAACAGGGGCATCCAGCCATCGTCATTCAGGCCATTAACGAGGGTTTCCGCCCGTCATTGACGGGTTAGGACCCAATCGGCATCGTGCCGGCATCGGAATGAATCGCAGGCGCAGGGGACGGCGAGCTTGGACCAATCACGGTCGCGCGGTGCATATCGCTCGAGGCATGCCGACGCCATCGAGCTCGGCAATGAACCGCCGCTGTCGGTCGACGGCGGCACCAGCGGTTACGTCGATCGCCGGCGCGTTTCAGTCCAGTGGTTTTCCGGCACAATTCTGACGGCTCTGTGCGGCGCTGCCTTGATGGGTGGCGCCGTTTTTACGTCGCTCGATGGAGAAACCAACTTCGCGTCGCTGCCGGAGCGGGTTGAAGTTGCCCTGCGCGGCGCCATCGGCGCCGTCGGCGATAAACTCGGCGTGCGCAAGAGCGACCGGTTGCCAACAGCGGAAGAGCCGTCGTTCGCCCGCCAGGTGATCCGCGTTTCCACCACCACGCGCTCGGGTAACCATGAAGTCGTGCGCGTGCGCCCATTCGTGCGCATCGCCGGCAATCTCTCGCTTACTGTTTCCGATCTCTCCGCGAACATCCCACCTTTCAACCCGCAACGGCTGCTTGCTGAATCCGCGTCCGGCGGCGGCGCCTCGGCCGATAACGCGGCGGCGGCCGAACCGGATGCCGAAGTTGCGTTCGTCATGCGGGATCTGGCGCCGATGATGCCGAAGCTGCGGATCGGTTTGCTCACGCCCACCGACGAAGTGTTGGCGCGCGTACGTCAGGCTGCAGAGTGGAGCGACAAAGCGGCCGCCAATCAACCGGTGGGCGATAACGTCACCGGCATCAAGTTAGCCTATGCCGGTGTCGGCAATACCGATCCTTATGCCGGCTTCGAAGCGCGCATCGTTCCCGAGAACATTACGTTGCTGCCCAAGACCACCAGCCAGACCACCGGCGGCAATGCCTTCAACGAACGCCAGATCCTCACCAAGAAGGGCGAAACCGTCGGCAGCATATTGCGCGATCTCGGCGCCACGACTGAAGACGTTATTGCAATCAATAAAATTCTTGGCTCGCGCGGACGCGATGGCGGCATCAAGGAAGGCCAGAAGCTGCGCGTCCTGCTGGCGCCGGTGCCCGGCGCACAACGGCTGCAGCCGATCCGCGTGATCGTCGCCACCGACGCGACCGTCGAGGCGGTGGTGGCGCTGGCCGATACAGGCAAATATGTTTCCGTCGATGTGAAGAGCATCAATACCGAGGTGGCCGACGCGTCCGAAGACAGCAATGACGACAACGACACCTCCGGCGTGCGTCTCTATCAAAGCGTCTATGAGACCGCGCTGCGCAATCAGATTCCACGGCCCATTATCGACGATCTGGTCCGCATCTATTCTTACGACGTCGATTTCCAGCGCAAGGTGCAGCCCGGCGATTCATTTGAAGTGCTCTACGCCGGCGAAGAAGAAACGCCTGCGGCCGACAGCCGCAACGACGTGTTGTTCGCCACGCTCACGGTCGGCGGCGAGACCAAGAAGTTCTACCGCTTCCAGTCGCCCGACGACGGCCTGGTCGATTATTATGACGAGACCGGCAAGAGCGCGAAGAAGTTCCTCGTGCGCAAGCCGGTGGCTGAAGGCATCATGCGTTCGTCATTTGGCATACGGCGCCATCCGATCCTCGGCTACACCAAGATGCATACCGGCGTGGACTGGGCGGCACCCACCGGCACGCCGATTTATGCCGCGGGCAATGGCACGGTCGAAAAGTCCGGCTGGGAATCAGGCTACGGAAAATTCGTCCTGATCCGTCACAACAACGGCTACGAGTCGGCCTACGGGCATATGAGCGCTTTTGCCCGCAACATGGATGAGGGCGCGCGCGTGCGCCAAGGCCAGGTGATCGGTTTCGTCGGCTCCACCGGATTGTCGACCGGCTCGCATGTGCACTACGAAATCCGCGTCAACGGGCGCTTCGTCGACCCGATGCGCATCAAGCTGCCGCGCGGACGCGAGCTTCAGGGCCAGATTCTGGCAGGCTTCGACCAGGAGCGCGAACGGCTCGACAACATCATGGCTCGCAAGCCAGCCCGCGTGGCCTCGAGCGGTGCAGCCGTACGGTAGTTTTTGATTACGCCGCCTGCGCGAGCTTGCCGTTGAAGGCGAGCCCGTTCTTGCCAACCGAGATCGTGACTTTCTCGCCATCCTTGACCGTGCCAGCCAGGATCATCTCGGCAAGCGGGTCCTGCACCGATTTCTGGATCACGCGCTTCAAGGGCCTCGCGCCATAAGCCGGATCCCAGCCTTTTTCGGCCAGCCATTCGCGCGCCGCCGGCTCAAGCACCGCGGTAATCTTGCGATCGTCGAGCAGCTTTTGCAGCCGCGTCATCTGAATGTCGACGATGCGGGTCATCTCCGACTTCTTGAGCCGGTGGAACAGAATGATCTCGTCGACGCGGTTGAGAAACTCGGGCCGGAACGCCGAGCGCACGACGGCCATGACGGAATCGCGAACCGCTTCGGTGTCCTCGCCCTCCGGCTGGTTTACAAGGAAATCGGCGCCGAGATTGGATGTCATGACGATGATGGTGTTGCGGAAGTCGACTTGATGGCCCTGCCCGTCGGTCAACCGGCCGTCGTCGAGCACTTGCAGCAGGATGTTGAACACATCCGGATGCGCCTTCTCGATTTCGTCAAACAGCACGACCTGATAGGGCCGCCGCCGCACCGCTTCGGTGAGCGCGCCGCCTTCGTCGTAACCGACATAGCCCGGCGGCGCGCCGATCAGACGCGCGACAGAATGTTTCTCCATATATTCCGACATGTCGATGCGGATCAGCGCGTTCTCGTCGTCGAACAGATATTCCGCCAGCGCCTTCGTCAGCTCGGTTTTTCCGACGCCGGTCGGACCGAGGAACATGAACGAACCAATCGGCCGATGCGGGTCCTGCAAGCCGGCGCGGGCACGCCGCACCGCGGTCGACACCGCGCGCACGGCTTCCTGTTGGCCGATGACGCGCTTGGCGAGCTCGTCTTCCATCTTCAGCAGCTTTTCCTTTTCGCCTTCCAGCATGCGGTCGACCGGCACGCCGGTCCAGCGCGACACGACGCCAGCGACGTGATCGGCCGTGACGGTCTCTTCCACCATCGAACCTTTTGCGGATTCCGCGCCTTCGGTCGCCTTGAGTTTCTTTTCCAACTCCGGGATGCGGCCATAGGCCAACTCGCCAGCGCGCTGATATTCGCCCTTGCGCTGCGCATTGGCGAGTTCGCCGCGCAGGTGATCGAGCTCGGTCTTGAGCTTCTGGGCGTCGGACAGCTTTTCCTTTTCCGCCTTCCAGCGGCTGGTGATATCGGCGGATTGTTTCTCTAGCGCCCTCAATTCGGTCTCCAGCCGCTTGAGGCGGTCCTTGGAGCCGGCATCGCTTTCCTTTTTCAAAGCCTCCTGCTCGATTTTCAGCCGCACGATTTCGCGATCGATAGAATCGAGTTCCTCGGGCTTGGAATCGACCTGCATCTTGAGCCGCGCGCTGGCTTCATCGACCAGGTCAATGGCCTTGTCGGGCAGGAAGCGGTCGGTGATGTAACGGTTGGACAAAGTCGCGGCCGCGACAATCGCTGAGTCGCTGATGCGCACGCCGTGATGCTGCTCGTATTTGTCCTTGAGGCCGCGCAGGATGGAGATCGTATCCTCCACCGTCGGCTCGGACACGAACACCGGCTGGAAACGCCGCGCCAGTGCGGCATCCTTCTCCACATGTTTTTTGTATTCATCGAGCGTGGTGGCGCCGATGCAATGCAGTTCGCCGCGCGCCAGCGCCGGCTTGAGTAGATTGGACGCATCCATCGCGCCGTCGGCCTTGCCGGCACCGATCAGCGTATGCATCTCGTCGATGAACAAGATGATGCCGCCCTCGGCGGATGTCACTTCGTTGAGCACGGCTTTGAGCCGTTCTTCGAACTCGCCGCGATACTTAGCGCCGGCGATCAATGCGCCGAGATCGAGTGCCAGCAGCTTCTTGTCTTGCAGACTTTCCGGCACGTCGCCGTTGACAATGCGTAGCGCCAGACCTTCGACGATGGCCGTCTTGCCGACGCCGGGCTCGCCAATCAAAACAGGATTGTTCTTGGTACGCCGCGACAGAACTTGAATAGTTCTGCGGATTTCCTCGTCGCGGCCAATGACCGGGTCGAGCTTGCCATCGCGGGCGGCTTGGGTGAGATCGCGAGCATATTTCTTGAGCGCGTCATAGGCGTTTTCGGCCGAGGGAGAATCCGCGGTGTGGCCCTTGCGCAAGGCTTCGATCGCGGCATTGAGTTTCTGGGGCGTGACGCCGGCCTTGGCGAGGATCTGGCCCGCCTCGCTGTCCTTCTCAAGTGCCAGCGCGAGCAGAAGCCGTTCGACGGTGACGAAGCTGTCGCCGGCTTTTTCACCCGCCTTTTCCGCTACGTCGAAGACGCGCGCCAGCGCCGGAGCGAGATAGACCTGGCCGGCGCCGCCACCGGATACTTTCGGTATTTTTGCGAGCGCGGCTTCGACAGCCGCCAAGGCCTGGCGCGAATTGCCGCCTGATCGGTCGATCAGACCGGCAGCCAATCCTTCCGGATCGTCGAGCAGGACTTTGAGCAAATGTTCAGGCGCGAATTGCTGGTGCCCTTCGCGCAAAGCCACGGATTGCGCCGATTGGACGAAGCCCTTGGCGCGGTCGGTATACTTCTCGAAATTCATACTTCAGCTCCCTCGGCCCATTATGGCGCCGGTGCAAGACGGGTCCCCGAAGGCGGCCCGCTTATCCATATGTGGGTGCACTTATTGCCAGTTTGAAGAGGCGGACTCGTTGATATAGGTCAGGTTACGAATGACAAATCCTCCTGGCTATATTCAAGCAATTTACCGCTACCCGGTGAAGGGCCTCTCGCCGCAGGCCTTGGATCGCACAAACCTTGCGGCCGGGGCGACCCTGCCGGCCGACCGGCTGTACGCTATCGAAAACGGGCCCTCTGGCTTCGATCCAGCCGAGCCGAAGTATTTCCCTAAGCAGCGCTTCCTGATGCTGATGCGTAATGAACGGCTAGCGGCGCTTCGCACGGACTACGATGACACGAGCCACGTGTTGACGATCCAGTGGGAAGGTCGCGAGGCAGCACGCGGCGACTTGCGCGCCAAGGAAGGACGGTTGGCGATCGAGGCCTTTTTCCGCCGCTTCATGCCGGCAGAATTGCGCGGACCACCCAAAGTTCTGTCTGGAGAAGGCCACAGTTTCTCAGACGTCTCCAAGAAAGTCGTGTCGATCATCAACCTCTCTTCGGTGGCGGCGGTAGAGAATGCGGCCGGCGCGCCCGTTCATCCCCTGCGCTTTCGCGGTAATCTCTATGTGACCGGATGGCCGGCCTGGCATGAGTTCGATCTGCTCGGCCGGGAGATTGCGATCAGCAACGCGCGCGTCAAAGTGGTCAAACGCATCGTGCGTTGCGCGGCCACCGATGTCGATCCCGACACCGGCAATCGCGACCTAGCGATTCCGCGCACTTTGATGGATAACTTCGGGCACGCCGAGTGCGGCGTCTATGCCGAAGTGACGGCAGGCGGCGACATCGCCAAAGGCGACGCAGTAATTTCGCTATCGGAATGAGGTTCAGCGCAGGCTGAACGCGCCGGCGAGCCCGGTATCGCCCCTGGCAACGTTGCCGGGCCGGTTTTGCTGAACCAGCCGTTCGCGCTGCGGCGCCGGACGCGTCGGCAGAACTTGAGCGCGAGCCTTCAGGCCAAGCAGTTCGGCAACGGCTTGATTGTTTGCGCCAGCGCGTTCCGAGACGCGTGGCGGTTCGGCCGTCCGCTGGATGGTGCGATGGCGCTCGGGCGGCTGTATCGGCTGCACGACGCGACGCGGTTCGACCGATTGTGCCTGCGGCGGTTGGCTTGGACGCTGCGCTTGGTTGGCACGATCTTGTTCGCTCGGCCGCGCAGAACGATCCCGCTCCGCCTGGATCGCCGCGAGCAACTCGGCAATTGGCGATTCGATATGGCGTTCGGCTGCCAGGCGATTGGGCTGGCTCACAGGCGGGCTACGTTCGGCGACTTGGATGTTGCTCTGAGCGCCGCCTGGCTCGCGGTCGCTCGGCATCACATAAGCGATCACGCGGGAACGCGGATAGATAGCCTCGCCAACCCGATGGCCGTGATTGCCGGAAATGATGATCGGGTTGCCGCTGTTATCGATGCCCGAAACGACTCCGACGTGGCCGCCGTTCTTGCCGCGCGTGAGCACGGCGATGGCGCCGACTTCAGGCATCGATACGCGGTGGCCGTAGGCGGCGAAAGATTTGGCGGCGTCGGACTTGGTGCCGGTGTAGCCGGCCTTGGCAAGCACCATGTTCATAAAAGTCGCGCACCACAGCTTGCTGCGGGCGGTCGGATTGGTGCCCATATATTTGCGGGCTTCGCTGACCAGCGCCGGCCAGCCGAATAACGGCCGCTTCGGCATTTCGGTAATCCGCATGCTGATGAGACGGCTGGCGCGCTCCTCGCGCGCGACGCGCGCGTTGGCGTGCCCCTTGGCCGCGTGCTGCAAGTTTTTGTTTTTCTGTGCCGCGCTCTGCTTGTGCGCGATGCCGTGCGGCAATGGACGGCTGAAAGCGGGAATGTTGAGGGCGAGCAGACTGATGCAGCCGGCGGCAAATACGAAGCGAGTCTTGGAACGCATTCGCGGATACCCGTTTTCTTCTACTCGTCGGCTTTGCGCCGGCGACAACGGGAGTTAGCACGACAATTTTCCGCAAATTGATCGAACTGAATTAAGGATGAAGTGGTTTACGCAGCGCGCGCCCTGTAACCTTAATCGCGAACGCGAGCTCGCATCTCCGTTAAAAAAACCGCGTCACGCTTTTCGAGCGAGGCGCGGTTTATGTTTAACGAGGGCGCGATTAATCAGCCGCCCGGCATCACATAGGCGGCGATGCGGCCGCGCGGATAAACCGATTCGGCCACAGTGCGATTGTGGTTACCTGAGACGATGATCGGATTGCCGTTCGGATCGATGCCGCTCACTACGCCGACGTGATGATTCATCACGGCGATGGCGCCGACCTGCGGTCCCGAAACACGCGTGCCGTAGCGCGCATAGCCGCGCGCCAGATTGCCGCCGCCGGCATGGCCGGTCTTCTTAAGGACGAGGTCCATGAAGGCACCGCACCACCGGCTGCCGCGCCCAGTCGGATTAGTGCCGATATATCGGCGCGCTTCCGAAACCAATGAATCCGACGTTGCGCCGCCATAGGCATCACCCGCATGGGCCCGCCGGGCACGACCGCTTGCCCCTTCCTCGGCAGCCGATTGCGTGGCCTGAACCGGATAGCGGTCGTCGGACAGGCCGCCGGAATTTTGCGGTTGAACCAAAACCGGCGCGGCATGATGCCGATGCGCGGGCCTTGCATCAGCCGGCACGGCGAAAGCCACAAACGCAACCGAACACAACAAAAGTGCCGCCGGTCGTTTCGTATCAAGTCTCATCACGATTAGTCCCCTTGTCATCAAAGCAATGCACCCGACCCTGAAAGAATCAGAAACAGACGCGGGGTCTAAACGCCGTCCAAGCGTGGCGAAATCGTGCTCAATGGAAGGTCATTTTATGCAAACATAGCAAGTATACGCTATTAATACATGTGTCTAAATATTTGTACGATGACTTCGGAAATAAGTACTTAGAATAAAAAATATATTCAGTTTATAAACAGGAATATACTTCAAAGCTTAGTCATCAGGCGCCCGAATTGAAGTTAAAGGTGCAGTGCAGCAATTTTGCCAGGATTCGCACTGCTGCCGTCAGTCCTTGCGGCTCAGCAAGAACACGGCCTGCTCGCCGAACAGATTCCAGAACCACCACGGCGCGTTTAGGCGCAACGGGCTGCCCCAAGCATTTAGCGCCACCCCCTTCTCCAGCTTCACACCCACTTCGGTGCAGAGCTGGCGGAAGTCCTTGATGGTGCAGTGATGAATGTTCGGCGTGTCGTACCAGCTGTAAGGCAGGATGTCGGTGCGCGGCATATGACCGGCAAACAGCAACTGCATGCGCACCTGCCAGTGACCGAAATTCGGAAACGAGACGATCGCACGGCGCCCGATGCGCAACATGTGCTCAAGCACGACGCGCGGTTGCCGCGTCGCCTGCAGTGTCTGTGACAAG
>JAYTFS010000366.1:0-7703 GCA_043734185.1 Pseudolabrys sp. | reverse complement strand
ACGGCAGCCAGACCGCCCCACCCGGCGGCGCGCGCCTCGCTCGCGGCGAACAATCTCCGACCCCGCTCGTCCCGCTTGGAGCCATCCGCATTCCACCGCTGCCGAATCGCCTGCGTATCAATCATGCAAACGAAACTAAGCCACCGCCCGACGCCGAAAAATCTGTCAGCCCCGAGTCATTCCGCCGCATCGCCAAAAACGCAAAACCGATTCACTTATCGTTGCGCGCGTCCTAACCTCTGGAGATTTGCTGCACAGAGTTTGCTTGTCTTCCACGACCGCACGGCAGATGCGCTCGGTATGATGGTAGATGCCGTTCGTGCCTTACAGCAAGAGCGCCCAAAAGACGTCGCTCTAGAAATGGAGTCGAATCGCGATTTTTCAGCCGAACAGCAATTGGTAGAGACGATCATTCCTCGTGTCGTAGAGCGGTTTAAGTGCGGCGATGATGTCAAGATGCTCGTGCGGGACCTAGAGCGTTTAGTGAGCGCGCCCAAAACAAATCCGCGCCGGCGCAATTGGAAAAGTTGGCTTTCTGGGCGGAGCTAGTGACCTGCCCCACAGAATGACCTCAGTTATAATTTAGTTCTGTTCAGGTGTGCTCCGCTCCCATTTGCTGGGGGCAGAGCACTTATTGCGCTATCCCTGGTTTCTCCTTCAGTGCGGCGCCGATCGCATCCACAGTCATTGACTGTAAAAAATTGTCGGGTGTGACGATCGCCATCGCTTCCTGCCGCGTCAGCGCCGCGGTGCTCCTGATGTTGGCGTCGCCATTGCCGGCTTCCCAAGCGCTCTCCCACAGTACCGCGATGGCGTGCGCGCGCCCTTGCATGCAAGCGATGGTGTCGTCTCCGAAATCCGCCCAAAGCGCCTCAGACGTCGCCTTGTTGATCTTACCGCCGGCCGCCACGAAGGCGTCCACCAGCTTGCGTGGTTCGATCAGGCCAAAGGTCGAGCGCATCAGTTCGATCGTCAAGCGGGCCGCCGCAATGCCCGTCTTGACCAGCTCGCCCGGCTTGACCTGTGGTGTCTTGCCGAGCGCCGCTAGAATTTCGGTGCGATGGTCGAACACCATAGTGTCCTCATAGCCCGAATGCACGCCCTGCCCTAACGGGCGCCCTTCACTCTGGCCCTCCTTCTTGCCCCGCGAGAACACATGGTCTTGTGGTTGCAAGGGATCACCGTCGTGCAGATAAGAAATGTGGAGGGGCTGGCAGGCGTCGCCTAAATAGTGGGTTAAGACGCCGCCCGCGCAGACAAAGCGCGCTGCGTCGCCAACCTTCGCGAAACCAACCATAGCGTCAAAGATTTGCCAGACGCGGAACGGCAGCAGACCGCGATGTTGCGGCGCAATGGCCGCTCCGCTCGAAAGGTCCTTCACGGTGTCGTAGAATGCTTGCCATTTGTCCGGATCGAGGTAGGCGTCATCTTGAGTTAGGTCGAGCAACGTTTTCCCGTCGGGATTTGGCTGGTCCATGTCGGCGAAATGATTGGGCCCTTCCCACTGGCGGGCATGGCCCTGCTTGGCTACGCGCGGCTTCCAAAAGAAATCCGGCACGTCGGCCATCGCGACGAAATCGTCCGAGCCCATACCCTTGAAATCACCGGCCCCGATATCGGCTTCGCTGCGGCTGATGATATCGGCGTTTTTTTTCATCAGCGAGACGAGCTTGGGATGGCGCTCGGAGAGAGCGCCGATACTGCGCGTCGCGATCGAGAAATGGCCGATCGAGCCCCAGGTGTCGCTTTGGTCGATGTTCCAGTCGCGCACCGGATCGACGTCCATCACCGCGCAGGCACGTGAGAGCAGCGTCGCCAATGCATAACCTTGCGGCTTCGCAAGTCCGACCGAATCCAACATTTGCCGGCCCCATTGCAGCGCCAACGGCAAAAGGTCGGGGCGGCCTTCCGATCGCGCGCCTTTTTTCTTTGTGTGCGTATCGGGTGGCGCGCTCGGTTCCAACATCCACAACGTTCCAGAGTCGCCGGGCAATGTCTGGAAATCATTGGGTTGTGACTTGGCGCCTTTGGCGCCCATGCCGTCCTGCCCAGTGCAACGAGGACCGATCAACAGATCCGCGACATATTCAAAGCCACCAGATTTCTTGTAGCGGTAGAACAGAGCCGCGATCTCGCCCTGCATCCAGCCGCTCGCCGCCCCGACACCGCATACCCGGCAGCCACTCAAGGATAGCGACAGGTTCGCGTCGGAAAAGTCCGCCATTTCGCCGACCACCCCGACGCCTCGCACTTTCGTCGACCATTGATTGACGTCGTCAACGTCGACGAGACCGATGTCGACATTGATGTATGTGTCGCGCCCGGGGAGCGAGGGATACAGCTCGGAAAACGGCAAATGGCCGAGCTGCGCACCTGCGCTTCGTCCCACCCGCGTCTCGCGGTTCCCTGTGCGAGCGAATACAGCCTCGCCCGCCGCACCCGTCACGTGGCGGTTGGTGAGCGCGAACACTTTGTGCCCATTGCTCACGAGGAAACCGACCGTCGCTAAGTATGAGCGTCCCTGCACTTCCGCGATCAGCGGAGAACCAGGGCCGAGATTATTGGTCGGCGCCGGCGCGTCAGGCGCAACTATCGAAGTCCGTTCCTCGCGCGGCGCTTCAATCACGCAGATCGGTACGCTTCGTCCGTCCGGCAATGCCAATGACGGCGGCACCATATCGGACGGATGCTTAGCAAAATCGGCTGGTGTTTGCCATTCCGACACAAAGACCAGGATGGCCGGCCACGAATAAGATCGCACCTCCGAATTGGCCAAGGTGCGCGCGAACTCCCCCTTCTTCAAAGGGGTTTCGCGCGGCCAGGAGTCCGTATGGCGGATACGGTAACGCCCGACGGCCGTCGCGATGACGTTTGGATAGCGAACCAAATGGGCGTGATAAAGATCACGTGCCTGCATCAGATCCTTAAGCGAAAGATAGGGGAAATCCGTCTCAGCGGATTGGTAAGGTGCCAGTGAGAGCTGGGAGTTTTGCAGCGATTTCGTAGACATGTGACCCTCGCAAAACTTGTTTATTTCGGCATGGCAAGTTCACGGGACGTTTAGTGTTGATCAATGGCCATCATTGACGGGTTCGCGCGATGCAAAGCACCCTAGTCCATCCTCATGTCAGCTCGATAATCGCCAAGATCGGAAATATTGCGCTTCAGGGCGGCATCTGCGCTGACAGGCAAAAGCTTCAGAACTAGCAATCTCGGAGCAACGTGGCCAAGTACGGGCGGTTGGAATTCCCTGGCGTTGACAATCATTGGCACATCAGAACGGTTCTGTGATAGGTGATACGGACACAGCTCCCTCAGCGCTGATTGTCGTGTGGAGGATCATATTGAAGACCTCGCGAGGCCAGGGATCGGGGTAATCACCATCCAAGGCGCGCAAAGAATACATGAGGTTCGGTATATTGCCGTGATGCCAGCACACGATCACGGTGCTGTCGCGGAATCGCACCTTGCCACGCAGGTCTTGGGCCAGCGCCCCATAGTCCTGATCCGCATACGATGAATCTATTGTAACGCCCGCTGCCTGGGCTAGTGGTGCAATTGTCTCGTACGGGCGTGAACTGTGTGGGGAGTTTGACGCGGCGAAGATGAATCCGGGTATTCCAAATTTTTCGGGAATAAAGGTGGTCAGCGTTCGCGCGCGTTGATAGCCAGCAGGCGTTAGATGCGGATCGTCCGGGTCACCAGACTTTTCCGCATGTCGCATAACGAGCATGGTCATAGCCATTGCGTGCCTCTCCTATTCCCGCAGACATCTCTAGCACCAAGATCGAAAAAACAAGAATCCAAAATCGAGAGATCTAAGTGAAGCCACCCGCTCACAAATCTGGAATATACGGCTGCAAAGACACCTTAACTTAACTCAATAGCCGAAAACCGAACCAGATAGATGACGTTAAGTCATTTATTCGTTTTGGCACGTAAGTGTACTCGCTACCAACACTGCTCGCGCTCCGCACGCCGGCAAGGGAATAATCGAGAGCTGTCGACTATCAACTTGACAGCGGTTCCATTCAGGGACACGAATTAGCATCAATTTCGCTACCGGAGCTTCGGATCATGAGTTCCGTAATTGATGAATTGGAAGCGTTTGTCAGCGGCCTCGGTATTGGAATGTCACCGATGCCACCAGATGCAGGTTCGCTTGGGGACTTCACCCCCAACTTAACCAACGTGCCGCGAGATGCTGGCAATATCATTGTGCAGCGACGGGGCAACGGCATCGATGGGGGCGATTCTGCGCACCGGACCGGCGTTGCCGCCTTCTGCAACAGCTCAATTGACAAAGCACTTCTTCACAAGTTCGAAAACGGCAACGGACTAATGGTCAGGCATCCGAGCCAACCACCGTGGAACGACCCAAACAATTGCAGCCTTGATCAGTTAAAGGGCTATGCAGCCGGTTGTTGGCGCGCTGGGCAACTTGACGTCGTGAAGAGGCTGTTGGCAAGGCAAGCTGCGCGGGGATGGACTTGCCAGAATATCGAGGATGCAGATCCTGGACCTCCCATAAGAGTCCACAAAAAGAAACCGCCGGTAGGAGACTTGATCCAGCCACATGAACAAATGTTCCTTCGCATTGCGGCTGGCGAGACTCTTGCGTACCAAGATCCTCTCGCACAATTCTGGATGTATGCCGCAATACAGGTCGCCGACCGCAAGAAGGAGACAGATAACAACAACCTGATGATTGAGAGCATGATTTGTGGCTGTCTCAATCGTTTTGTCGCAGCCCATCCGAATTACCGAGACTTCATACACCATTATTGGTCTGAATGGCGCGCGCAACCGCAAGTGGCGGAGGCGCTCATCGCCGTTGTTGAACGGAAGCTTAAACGCTATACTTCAGTAACTTTTCCGCCGCTGCCAGAAAACGTGCTGAACCTGCTTAGGTCAGTCAACTTGGACCATGAGCTTAGAAATATTGACCCAAAGCACCACGCGCAACTGGCTGCGCGATTTGCCGAGGTATCAATGAGGGATGCTGCCAACATGTTCGTTGGGACTATGAAAATGGCCGTCAGCACGGCAGTCAATCAACTTAAGCATTTGAATCCGCAAGTGACCGTTAATGAGATCACCAGGGCGCTGGCCGACATCCATCAGCCAGCCGATGCCATTCGCCACGGGCTCAGCGCGGCCGGAATACCCGCGAATGGGATAGATCAGGCGCTCAAAGCCCTTTCCTCGCCAGAGTCCATAGTCAAACGCTTGAAACCACATCTGCCCAAAGTACCACATCTCGATCTACCCAAGGTGCCGCTTCCAAAACTTCCGGGGCATCTGCCAAAGCCACCTTGGAAGAAGAAGTGGTAGCGGATGTCCGAGCGCGAACTGATCAACCCCGTTGCCAGCTTGCGAGCCCCTTTAGAATCGTTGACAAGCAAAAGAGTGGACCTGTGAAGAATCGCGCAAAGCATGTACCGCTTTTGCTACTAAACATATTACAGCCAGAAGTCGACCCTTGTCCGTAACTAAAGAACCGGCGGCGGTCTTGTATCGAAATGGACGCGTATCAAACACGTACCTGAATCGAATTTGTTGTCATCTTTTCCGATGAAAACCAGATCAACACGATTTAGCGGGAACCACCTTGTAGCCATTTGGAATTGGTAAGAGATCCGAGGTCATCTCAAGACGGCATCCGCTAAACCCGCAGCGGGCCAATCCACTCGCGCGTCGGTTAACAATATTTATTCCGATGTGATGCGCAACGCATAGATTCTGCTTACTAAGGCTGATGAGGGCCGCTGCCGTAGATCGTCGACGATTTGTCTCAGCTCAGTGGGCAAATCTCGATAGGCCGGAAGCGGCGCAGTGCAGCCCTCCGGCAGCAGCAGTGGAGCGAGTGCGGTGGCGAAACTCAAATCGGAAAGAGTGATTCTATCACCCCAGAGAAATCTGCGTCCATCGGCAATGCGGTGATCGACTTCATCGACAATGCGTGTTGTCTGTTCGAGCGTCTCGGCAATTACCCGCGGATCCAGCCGGAGCAAAATCTCGAACAAGCGCCGCAGCGCGGGATAGAGTTTCGGAGTGAGCTTCGCTTCCGCGGCCGGGATTCCAAGCACGAAGGGCATGAGCATTATGTCGGGGTGCGGTAGCAGATAGAAATAGGCAAGTTTCGCCGTATAGTAAGCAAGTTGACTGTTGAAGCTCACCCAATCGGCTTCGATGTGCATTCGCAAAGGCTGCCATGCCGGGATTAACATTTGGTTGGGATGGCATAGCGCCTCATAGTGGTCGACGATGGCGCGTGGTCCGCTTAGCCTCAAACCCTTGCCATAAATGAGCGGTATCTGACCGAACCCGCCGTGCAGAAGCGTCAGAACTGAAGCCCAGCCAAAGATGTGCCGGTTTTCGCGATAGGGCACCGCGTACCGCCACAGAAGGAAACGCGACAACTCGCTGTCGATCATCGGACCGAAAGTCAGCATCGTCAAAGTGGTTGTACTGGTCAAAGCGGATTGATGAGATAGTCGATCAGCCGGCGCCCTGGTAGGAAGAAATAGCCGCCCCCCTGGTCGTAACGAAGCGAGGCATAGCATCGAGGCCGATCGGCCCATCCGGCGAGGGTATCGTAAAGCCGCAAGTGCCTTTCTGAGCGTCGCCCAGCAGCGGATCCTCCTCGGAAGAGAGGCCGTGGAACGATGGGCTCTTCAGCCAGGTTTGCTGTAGGAATTCGAATTGGCGCTCGATGTCGGCGCACAAACACATAAACAGAAGGCCGAGGTTTTGGCCCTGTGCCGGCACATACTGGCGCCCGACGCGGGTGATGCGATGCCGGTTCGAAATCGCAACCTGCTCAGCGCTGCCGGGATCGAGGCTGTCGCGCGGGTTGGCGCGGCGGATATGGGCGCCATAAGGACAGCGCATCGCTTGCGGGTCCTCGGCGCCGAAGAGAAAATCGTTGTCGGGTTTAACTGGCACCTGGCGTGAGGCAGGTTGCGCCCCCGCGGGGCCGAGCGTTGCAGGATGCCCCGGCGCGGAATCGATCGGCGTGCCATCCTGGGGATTGCTCTTCGGCCGGCTCGTCAAATTCGGAACGGGCGATTCGACCACGAGTTCCATTTTCAATGTCTTTGAGAGATTCGCCTGCTGCTTGGCACGGACTTCGAGTTTCTGGTGATAGTCGCTCGCCGACTCGTAAGGATAGCGCACCAGCGACGATCCGTCTTTCCAGCGGCCAACGAGTTTTGCTCCGATATAATCCGAGGTGATCCGATAGGGTGCGGTCAGGCGGTCCTTCAGGCGGGTTGCCTCAGCCCGGCAATATCCCGTGAAGCCTTGGACATCCTGTTCCAACTCGCGGATGACGAGGAAGCTGCCGTTAAAACCTACATCTCTGACTGAATCAGCGACCGTCCGGGAAAAATCGTTGGGGGCCGCCAGCAGCGGCAGCTTGTTTCCCGGATCCGAATTTGGCAGAAGTGTCGGCGACGGCGGGATGTAGCCGCGATTGTCGGGATAGCCCAAGATCATTTCGCCAGGTTCGACGATATGAATCGGATCGGCGTTGCGCAGACTCTTGTACGTTCCACGGATCACCGGTTGCGAGACGCCGTCGGTGAAGCCGAAAGGCTCGGTGATGCGTCTGGGAGAGGCACTTGTCGGCCACAGGCTTGTGACCGGTGGATCTGGCATTGCGCTTGGCCTGCCGGAAAACTTCCGTAGGACCGGGAGGC
>JAYTFS010000365.1:0-5192 GCA_043734185.1 Pseudolabrys sp. | reverse complement strand
GAAATCGGCAGCCAGGCGCGCGAGGTCATTTCGCAATACACGGCCCAGGAGGTCTACACTTCGCGCGAGGAAATCCAGGAAAAGATCCGCGTCAACGCGCAAAAGAGCCTGGGCGCGCATCTCAATACGCTGGTGCAGCCCGACGCCATGGAGCAGCCCGACCCGAAAAACTACAATAACTATCTGCAAGATTCCGTGCGCATCCTCGATACTTTGGTGCTCGGCATCGAATTGCCGGCGGCGATCGTCGCGGCGATCAACCGCCAGACCGAACAATTTTATCAAATCCAGGAATACAAGTTCCGCGTCGAGCGGGAAGCGCAGGAATCCAAGCGCAAGCAGATCGAGGCGAACGGCATCGCCGCCTTCCAGACGACGGTGAGTCAGGGGATTTCGGATTCCTACCTGCGCTGGCGTGGCATCGAGGCAACGCTCGCGCTCTCGCAGTCCACCAACACGAAAATCGTGATCATCGGCAACGGCAAAGACGGCCTGCCGATCATCCTCGGCAATGTCGATACGCCGGTAGCGCCGCAGAAAGCCGCCGAGGCTGATCCGGCGGCGGCTGAGAAGAAAGCGGCTGCTGAAGTCTCGCCGAAGGCGCCGGACCCGACGCCGATTGGCGGCACGCCACCGGAGAAAAAGGCGACCGCAGACGGGGCAGCCGTTCCCGACGCCGTGGCGAAGTCCGGCTCCATTAGCCCGCTCGATCTTGAAGCTATTCTTTCCCGGATCACCGAACGGTTGCGCGGATCGGCGACGAGTTCGGGGGCCGCTACACCACCAAAACCGTAATTGGCAAGGCCGGGGAAACAGTGGCCGCGCTATTGTAATCTTGAAGAAGCGTTCCCGCCGGATACGCCGGCGCCATAAGAAGGAATTGCAAAGTGAGCCAGTCGATGGGGACAGGTCGCTCCGACCCAACGGGCCCGTTTCGCTACTTCACGACGCCGGCAGGCCGGCTGGTCGGCGCCTTCATTTGTATCGTCATCATCTTGGGTATCGCGGTTGGCAGCTATTTCCTGGCCTGGACGGCAGGCGGCAGCGACCTTCGCGCCGCCAACCTCCGCGTCGTGCAAGTGCAGAATGAGAACCAGCGTCTGGTCGCCATCAACACAAACCAGCTGGCGACGATCGCCGACCTGCAATCCCAGGTCAAAAGCGTTCAGGCCAAGCTGGCCTCGATCATGCCGTCGGAGAACACCTACAACATCAATCCCAATCAGGCGCTGATTGTAGCCGGCGGCCGCTTGACGATTGGGCTGGTCGGCTCGCCCTCGAATGAGGCCGTCAACATCAACATCAACGGCAAGTCGCAATTGGCCCCAGCGGGGGCGGTTATCAATGCCGTACTCGATCCCATGACCACCTGCCAAGTCGGGGTGCAGTCGTTCGATATGTTCAAGGCAGTTCTGACCGCAACATGCGCAGACGTGAAGCGTTAGCCGATTATTCCCAGATCAAGATGTTGGGAAGCAAACCGTCGACCTGACGCAACGACGTGTAGCCGACGCCGGCAAGGCCGCGGAACAATCCCAAATTGAACTGCCTGTTGCCGCTGTTCCAGCGGTACTCGCCGGTGGATGCCGCGGTTTGCAGAATCGTCATCAGCCGCTGCGACGCCAGTTCGCGCAAATCGCTACGGCCCAGCGCATCGGCGGCCTCGCAAAAGAATTCGATGCTGCCCAGCGCGCCGCAGCAAAGCGTGTCCACTTGCCCAAGCCAGCCTTGCTCGACGCTGCCGAGCGCATTCGTTATATCCGCGTGCAGCACCTTCGAATCCATTCCGCTTTGTTTGGCCGTGGCAATGCGTGCAAGTCCGATGCCGGGCGCGCCATGACACCACTGGCACGGCCAGCTTGGTTCTTCCTCGCCGCGCCGATCCGGCCAGTTCTTGCGGGCCGCGTCGTAGCTGGAGTTTTCAAACGCGACACAATCGACGGCGGCTTGCGCGAAATCGTCGCGCCCGGCCGCCGCAGACAATGAGGCGAGCGCATAGGCAAAGCCCGCCGCCCCGTGCGACATGCCGTTGAGGCCGTGCGGACCGGAACCCAGTCCGCTCCAGCTGCGGCGGCCCTGCGGTCCCACCCGGTCTTGCGCCAGCAGGTGTTCGCCGCACTTTATCGCGCGCTGGAGCACCTCTTTGGATTGGGTATCTCGATAAAGCCGCAGCAGGCCCAGGATCGCGCCGGCACTGCCGCCAATAACGTCCAATTGTTTATCCGCGGCAATGAGTTCGTCGGTGAACAGACTCGCTGCCGCCTGCGCGTCAGCCAGCAGGCCGTCATCGCGGAGACTTTTGGAAATCACCGTGAGCGCATAAACGATCGAGCCGAGCCCGGTAGCGCCGCCGATGCCCAAAGACCGGGTCATTCGGGCCGCGTTCCGACCTTTCAAGTCCTTGCGAAGTTGCGCAATCGCCGCCAGCGCAAGCTCGCGCGATGACTTCGACCCGGTGACCGCTGCATGCGCCGCGAGAAAGACCGCAATCCCTGAAACGCCATTGTAAAGTTCAGGACCCAAACACACGAGCTGGAAAACTTCGGAGTCTCCCAGCCAGTCAAGGCCAATCCAGGCGGCGCTCGGTCCCCTGCGAATGGCATAGCGCGAAAGTTCTGCGGCAATTTTGTCGGCTTCCGCGCTGAACATCTCTCTGGTCGGCACGGCAGTGACGTCTGGCCGCGCGACGGCCGTTGCCGGTACGGCAGTCTTTAATGCCGAATTCGTATTTTGGCGGATCACCGTGGCCTGCCAGGCGATATCCTGTTCATCGAGGCTTTGAACGCGCGCCCGCGCGCGGTTCATTCCCGAAGAGGCCTCGGTACGAATGGAAATGCCCGCCGCGTCGCGTATCTCATTGCCGTCACTGGGCGACACGAAATGCGGCACATTCAATGTCAGCAAAGCCGATCGTTCGGCGCGCTGGAGCGGCCAAAGCGGATCGGAATCTTTCTCCCAGTCCGCCAGCCTGGCAATGAAGTCGGCTTGGGCGGACCAGACGATGCCGTCGGCCATGGCCGGATGATTTTTGAGGCGCTGCAGCAGCATGTAATAGAAGCGGGTAGGGCGAATGACCGTGCGCACGGACACGCCGGCAAAACCGTCGAGCAGTCCATCCCGGTTTGCGCTCAGGAACGTCGCGTAGGCGTCGAAGCCCGCGATGAAGTCGTCGATATGATCGGCAAACTTGGCGTAACGGCCGTTGACGTGCGGCAAGTTCGGAATGGTTGGGCCGGCTTCCTTTAATTTCTCAGGCCGCATTGCGTCGGTATTGATGTTGTTCCACTTCAGCTTGATCTTGAAATTCCAGTCCGGCGTCATGCCGCCGACGGCAAAAACTTTGTTGTCGATGCCTCGGCCATAGGCGGGAAGCAATCCGACCATCATGACCGAGTTGGCGACGGTTTCCACGGCGGCATCAAAGGCCTGAGACTCGGGGTCCTGGATTTTGTGCTGCTCGGCCGGCGCCTGAAGAATCGTTTCCAGATCGATCGGTACCGGCTGGTCGCCGGCCGCGATCATGTTTTCCTGATGCATGTCGGTGGCGGCAAAGCAGTGCAGGAGCGCGAGCCATGCGCCGGCGCGCTGAAAGTATAGCGTTGCGCCTGCCTCGTCGGCGCAGCCAATGTGCTCGATGAATTCGGTCCAGCCGTAGCCGTCGCGCGCAATCGTGTGCACCGCCTTGAGTTCAAGCGGGGGATTGGCGCCGTTCAATCGCTCGATCAAGGCATGCCAGGCAACATCGAGCCGTAGATCCTTCGGCTTGTATACGACCCGCGAACCGTCTTCGAAGCTCACGATGAGGACCGAACGGCCGCCATTGTGCGGGTCGGCAAGCTCGCCTTCGATCTTGGCAACCCGGCTGCTGGCGGCGGAATAGAGCAGGTCCCGGCGGATCGCCGCGAGATCGGCATCGAGGCGGACAACGAATTCCCGTGACGTATTAATCCACTGCCGAGTGATCGTGGCGATCAAGCGCAACAGCACCGGCTTGTCGTCGAACAGGTGCCGGAAACCGCCGGCTTTCATGTCGGCGGCGAATTGATCGTAGCGTGTCGTGCCGGTTTCGGGCGCTGTTGCCTCGGCCTTGCGCTTCTGATCGAAGCGTTCGTAAAGCGCCGGCGCGGATAGGGCGGTCAGCTCCTTGAGCAGCGCAAGGCGAAGGCAAGCGCGCGCGGAATCCGTCAGGTTGCCGGACACCCTTGGGTCGGTATTCGACCAAAGCAGCGTTTCGGCTTGTTCCACGACGGGCGCCAAAAGCTGTTCGAAGGCGTAAGGTTCGGCCCGATCGACCTCGGCTATTGTCTTGGTCTTTTTGTTTGGCTTTTGTAACGCCGTCTCGATCCAGACGGCGTCGTCGATCCAGGCCTGGGGTGAAACGGACGGTTTGCGCCGGACACTGCCGAATTTCGCCAGCACCTGGTCGGTCGTCAATCCGTCCCGATCCAGCCGCCGGGCGAATAGCAACCAATCGCCGCTGGCGGACGACCGGCACCACGCCTCAAGCCGTTTGGCGGCCAAGCCGGCATCGTCGTTCTGGCCGGGCAACGGCTCAAAATCATCGGAAAGGAGTTCGTCGATGGTTGCGGCCCGAACAATCAAGCGCTCGTAGAAAGCATCCATGCGATCTCTCTTGGACCCGGTTTCACGATCTATACCCCGAATGCGCTGGCCGGGGTCATACTACTGCCCCGGCAGCCAAAGCCATTGCGGGCCGGCCGAACAACCTGCGCCGGACGGCTGGCTTTTGTGACAGATAATTGCGGGACAGGCGGATGTGGGCACGCCGCAAATTTCCGGCAGATGTGGCAAGGCGGACACAGCACAAAACAAACGATCTCGGCGATAGCTTGGTTTAACGGCGTGAATCCGCTTCCCAGCGCATTTATTGTTGTGGCTGTCCCAGTTAGGTGCATTTAGATCGGCTTTACACTGCACCCAGCGGGTGATTTAATATTGTGCAGGGGGGGGTTGTCTGAACGATCGTCCTGCCTCCTGCGTGCTTACTGCCGGCGCCGCTGGCGAACCAAAGGATAAAGACTATGAACCACACTGCTCTCACGAACGAAGATGTCCTCGCCTTTGAAGTCTCCGACGAGGCGCTCGAGGCTGCGGCGGGAACTGGCAAAGAAAAGGCTGGTAACTACACGCTCGGTTTCTGCACCGGCTTGTCGGCCTGCCCGTCCTGATCG
>JAYTFS010000364.1:0-4433 GCA_043734185.1 Pseudolabrys sp. | reverse complement strand
GTCGCCTGCGAGGATAACGCGCTGCGCCTCACGCGGCTGCAGCGTGAGGGCAAGGGACCGATGGATGCGGAAACCTTCAAGCGCGGCTTTGCCATAGCTACGGGCACCGTCCTCGCCTGAATGCCGTTGCCTCACTTGAGCGCGACGGTAGAATCTGTCACCTAACGCCATGGCCTACGCCCTGCTTCTGAGCGTCCGCCCCATGTTACGCGATATTCTCGGCGAGCCGGTGAGTGCGAGTCCACTCAATTGAACTGAGCCGAAGGGCGATCACTCCGCCCAGCCGGAGATCGCTTTCGCATCGAGAAATTCCTCGATACCCCAGTGCCCGCCTTCGCGCGCGTGGCCCGAAGCCTTCACTCCGCCGAACGGTGCGCCGGCGCCGCGCGGTCTGCCGTTCATCTCAACCATGCCGGAGCGGAGCCGCCGGGCAAGCCGGTTGCGGCGGGCGTCATCGCCGCTCTGCACGTAGTTGGTGAGGCCATAGGGTGTGTCATTGGCAATTGCGATGGCCTCTTCCTCGCCGTCGAACGGGATGATGGTGAGCACCGGCCCGAAGACTTCCTCGCGTGCGATAGTCATCTTGTTGTGCACATCGGCAAAGACCGTGGGCCGCACCGAATAGCAGCGGTTCAATCCCTCAGGCCGGCCAGTGCCGCCGGCCTTCATCGATCACGGCCTGGATGAGTGTTTGTATCTTGTCGTATTGGGCCTGCGACACGACCGGGCCGATATGCTTGCCGGCAAGGCGTTGCGATGCGACTCTGGTTTCGAGAGCCACCGCGCGGGCTTTGTCCACGGCTTCGGCGCATGGCCGCTAACATGCTCAAGGTTAAGACTTGCCAAAGACGCCAATTCGCGCAAACCTTGGTCTCAGCGGGCCGGTCATCCGGTGGATGTCGGTTTAACAGGGCTGGCAGGAGAAGCGACGTGAGAAGGTTTCTCGGTGCGGAAAGCCATTCAATCGCAAACCAAGTTAGTCTGCTGTTGCGCGGGCTTTCTCCTTTCGTCGGTCTGCCTGCGTGGCGTGTTGGGCCCATCATTGGACTGGTCTTTGTTCTGGTACTTTGTGCTCAATCAGCTACGGCACTCGCGGCAAACACGGTTACTTTTTCAACAGTCTATTACTCAATCAGAGGTAAGACAGTGGCAGAGCTCATAGCAGAGCAACGCACCAAGGGATCCAACAAAGAAGCAGGATGGACTGATTTCAAGTACGACTGGAAATGGAACACCAATTCAAGTGAAGGCAAATTCAATGTAACTAATACGGGAGTGGCAATCACAATCACGATGAGGATGCCACGATGGGAGGACGAGGATCAGGCGAAAAAATGTCTCCAACAGAACTGGGACAAGAGTTCTGCTAATTTGTTGAAGCACGAAAACATGCACATCACGCTAGCCGAGGGTCTCGAAAAGCAGATTGAGAAGGCGATAATTGATGTTCCCGCTCAGGCATCCGATGCTGAACTAACAGTGGCCGTGAACGCCGCTGCCAATTCCACTATTCAGAAGAACAAGATAATTCAGATGAAATTCGATAGAGACACTAACCACGGGGAAAAAAGGTCCAAAATACCCAACAGGGTTGAAGGGCTGCAAATGAAAAGGAACCCCAAAGCAAGCGCCTGGCAGATATTGCCTTGACCGATATTTTGTACCAGGAATTACAGTGACGCTCCACTTTATTAAGTGTCGACTTTTGGCTTGGGCCCCGTTTGGCGGGTTTCAGCGGGCGTTCCAGCTTTTCCAGGGAGGCGGCGCTGCCCAGAGGCCTGCCGATGGCTTTCGCCGGAATGACGGAACTGAATGTTCATGAGAAGTGAGAATTGATCAGCCATATTTGTTAACCATATCCGCCGGAGCTGAAAGTGAACCGCAGGACCGTGTTCGCATCCTTGGCTGTGGGTTTCGCGTCTTCGCTCGCCTCGGTCCGCTACTCTCCAACCGCCTTTGCCGAAGGAGCAGGTTCATGGGCCGCGAGAACGCTCATGCCGGAATCGCGATTTGGCATCCATGCAAGCGTCATCGACAACCGGATTTACGTTTTAGGCGGAGAACACACCACTCCGGCCTCCTCGCCGACCGGCGGATGGATATCTACGATCCGTCAACGGACAAATGGTCCCGCGCCGCCGACATGCCGACTTCGCGCGGCTTTTTCGCCACCCCCGTCTTGAATAGCAAAATCTACGCGATTGGCGGCACACCTAACATATCCGTCCGCGACCCGGGCATCGCCACGGTCGAGATTTACGATAGCAAGACTTACAAATGGAGCCGCGGTGCCGACATGCCGGCGCCGCGCGTCGATCTCGTCGCCAACGAGATCAACGGCAAAATCTACGCGATCGACGGCACAAGGCATGTCGGTGTCGAAGCTCTAGGCTTGGTCGAGGAATACGATCTCGCAACCGGCAGCCGGACGCGCAAAGCCGACATGCCGACGCCGCGCCTGCATCCAGCCAGCGCCGTGATCGACGGCAAGATTTATGTGTTCGGCGGCAGCCCCGAATTTCCGGTGCCGCTGGCCGCGACCGAGATGTACGATCCGGCCTCCGACACCTGGACAAAGCGCGCCAACATGCCGACTGAACGTGCCGGCCTCTGGGCCGCCTTGCTGAATGGGAAGGTCTATGTGTGCGGCGGCATCGGCTGGAAGAACGAGGCGCTGGCGACAGCCGAGGAGTACGACCCGAAAACCGATAGCTGGCGCAAGCTCCCGGACATGCCGACACCGCGCTTCTTTCTCGCCGTCGAAGCCGTGGGCGGCAGCGTCTACGCCATCGGCCGCGCCGCCACCGACTTCAGCACGCTCGACGCCGTCGAGGGGTTCACGCCGTAATCGTTGACGCTAACCGTCCAGCCCTTCGCCATCCGCAAGCCGCCGCACCTGGAGCTGCGCACCACCAGATGCACCGCTTCGGGTTTGTCCGCAAACAGCTCGTAAATGTCGTTCTCGGCCTCCGCGACGACGGTGATGAAGCGCGCTCAAATGGCGGCATTTGCCGCCATTTCCTACTTCTCGATCGCTAGGATTTATGCATCAATAGCATGCCTTGGCGGAAATTAGCCTACAAATTGGCTCGAATGGCCGAAATGTGGCACAAAAGTCTCAATTCGGCGACGGTTAATCAATCATAAACTTATGAAATTACTCGATGAAATGCAGGTATGCATTTTTTGCACTTCTCCTTTTGGTGCGCTGCACCTAAATTTCGGAGGTTGAAGAAAAGCAACCGACCGTCAATCCAAAGGGGAATGACCATGTTTACAACACTTAAGTCACGTTACAACCGTTGGCAGCGCTACAGCCGAACCGTTAAGGAACTGGAGAACCTGAGCAACCGCGATCTCGCCGACCTCGGCATCTCGCGCTTTGACATTCGGCGTCTGGCGCGCGAGTCGGTGCGCACGTGATCTCGTTCTCCCGGCTCCATGAGTTGCGCTGCCGGGCTTTGCGGATGACCAATTATCGCAAGGTCCGCGCCGAACTCGAAGGCCTGACCGAGTCAGACCTCGCCGACATCGGCATGAGACGTTATCAATTGGGAACAGTGGCGAGGCAGAAAGCCTTCCGCTGACATCCCCGGCAGCTCCTCCCGGAGGGGGCTCGGTGTCCACGCAAGTGGCGCCGGGCCCTTTTTGATTTTGCTGCCTGTGCATCTGCGGCATCACAGCCGCATATCCCGGTTGCGAGATTCTAAACACTGTGTTAGGCAGCCCGCGCGGCAGGGCGGGGCTTTTGCTGCCTGTCGGGCATTGCCCTGACCGATCATAACAAATTCAAGTGGTTGAGCCTTTTTTCGGGGTTTTGTCACAAACCGATGGGAAGATAGATCGTGGCCGCCACAGATCAGATCGTTTCCGGAGTGCCGGGCCGCTATGCCAATGCACTATTTGAGCTGGCAAGTGAGCAGAAATCCGCTGAGTCCGTTGGCGCCCAGCTTTCCGATTTTCAGTCCGCCATCGAATCTTCCGAGGACCTGCGGCGCATGGTGCGCTCGCCGGTTTATTCCGCCCACGACCAGATGGCCGTGGTGGAAGCCATCGCCGCCAGGGCCGGGCTTTCGGGCATCGCAATGAACTTCCTGAAGCTCGTGGCGCGAAATCGCCGCCTGTCTGGCATCTCCGAGATTACTAAGGCCTATCGCATGCTGCTGGCTTCCGCCAAGGGCGAGACCGAGGCCGAAGTCACCTCCGCTGAGCCGCTCTCCGCCAATCAGCTTGCCGATCTCAAAACCGCGCTCAAGACCTCGCTCGGCCGCGATGTCACGCTTTCCACGCGGGTTGATGAAACGATCCTCGGCGGCCTCGTCGTAAAGGCCGGCTCGAAGATGATCGACAACTCGCTCAAAACCAAACTCGACAATCTCAAGATCGCCATGAAGGGGACCGCCTGATGGACATCCGCGCCGCCGAAATCTCGT
>JAYTFS010000363.1:0-3333 GCA_043734185.1 Pseudolabrys sp. | reverse complement strand
GCTGTACCGCGCCAAAAACGAAGGCCGCAACCGCGCCTGCATCTACGACGCCGCGATGGATGCCGATTTGTCCAACCGCAAGCTGAATGAGGCGGACTTGCGCGAAGCGATCGAAAACGACCGCCTGCGGGTGCAGTACCAGCCGATCGTCAACAAGAGCGGCGACACCATGGTCGGCGTCGAAGCGCTATGCCGCTGGACGCATCCGACGCGCGGCGAAATTCCGCCGAGCGAATTCATCGCCACCGCCGAGCAAAGCGGGCTGATCATCGAACTCGGCGCCTGGGTACTGCGTCGCGCCTGCCTCGACGGCATGGCGTGGCCGCAGTTGAGCGTCGCCGTCAACGTCTCGCCGCTGCAATTCCGCCGCAGTGACTTCGTCGAGATGGTCGAGCGCACGCTGGCCGAAACCAAATTCGATCCGTCGCGGCTTGAACTCGAGCTCACTGAAAGCGTGCTGCTCGGCAACGTCGATACCGCGGAAGCCGCCATGCTTAAGCTCAAGGCGCTGGGCGTGCGGCTGGCGCTCGACGATTTCGGCACCGGCTATTCGAGCTTGCTCTATCTGCGCCGTTTCCCGTTCGATAAGCTCAAGATCGACCGCAGCTTCGTGCTCTCGATCGAAAAGGCCGCCGACGCCGCGGCCATCGTGCACGCGGTGGTCAGCCTCGGCCGCGGTCTTGGCATGAAGGTGACCGCCGAGGGCGTCGAGACCGCCGACCAGCAGTTGTTCCTGCGCGCGGCCGGCGTGCATTTCATGCAGGGCTACCGGTTCGGCAAGGCGATGGCGCCGGCCGATATCACCGCCCGGCTGCAATCGGCGATGCCGTTCCAGCCCATCGACGTGCCCACCGCCAAATCCGCCTGAGCACCGGTTGCTCGCCTTCGCTAATGGCGCGCCCGCGCTTTTGTGATATGGCGTCTTCCTGAAAAACAATTTCAGGGGGGGTAGACAATCCAATGGCTGCATCCGCAAAAATCGCACTGGTGACGGGAGCCGGCACCGGCGTGGGCCGTGCGGTGGCCATCGCGTTGGCCAAAGCCGGCTACAGCCTGGTGCTTGCCGGCCGCCGCAAGGAAATGCTCGACAAGGTTTCCGCTGAGATCAACGCGCTCGGCGCGCAGGCTTTGGCCGTGCCGACCGATGTGTCAAAGCGCGAGTCGATCCTGGCGCTTTTTGCCACCGTGAAATCCACCTTTGGCCGGCTTGATCTATTGTTTAACAATGCCGGCATCGGCGCGCCGCCGGTGCCACTGGAGGATCTGCCTTTCGAAACCTGGCAGAACGTGGTCGCCACGAATTTCACCGGCATGTTCCTGTGCACCCAGGAAGCTATCAAGATCATGAAGGATCAGAAGCCGCGCGGCGGCCGCATCATCAATAACGGCTCGATCTCGGCGCATACGCCCCGCCCCTTCTCAGTCGCCTATAGCTCGACCAAGCACGCGGTCACTGGCTTGACCAAATCCACCGCGCTCGACTGCAGGGCTTACGACATCTGCTGCGGCCAGGTCGATATTGGCAATGCCATCACGCCGCTCACCGAGCGCATGGCGCAGGGCGAAGGCGTGCTGCAGGCGGATCTCACGAAAAAGGTCGAGCCGCGCATGGACGCCGACCATGTCGGTAGTGCGGTGGTCTACATGGCGAGCCTGCCGCTCGACGCCAACGTGCTGTTCATGACGGTGAAGGCGACCAAGATGCCGTTCGAGGGAAGAGGCTGACGGGGATTTCTCCAATGACCTTCGCCAAGGCCTTGCACGATTGGCATGAATTCTTTTTCCTGATCGGTACCGCTGGGGCGACGCTGCTCGCGTTGCTGTTCGTCGCCGTGTCGCTCGGCAGCGGATTTTTGACGGGCGCTCATTCGGGCCCGACCCGCACCTTCATGAGCCCGGTGGTGATTCATTTCACCAGCGTATTTTTCTTATCGGCTATCGCGCTGGTGCCATCGCACGAGCCGATGTTTTTTGCCGGGCTGATCGCAGCGACCGCTTTGATCGGCGCCGTGGTTTCGACGGTCATCACGGTCCGGGTCCTGCGCACCGAGTTCACGAATTACGTGCAGGACTATCTCTGCTACGGCATGCTGCCGGCGGTCGGTTATCTCACGCTGCTGGTTGCGGCCGTCATGATCGCCAAGAACATGGAAACCGCGCTCGACGTGCTGGGCGCAGCGCTGTTGCTGTTGGCGATCGTCAATATCCGCAATGCCTGGGATCTCACTTTGTCGATGATCTACCGGCAAGCCGAGCGCAAACGTCAGCGGCACCCTAGGAAATTGAAGTCATCTTGACCTCGGCCCGCTGGCGCTGATCGCTACCGTTTCTTTTTCTTGGTTTTCTTCTTCCCGTAGATCGCGTTCCAATTGTCCTTGTAGGCCTGCGACACCGGCTTCTGGCCCTCGCCCCGGCTATAGCTTTTGGGCGCGTCGGCGGCGGGTTCGCTGCTCTCGGTTTTGCCGGTGTCAGGCTTGGACGCCTCCGCGGTCTTGTCCGCCGCGAGCTTGGCGTCTTTTTTGGCGTCTTTTTTCGCCGGCGCGGCTTCGGCTTTTGGCGCGGGTGTAATTTTGCTCTTCTTGTCGTCGCTCGCCATGGCAGTCCCTTACATTATATTTCTTACGTGACCAGCGTCACCGCAACCTTCGTGCCGGTTTTCACCTTGGCCAATACCTTTACGCTGGTGAGCGCCTTGGCAAACACGTTGCAGGGGCTCGCCAGCCGCGTCTCGTTGCCTTTCGAGATCGGCGTGCGGCCAAACCCAATCGCAATGGCGGGACCCTGCGGCCAGAACGCGATCTCGCCCGGCGTGATCACCGCGCGCGCATCGGGTTCGCGCGCCACCTCAAGTGGCACGTCGAAATAGACTTCCTCGCCCCAGGTGAGCACCGACGACGAAATCGGCACCGCCGCGGCGACTGCTTTGGCGGTCGGCGTGTCGAGCAGTTCGGCGTCGAGGGTCAGCGTGCCGAAATCGAAACGAATTTTGGCCACGGCATTCTCCGGTTGGCTTCTCGGTTGCACTGATTGCTTTTGCACCGGCAATTGCGCATTTTCAATGACAGGAAGGGGTGGGACCTCATGCAACAGCTGCAATCCGCGCTGGGTGTCGTTGCTCTGCTCGCTTTCGCATGGGCCATCAGCGAAAACCGGCGCGCGGTCGACTGGAAAAGCGCCGGCGTGGCCCTGCTGGTGACGATTGTCACCGCGGTGCTGCTGCTCAAGATCCCCGCCATCAAATCAGCCTTCGCCAGCATCGCCCGCGCGGTCGACGCCATCAGCGCGGCGAGCCAGGCCGGCACGTCCTTCGTGTTCGGTTATATCGGCGGCGGT
>JAYTFS010000362.1:0-2667 GCA_043734185.1 Pseudolabrys sp. | reverse complement strand
GCGTTGCGGCGCCTGCCACCCGAAACCGAGCGCGATTTACATGATGCCGGCTTGTTCCGAATCGTGCAGCCCAAACGCGTCGGCGGCTCCGAACTCGACTATGTTGCATTGGTCGATTGTGCGGATGCCCTGGCGCAGGCCGACGCTTCCGTGGCGTGGAATTTTGCCAACCTTGCTAGCCACCACTGGATGCTGGGCATGTTTGACCGGCGTGCTCAAGACGCGGTCTGGAACAAGGACGCCAATGCGTTGATCGCCTCGTCATTCATTTTTCCGGCCGGCCGGGCCAGAAAAGTCGACGGCGGATATGTGCTGAATGGACATTGGCCGTTTTCCTCAGGCGTCGAGTCCTGCGACTGGAACATGCTCGCCAGCGTGGTTTCATCGGACGATGAGGCCGACGGCATCGAGTACCGTATCTTCCTGCTCAACAAGAGCGACTATAAGATCAACGATACCTGGAACGCTACCGGCTTGTGCGGAACAGGGTCGAACGATGTCTGGGTCACGGACGCTTTCATTGCGGAACAGATGACGATCGCTGTAAGCGATCTTACCGGCGGGCCAACACCGGGGAGTGTCGTTAATCCGAACCCGCTTTATGCGTTGCCGGTGTTCTCGCTATTTCCCTACGTATTGTCAGGCGTTGGCCTGGGTAACGCGCAGGCCTGTTTGAATGACTATGTCGATTTCGCGCGCCACCGGGCCTCGACTTATAATCGGGCTAAAGTCAGCGATATGCAGACAACGCAGATCAAGATCGCGGAGGCGTCCGCCAAGATCGACGCAGCCCGGCTGGTCATGCGGACGAACTGCATCGACGCAATGGCGGATGCCCGGCGTGGCCAGATTCCGGATATTGCGGACAAGACACGATTGCGGCGTGATGGTGCGTTTTCGGTCAATCTCTGCACCGAAGCCGTATCGTTGTTGTTCGCGGCAAGCGGCGCGCGCAGTCTGTTTACGTCAGGTGCGTTGCAGCGGCAGTTTCGTGATGCCCACGCTGTGAATTCACACCTCGCATTCAATTTCGACGCGGCTGGAACCAACTATGGACGTGTAGCGCTTGGCCTGCCGTCCGAAAACCTGACGCTCTGAGGCCCGGTGGATGTCTGACGCACCCAAGCATCCGGCCGATCCGGCCAACGAATTCGCCAGCGACAACTCCGCCATCGATCCTCGTGACTTTCGCAATGCGTTGGGCACGTTTGCGACGGGCGTTACCATTGTCACGGCGATGGCGGCGGATGGAAAGCCATATGGCGTGACCTGCAATTCCTTTGCCTCGGTCTCGCTGAACCCGCCGCTGGTATTGTGGAGCCTCGGCATGTTCTCGCAGGGTTTGACCATCTTCCAGAATGCCAGCCATTTCACGGTCAATATTCTCGGGGCTTCCCAGCAGGCACTCGCCTCCCAATTTGCAAAATCCTCCGGCGACAAATTTGCCGGAGTGAGCTGGACACCGGGGCTTGGCAATGCGCCGGTGCTTGCCGACAGCGTCGCCAATTTCCAGTGCCGCGCCGCCAATCGATATTACGGCGGTGATCACATCATCTTCCTGGGGGCAGTCGAGGCCTATGCTTATAACCGGCAGGAGCCGTTGCTGTTTGCGCGTGGCGGCTTCGGTCGCTTTCTTGCCGACAACGGCGAAAAATCCTGATGAGCAGGAAAGATCCCCCCAAACATGCCGGCATCAAGCAGAGGCGCCTCTCGCCTGACGATCGTCGCCGGGAATTTGTTGCGAAGGCGACCGAGTTCTTCTCGGAGGACGGATTTGGCGGCGGAACGCGCGCTCTGGCGCGGCGGCTTGGCGTCACCCAGCCGCTGCTCTACCGCTACTTTCCAAGCAAGGACGATCTGATCAAGGAGGTCTATCGCACGGTCTATCTCGATCCGCTCGAAACCGGCTGGGAAAAGCTGCTCACCGATCGCTCGCGACCGCTACGCGACAGGTTGCTGGAATTCTACCGCACCTATACCGACGCGATCTTCACCCGCAAATGGCTTCGTATCTATCTCTATTCCGGCCTGAAGGGGCTCGACATCAACCGCTGGTATGTCGGCATGGTCAAGGACAAGATCCTGACCCCGATTATCCGGGAATGCCGGCATGAGGTGGGGCTTGCGGTGCAAAGCAAGCCGAGTGCGACAGAACTTGAGCTCGCCTGGGTGCTTCACGGCGGAATTTTCTACTACGGCGTCCGCAAATATATCTACGAATCCCCTGTGCTCGAAGACAAGGACCGGGTGATCAGCGATGCGCTGGATGTTTTCCTCGCGGGTTTCGAACGCGTTAACGAAACCGCGGTCGATGTCCGGCGTGCGCCGATCAAGGTGGTGGGGTAGGTGAGCCGTTATTTTCCGGCCATCGCTGCACGATACCAGTCACCGATCTCGCTTGCGGTCATTAACGCCACGCCGTCATGACCGATGACGTAGTCCAGCAGCGCTTCCAGATATTTGATCCGATGCGGAACCCCCGTAATATAGGGGTGAATCGAGATCGCCATGATCCGCGCGTTCGATGCGCCTTCGAGATACAGCCGATCGAACTGATCCATGCCACGCTTCAGGAATTGTTCGGACGACAAATGTTGCAGCGCATGGACGACGATGTCGTTGGTTTCGACCGAATAGGGAATCGTCGTGATGGTGCCGTGGGGCGTC
>JAYTFS010000361.1:0-2459 GCA_043734185.1 Pseudolabrys sp. | reverse complement strand
CAGCGGCGCCAAGCATGTCGTGAGCTGCGCCAGCGGCACCGATGCGCTGCTGATGGTGCTGATGGCCAAAAACATCGGTCCCGGCGATGCCGTGCTGTGCCCGTCATTCACTTTCTGCGCGACCGGCGAAGCCGTGGCGCTGGCCGGTGCTACTCCCGTGTTTGTCGACGTCGACGAATCGACCTTCAACATGGATTCCGGCTCGCTCAAGCGCGGCATCGCGACAGCGCGGCAACGTGGCCTGAAGCCGCGTGGCGTGATTGTGGTCGACCTGTTCGGGCAGAGCGCCGACCACGACGCCATCGGCGCGGTCGCGGAGGCCGAAGGGCTGTTTGTGCTGGATGACGCAGCCCAGGGCTTCGGCGCCAGCTACAAGGGCCGCAAGCTCGGCACCTTCGGTCTTGCCACCGCGACCAGTTTCTTCCCGGCCAAGCCGCTCGGCTGCTACGGCGATGGCGGCGCGATTTTCACCGACGATGATGAGCTTGCGAACACGCTGCGCAGCATTCGCGTGCACGGCCAGGGTGCGGACAAATACGACAATGTCCGCCTCGGCCTCACCGGACGTCTCGACACCATGCAGGCAGCGGTCCTGATCGAGAAGCTGAAAATCTTCGACGACGAGATCGCGGTGCGCAACCGGATTGCGGAGCGCTATGCGCGCGGCCTCGGCAATGTCGTGACCGTGCCGCGGCTCGCCTCCGGCTGCACCTCGGTGTGGGCGCAATACACCATCCGCTTGCCGAAAGGCACCGACCGCGATGGTTTCGCGGCCGCGCTGAAGGCGCAGGGGATTCCGACCGCGATCTACTACACCAAATCGATGCATCAGCAGACCGCGTATCGGGATTACCCGGTCGCGGAAGGCGGGTTGCCGGCGAGCGAGAGCCTTTCGGAGGACGTCATCAGCCTGCCGATGCACGCCTATCTGGATGAACCGACGCAGGACCGGGTCATCGCGGCTGTGCGCGGCGCACTTTCTTCCTGATTTTGGCCCCATAGCGTTTTCGAAGAAAACGCGTCAAAATAACCCATGGCGTTTTCGTGAAGAAAACGCGTCAAAATAAAAAGCCTCGGCTCTGATGCAATCAGAGCCGAATATGCGCTAGAAGCTAGCCCATGCTTGGGCGCATCTTCACCGTCGGCGGCTATACACTTCTCTCGCGACTGACCGGTTTTGCGCGCGACATCATGCTCGCGGCCATTCTGGGCGCGGGGCCGGTCGCGGACGCGTTCTTCGTGGCGCTGCGGCTGCCCAATCATTTTCGCGCCATCTTCGCCGAAGGCGCCTTCAACGCGGCGTTCGTGCCGGCCTATGCCCACCTTTACGGCCAGAACGAAACCTCGGCCAAACTGTTCGCCAATCGCATTTTCACGCTGTTGTTCGGCGCCCAGATCGTGTTGCTGGTGGTAGCGTGGCTGTTTATGCCGCAGGTGATCGGCATCCTGGCGCCCGGGTTCGTCGACGATCCGGCCCGCGGCGAACTCGCGATCGCGCTGACGCGGATCACCTTTCCCTATCTGCTGCTGATCACGCTGGTGACGCTCTATGGCGGCATGCTCAACGTCATGCATCGCTTTGCCAGTGCAGCGGCGGCGCCGATCTTTCTCAATCTGTCGATGATGTCGACGTTGACGTTGGCCGCATTTTTTCCGGGCGCCGGTTATGCCGCCGCATGGGGCGTCCTGATTGCCGGCATCCTCGAATTCCTGTTGCTGGCTGGCGACGCGACCAAGAGCGGCATCCTGCCGAAGTTCAGCGTTCCCAGGCTCGACCAGGACGTCCGCGCCTTCTTTCGCGCACTCGGGCCAGCCACCATCGGCTCGATGGGGACGCAGGTGGCGCTGTTTGCCGACACCATCATCGCGACGTTTCTGCCCGCAGGCGCGCTGTCGGCACTGTATTACGCAGACCGTCTCAACCAGCTGCCGATCGGCGTGATCGGGATCGCGATCGGCACGGTGCTGTTGCCGGAAATGTCACGGCGACTGACGGCGGAAGACCACGCCGGCGCTGCCAAGTCGCAACGCCGCGCTTTCGATTTCACGTTGCTGTTTTCGATACCGTTCGTCGCCGCGTTCCTCACCGTGCCTGACGTCATCATGCGTGCGATGTTTGCGCGCGGCGCGTTTTCGAAGGCCGACGCCGCGGCCGCAGGCGCGACACTGGCCGCCTATGCCGTCGGCCTCATTCCCTTCGTGATGATCCGTAGCGCCGTCGCGACCTTCTATGCCCGCAAGGACACCGCCACGCCGGTGAAGGCCGCGCTGACCGGCGTCGCCGTCAACATGGCGCTGAAAATCGCGCTGATGGGGACGCTGGCCCAGATCGGCCTTGCGCTCGCGACGGCCATCGGCGCCTGGATCAATCTCCTGCTGGTGCTCGGCTTTGCGGTGCAAAGGGGATTTCTCGATCTGGATCGCGAGTGGATCAAGTCGCTCGCCAAATTCGCCGTGGC
>JAYTFS010000360.1:0-7109 GCA_043734185.1 Pseudolabrys sp. | reverse complement strand
ATCTTCACCCGTCTGCTGGTCCACGACCTTCATGGACAAGCGTACCTTGCCGCGGTCGTCGAAGCCGAGCAGCTTCACTTTGACCTTGTCGCCTTCCTTGACGACGTCGGTGACTTTTTGGACCCGGCGTTGTGCCAGATGGCTGATATGGACGAGACCATCCTTGGCGCCGAAGAAATTGACGAAGGCGCCGAATTCCATGACCTTGACCACGGTGCCCTCGTAGATGAGGCCAATTTCCGGGTCCGATGCGATCGATTTGATCCAGTTGATCGCCGCCTTCATGGCATCGCCATTGGCGGACGCGACCTTGACGGTGCCGTCGTCGGCAATGTCGATTTTTGCGCCCGTCTTTTCGACGATCTCGCGGATCACTTTGCCGCCGGTGCCGATCACTTCGCGGATCTTGTCGGTCGGGATCGAGAACTGCTCGATGCGCGGAGCGTACTGGCCCAACTCTGCCCGTGCCGAGGTCAGTGCCTTCGACATTTCGCCGAGAATGTGCAGGCGCCCGTCCTTGGCCTGGGTCAGGGCAACGTGCATGATCTCTTCAGTGATGCCGGCAATCTTGATGTCCATTTGCAACGAGGTAATGCCGACCTCCGTGCCTGCCACCTTGAAATCCATGTCGCCAAGATGGTCTTCGTCGCCGAGGATGTCGGAGAGGACGGCAAAACGTTTGTCCTCAAGGATGAGCCCCATGGCGATACCGGCGGTCGGCCGCTTGAGCGGGACGCCGGCGTCCATGAGCGCCAGCGACGATCCGCACACCGTTGCCATTGAGGAGGAGCCGTTCGATTCCGTTATCTCGGAAACGACTCGGATGGTATAGGGGAACTCATGGTGCGCCGGCAGGATGGGATGAATGGCCCGCCAGGCGAGCTTTCCGTGCCCGACTTCTCGCCGCTTTGGTCCGCCCATGCGGCCGGTCTCGCCCACGGAGAAGGGCGGGAAGTTGTAGTGCAGCATGAAATTTTCTTTGTAGGTTCCGTGCAAGGCGTCGACAAATTGTTCGTCTTCGCCGGTGCCTAGTGTCGTAATCACCAGGGCCTGCGTTTCGCCGCGGGTGAAAAGCGCCGAACCATGTGCCCGTGGCAGGATGCCGGTTTCGCAGACGATGGGGCGGACCGTCTTGACGTCGCGGCCATCAATGCGCCTGCCGGTGTCGAGAATGTTCCAGCGCACGATCTTGGCTTCGAGTTCCTTGAATACGCCGGCGACCCGTTGCTTGTCGTAGGGGGGATTTTCCACGCCTTCAGGTAGGAAATGGGCCATCACCTTGGCCTTGGCGCCGCCGACTGCCTTGTGGCGCGCCATCTTGTCGGGGACGGCATAAGCGGTGCGCAACTCGCCTTCCACAAGTGCCAGCATCTGCTTTTCGATAGCTGAATCGTCGGCAGTGACAAGGTCGCGTGGTTCCTTGGCGGCTTTCTCGGCAAGTTCAATGATCGCCTTGATCACCGGCTGGAAATGCCGGTGGCCGAACATGACGGCACCGAGCATGACTTCCTCGGTGAGCTCCTTGGCCTCAGACTCGACCATCAATACGGCGTCGGCGGTGCCCGCTACCACGAGATCAAGTTGGGTGTCCTTGGCTTCGTCGATCTGCGGATTGAGGACATACTCGTTGTTGATGAAGCCGACGCGCGCTGCGCCGATCGGTCCCATGAACGGTACGCCCGAAAGCGTCAGGGCGGCCGACGATGCCACCATGGCGAGGATGTCGGGGTCATTCTCGAGATCATGCGACAGGGTGGTGGCGATGACCTGGGTCTCGCACCGCCAGCCCGCAGCAAACAACGGCCGGATGGGCCGGTCGATCAAACGCGAAACCAGGGTTTCCCTTTCAGTGGGTCGCCCTTCGCGTTTGAAATAGCCGCCGGGTATGCGGCCGGCGGCATAGAATTTTTCCTGGTAGTCGACGGTGAGCGGCAGGAAGTCGACGCCGACACGCGGCTCCTTGGATGCCACGACTGTCGCCAGCACCTTGGATTCCCCGTAGGTGGCAACGACGGCGCCATGCGCCTGTCGCGCAATTTTGCCGGTTTCAAGCGTTAGTTTGCGGCCACCCCAGTCGAGTTCAACGCGGTGAATATCAAACATTGTGATTGTCTCTCATGGTTTCTCGGAAGTGAAAGCCATAAGCAAGACGGCGAGAGGCTGACGCAGGGCGAGCCCCGCTTCCAATCAGCATCCAGCGATCCTGCCATGGCCTCCGGGCCTTCCAACGGATCGGACGGGCGATCATTCGCACCGTCACGCAAATCGGCAGCGGTCTTGCTGCCGGTACGCCACCAAATTTAGCGACGAATGCCCAGCCGCTCGATCAAAGACTTGTAACGCGCCACATCGACGCGTGCGAGATAATCGAGCAGTTGACGTCGTTGGGAAACAAGCTTGAGCAGGCCTCGCCGCGAATGATTGTCTTTGACGTGACCCTTGAAGTGCTCGGTTAGATTGGTTATCCGCTCCGAAATAACTGCAACCTGTACTTCGGGGGAACCGGTGTCTCCGGATTTGGTAGCGTAGGCTTTTATGACTTCCGCTTTACGCGCAGGCGTTATCGACATCGGGATTTCCTTTTCTTGATCAGTGGGATGGGTGTTTATCGTGCCGGGCAGCCGGGCCGGGATGTCGTCCAGCAGGGTTGCCTCAATGACGACGCGCAAGTCTAAATGTGCGCGCATGGGCGAAATATAGTAAGGGGGTCCTGGGGTCAAGGGTCGTTCTCAACGATGATCGCAGCTGGCGCCTTCTACGGGAGTTCCGACCCTCGGACGGCTATGGCGGCCTTGGGTTCGTTGCAAAGTCCGGTGTTGCCCTGGAGGCTGGTATTTCACAATACAATTTTTAGATGTTTTATATAATATAAACAATAGATCGGTGTCCAAAAGTAAGACGCACTACGGCCGCCACGTGGTTTGAGCTACAATTCGCGCCACTTCCTCCCTAGAATGAAGCCCATGGCCCGGAAAAAGACCGTCGATATCGCGATCATCATCCCCGATGCCAGCCCTGTACTCACGCTCGCACGTATCAATCGGCTCGACCTGCTGCTCACCTTCAACGTGCCAATCAGGATCGTCGACCAGGTGCACTACGAGATCACCAAGCCGCAGAATGACGCCGACGGTCATGTCGCCGCCTTCCTGCATCGCATGGGAAACCAATTGGAGGTCGTCGAAACCAGTGTCGGCGTCGGTTTCAAGACCCGAATCGTACGCGACCCAAACGCCCGCAGCAGCAACCTCGGCGAAGAAGCCGTCAGCGAATACGCCCGCACGCTTGCTAAGACGAGCGGTCCCTCCTTCAGACCTCCTGATCTCAACGATTTTACGATGACACCAATTCGTAGATTAAGCGCAGCTCGGTGCCAGGATAGAGGGTTTCGGTGGCATTGAGTTCGGCGCAGAGGTGTCTGACGGCGTGGTCTGACGACACGTTGGCGAGCGGGTGCAGGCGGACGGTAAGCGTTTTGGCTTGCAGGTCGGGCAGGATATTAGCCTCTGTGCTGTAGATCGCGCGGAGCAGGCTGCGCGCGTCGTCGTGACGCGTCATGTGCTGACGCAATGTTTCCGCCATGGCGGTTTCGGCCCGATAGGCAATCATTTTTATGGTGTCGATAAAGTGCTTGCTTTGAGTGCTCAAGCGCTCGAACCGTGCCTCCGGCGGTAAGTCTTTGTACGTAATATGTTTCTTGGTGGCCCGTCGCTGAGCCTTGAGGTCGTCGACCTCCTTTTGCAGCGACGTGATGCTGTCTTGTAGCTCGGATTTGCGCTGTGCGAAGGCCTCGACTTTACGAGGTTCAATCTCGCCCTCCAGGTTCACGGCTCCGAACTCGGCGGTTCTGAGATTGAGGATCGCAATTTTTTTGCGCGCCTGCCCATCAAGAGCCCGGTAGGCGGGGTTCACCACCATGGCGGTGTCAGGAACAGTTTCGGTGCCGTAGTCGATAAGACCATCCAGATTGAAGCTCTGGCGCGCATATCGGAAGAAGTTTTCCTGACACCATCGTGCAAACATGGCTCCAGCCAACACAGCCGCTGCGGATTTGTAATCGGTGGCAAGAATCGAGGTTTGATGACCGGTCTTGGTCAGCTTGCGGATCTCGCGCACCCACAGCTTGCCGGCGAGCCAGGTGCCCCGTTCGGCAAGACGCATCGTGGTCGTCTCGCCCGACGCCAAGCGCACCTCGGTAGCGATGAACTCTTCCTGCGGCCAATCCTCGCCGGCATATTTGTGATAGGTCAGGCACGCAATGCGCCGCTTCTTCATCCGTAGGAAGAAGCCGGGACTGTAACCTTCGCGATCAAAGACCACGGTAAATCGATGCAGCAGAGGATCGGCAGCAAGCTGATCGGCGCCGGGTTGGTTCGGCACATCCTTTTCAAGGCGCGGGATGATGTCGCGTTCCAGAACCTGCAGCAGGCCCGGATCGACGGCTTGGCTCACCACAAAGAAGGGCTTGCCGTCCATAGCGTTGACCCAATAATCGGCCGTCGCGCTCAGGCACAGGCGCTCGCGGGCGATATAGTGCTTGGGTAATTTCTTGGTGTCGCCGTGGTAAACCCGGATATGGCCATCGACATAGAGAACCGACGCCTCTTGCGGAAGCAGCGCCATCCACTCGTTGCAAAGTTCGGAACTCCATGGGAAGACCTGTCCCTGGCCGACCATAATTTTGATCTTTTCCCGCAAGGTCCGCACTTCCGGCGCGCGGTCGAGCCCCAGTATTTTTCCCCATTCCCCCGGTGCGCAATAGCGCAGCGATTCAATCGACTTGAGCCGGGCAAGCGCCATGAAGGCCAGCAGCAGAAAGATCGTTTTAAGGCCATAAAAGCCCGCAGGCAGTTGAAAGTATTTGCCGGAATGACGCAATAGGCCACACACCGAGAGCGCCGGCAGCGCCAGCAACACACCGCAATTGGGGACATCGAGCGCAGCTTCAAAACGAGGCGCAGCCTCGTCAAGTTGCCCCATGCTCGCTGCCAGCCGCTCGATGGTCGCAGTTGCCCCTCGTCCCATCGGGGCGGCACAATCCGCTGCCGCGCGCTCGCTCTTGGTGCTCGCGACTAAAGCCGCTTCGCCTGACTCTTTTTTTTGGCCGACATGCGTATCCGCCCCGCCCGTATGGCTTTTCGAACCGTGTCGAGTTTCAGCTCAAGCTTTTTGGCAACCTCGGAATTACTGGCGCCACCCGCCAGAAGTTCCTCGATCTGCGCCACCACGCTCTCGGTCAGAACCGCAGCACCCCGCGTCACCCGCGGTGCATAAAATCCCTTCGCTCCCTTCGCCCGATAAAGCTTCACCGATCGCTTCAAACTGATCGAGGTCACGCCAAAAGCTCGGATGATATCGCTTTGCCGGGCATAGCCGTGGACGCAGAACTGACTCGTGATCATCCGAAAGGTCGCGATATCATTCTCATCATGGGTAAACACAGGCGCATGCCCATTGAAATACGTCACCTGGCCATCCCTTTTCTCAAACGCCAGTTCGTTCGTGATGGCGGTCACGCCATTCGGAAACATCGGAAGCTGAAGCTGGGGCATGGGGTCGATCTCTCCCACAGGGGGACAAAAAGACCAAACGCCCCCTCAAACGAGGATCATTTCAGAATCCCTTCAATCCCGCCGCAGATCCCACCTGCTATCCCCGCTATTCTCGTGGATCGCATTGACTGGCCACACATTTCTGCGGTGCCACCCCGCCAAATATCCCGGTTGGAGATCAGGAGGTCTGTACTTCGTGCCCTTGGTGCTGTTCGAGGATCCGGATGTTCTCGATCTGCCCGTGGCCAAACTAGCAAATGTGCATTTGCTCAACACGACCGGCTGGCTCAATGTGCTCAGAAAAGAAAACATTATCCCCGATGCCCGGCAGGTGATCGACCAGATCAATGCCACGCTCCGAAGGCCTATGCTCCCTTTTGATCGGCCGGCGCGTACCAAAAAGCTCCGCTCCACGTTCATCCGAAAGAGTACCAGCGATGCGAGATAACAGACGCGACAATGACCTGAGCGGCTGCTCGCTCGACGACGTGCTCGCACGCCTGGAAGCGGGCAAGGTCGGTCACAGCGCTGTCATGGAATGGCTCGACATCGACAGCTACAATGAGCTGGTCGAGATCATGCACTTCAATGGACGGATCATGCCAGGTCATCGCGACATGATCGTCACACCTGAGACGCAGGCCCTGATCCGCCAAGTCTCGCGACCGATACCGGCACCGGAGCCCTAAATCCTCACGGTAGCCGTCGGGCCGGTCAGGTTGAAGATACGGCGCGGATGCAATTCGCCGCCGGTGACCTCGGCTAATGCAATCAGGTTGCCCTCGCTCGCAATTGCCACCACGCCCTCCATGATCGGCGCATCGCGCCCGCGCAGCAGCACGGCCTGACCACGTGCAAGCCTTGCCCCATCAGCCTGACTGACGTTGAGCATCGGCAGCACTTCGAGCGCCCTGGCGACGGGTTGCAGCAGGGCCGCAAGGCCGTCCGTCAGCCTGCCCGCATGGCTGCCCGGCACGGGGGATGCCGGAACTGTCGCGGCTTCCTGGAGGCGATCAACCGGTATAGCGTCAGTTTCCGCAAAGGGGCCGACGCTGGTACGCCGAAGTGCCGATACGTGCCCACAGCACCCCAACGCCCGGCCCATGTCCCGGGCGAGCGACCGCACATAGGTTCCTTTTCCGCATTCGGCGGCGAACATGGCATGGTCGGCGTCCGGCAGGGCGACGAGATCCAGCCAGTGAATATCGACGGGCCGTTCGGCGAGTTCCACCACTTCGCCGCTGCGTGCGAGATCATAGGCGCGCTCGCCCTCGATCTTGACGGCGGAGAAACGCGGGGGAACCTGCGCTATCGTGCCGGTGAACTGGGGCAGAAGTGACCGGATTTCCTGCTCCGTCGGCCGCCTTGTTTCCGTCCCAACGATGCGGCCTTCCGCGTCGTCGGTGTCGCGTTCCTCGCCCCAGCGCACCGTGAACTGGTAGATCTTTCGCCCATTCATCACGTAGGGCACGGTCTTTGTGGCTTCGCCAAGTGCGATCGGCAGGCAACCTGAGGCGAGTGGATCGAGGGTGCCGGCGTGGCCGGCGCGCTTGGCTG
>JAYTFS010000359.1:0-2329 GCA_043734185.1 Pseudolabrys sp. | reverse complement strand
ACCTTTGCGGCATTGGCCAATGCACCCGGCGCGAAAGTGCTTGCGTTCGCACCCTGGGTGCCCGTTGCGTTGGCGGCATAGCCGGAGGCACTCATGGCCAAGCCTGCGAAATTCCAATTCGTCTGCCAGAACTGCGGTGTCGCGCATTCGAAGTGGGCCGGCAAGTGCGCCGGTTGCGGCGAATGGAACACGCTGCAGGAAGAGGCCGACGTCGCAGCCACGCCCGGCTCGGGTCTGAAGTCCGGCGGCGGCAAAGGCCGTACGGTCGCGCTCGAAAGCTTGTCGGGGTCGACGCGCGAAGCACCGCGTATGGCGACCGGCATGGCCGAAGTCGATCGCGTCACCGGCGGCGGCATCGTGCCGGGCTCGGCGCTGCTGATCGGTGGCGAACCCGGCATCGGCAAATCGACGCTGTTGTTGCAGCTGACAGCCAAGCTCGCCAACCAAGGTCGCCGCGCGTTGTATTTTTCGGGCGAGGAAGCGACCGCGCAGGTACGCTTGCGCGCCGAACGACTGGGGCTGCGCGACGCGCCCGTGGCGTTGGCGTCGGAAACAAATCTGTCGAACATCCTCGCCACGCTGGATGCCGAAAAGCACGCCGACCTGGTCGTCATCGACAGTATCCAAACCCTGTGGGCCGATGGGCTCGACGCGGCACCCGGCACCGTCAGCCAAGTGCGGGCGGCGACACAGACGCTGATCCGTTACGCCAAGCAGTCGGGCGTCGCGGTGCTGCTGGTTGGCCACGTCACCAAGGAAGGCAGCATCGCCGGCCCCAAGGTGATCGAGCATATGGTTGATACCGTGTTGTATTTCGAAGGCGATCGCGGCCATCCGTTCCGCATCCTGCGCGGCATCAAAAATCGCTTCGGCGCCACCGACGAAATCGGCGTGTTCGAGATGGCGCAGGAAGGCCTGGTGGAGGTCGAAAATCCATCGGCGCTGTTCCTCGGCGATCGCGACGCAACGGCCCCCGGCTCGGCCGTATTCGCCGGGATGGAGGGCACGCGGCCGCTGCTGGTCGAAATCCAGTCGCTGGTCGCGCCATCATCGTTGGGCACTCCGCGACGCGCGGTGGTCGGCTGGGATGCGAGCCGGTTGGCCATGTTGCTGGCTGTCTTGGAAGCCCGCTGCGGCGTCTCGTTCGCCAAGCATGACGTCTACCTGAATGTCGCAGGGGGGTTGAAGATCAGCGAACCGGCAGCAGATCTGGCAGCTGCAGCCGCCTTGCTGTCGTCGATGGCCAATGTCGCGCTGCCGCAGGATGAGGTCTACGTCGGCGAAATCAGCCTGTCCGGCGCGATCCGCCCCGCCGGGCATATGATTTCGCGGTTGAAGGAGGCGCAAAAACTCGGCTTCAAACGGGCTGTCATGCCGGCGGGCGGCGAGTTGGACGCGACAGCCTTTACCATGGCGATCAAGCGGCACCCGCATCTTCAGGCCTTGACCGCCGTACTAATGCCTGACTGATGGTCGATAAATCAGCGTGGATCTTCGCCGCTCAGGCGAATTGGGTAGTGGATATTGCTGCGGGTGCCGAGTGACAGCGTGCTGAATCGTGATAGCGGCCGGAATGACTGCGAGCGCATGGCCCGGCCGGGCAGCCACTGGTGCGCAATCGTGGGCAATTGCCGAGGGATTGATCGATGACGGGTTCCTATCTGGATGCAGCGATCCTGGCGCTGGCGCTCATTTCGGGCCTGCTCGCCATGTATCGCGGCTTCAGCCGCGAGGTGCTGTCGATCGGCTCGTGGATTGCCGCCGCCGCCGCCGCCGCGTACTTCATCGTTTTCCAGAAGCCGCTGGCAGAACACATATCGACGCAGATGGGCATCCCCAACGTGCAGATTACGCAGATCGGGGTCGGTGCAATCATCTTCCTGATAACCCTGATTGTCGTGCATATGGTCACCTCGCGCGTGTCGGACATGGTGCTGGACAGTCGCGTCGGCATGATCGACCGGGTGCTCGGCTTTCTGTTCGGTGTCGCGCGAGCGTTTCTGCTGGTTCTGGTGCCCTACATGGGCCTGAGTGCGGCCATCGAGAAAAAAGAAAACCAGCCGGAATGGGTGACAAAGTCCTGGTTCGTGAGCCAGATGATCGAGCCGGCTGGGGGACCGCTTGCGGCCTATCTCAAGGCCAAAGCCGAGAATATCATGGCGAAGAAGCAAGAGAAGACGTGAAATCATGCGCATGCCCGTCCGGCAGCTGGAGCTGGTCGCGTTGAATTGTCGCCAGCGGCGCTGTAGCAATCGCCGCCTGAAGTCGCTATGTGTCTGTCCTGTGACGGTCGGCTAGTCACCTCCAAACTCGAGGCCACCATGGCGCA
>JAYTFS010000358.1:0-1877 GCA_043734185.1 Pseudolabrys sp. | reverse complement strand
TCGAAATTCGTCGGGGTATCGTTTTCGAAAGCGATGTATGCGTCGCTGCCAATTTACGTTGTGTTTTTCGTCGCAATCGGCTTCACAGTGCTGTTTCCGAACATCGTGCTCTATTTGCCGAAGCTGCTGCTTCCGGAATCGGTCGGCTGCTTCAAGAGCCCAACCGGCGCAGGCTATATCTGCCCGCCCTAACTCATTTCGCGTACGGCTCGATCAACTCGATCCGATTGCCGAATGGATCGTCGACATGGCGGCGATCGCAGCCTTCGATCGGCTCGTCTTCCGTGACCCGAAATCCGGCCTGAATTGCTTTTGCCACCATGCCGGGGAGATCATCGACGATGAAAGCCGGATGCGCCTTGCGCGCTGGCATGAAATTCTTTTCCACGCCAAGATGAAATTCTAAGTCACCGCTTGCAAACCAGCAGCCGCCGCGCGCTGCCAGTTGCGGCGGCTTGACCTGTTCGGTAAGCCCCAAGATGCCGTGGTAAAATGCCCGTGCCTCTGCTTCGCGCCCGGCCGGCATCGCAATCAAAATATGGTCGATACGGCGAACTGGCATCCGAGGCCCCGTCAATGAGCTGATGGTTTCCGTTAAGCCTGGACTGAATAGCCGCCGTCAAGGGGGATTGCCGCGCCAGTAATAAAATCGGAAGCGGCCGCCGCCAGAAAGACGGCGATACCGGCGAAATCGTCCGGCGCGCCCCAACGTTGTGCCGGCGTGCGCGCCAGCACTCTGTCATGCAAACCAGGGACTTCCTCGCGCGCTTTGCGAGTTAGATCGGTGTCGATCCAGCCCGGTAGTATCGTGTTGACCTGGATATTGTCTTTCGCCCAGGCGACCGCCATCGAGCGCGCCAGTTGCACGATGCCGCCCTTGCTGGTGGCGTATGGCGTGGCATAGGCCGAAGCGAACACCGACATCGTCGATCCGATATTAATGATCTTGCCGCCGCCGGCTTTGACCATGTGCGGATAGGCCGCCTGCGAGCAGAAAAATGCGCTGGTGAGATTGGTGTTCATCACCAGGTGCCAATCATCGGCGGTAAAGTCCTGCGGCTGCTTGCGCACGCTGGTGCCGGCATTGTTGACCAGAATGTCGAGCCGGCCAAATCGCTCGGCGGCTTGCTGGATCGCCCGCTTGCAGGACGCTTCCTTCAGTACATCCAGTTCGACAAACTCCGCTTGCGCGCCGAGCCCACGCAATTCCGCCAATGCCGATTGCGCCTTGGTTTTGTTCCGCCCGGCAATGACTACCGTAGCGCCGGCGCCAGCCAATCCCTTGGCCATGCCGAGGCCGATGCCACCATTGCCGCCAGTTACAAAAGCAACCCGTTTTTGCAGGTCAAAAATTGTCATCGGAGATTTCTCCACACAAAATATAGAACTGTGATCGTCTATAAGCTTCTCGCTCTAACGAGAGGCATACATGACACCGCTCGCTGCGGCCCAGCGCGCAGGAATCGACCGTTGCTTCGCGGTCATGCGGTCTTCTGACGCATATCGATCACGCGTTTGGCCTTTCCGACCGAACGTTCGACCGAGCCCGGTTTTACGACATTCACTTCGGCGGTTACGCCAATAACGCTCTTGATGTGATGAGCAAGGTCGCGGCCGCTGGTAGTCCAATCCGACTCACTAGTTCCCGGCCGCGCCTCTACGACTACCGTTATGGCGTCGAGCCGTTCAGCGCGTCTGAGTTCGACGAAAAAATGCGGCGACAAGCGCTCGTCTTTGAGAATAATTTCTTCAATCTGGCTCGGAAACACGTTAACGCCGCGAATGATCATCATGTCATCGGAGCGTCCGATGATCTTTTCCATCCGCCGCATGCTGCGCGCCGTGCCAGGCAAAAGGCGTGACAGATCTCGGGTGCG
>JAYTFS010000357.1:0-25296 GCA_043734185.1 Pseudolabrys sp. | reverse complement strand
CCCGCGTTCCGGCAAGACGAAACCGGAGTTGATCGACGAAATCCGCTGCCAACATGAAGGTGTCGCCGAGCGCATGGCGAATGGCCGCCGGGTCAATGTCGGCGCGCTCGGGCGCCAGCCGGTTGCCGCGCTTCTCATTCCAGTAATCGAACAGCGCTCGTGTGGATGTATGCTTCATGGTCGTCACCTGTTCCGTCGCGAGACGGCGCCGGCGTCTGGATGTCCCCGGTCGGGACAACCGCGCCGGCTTTTCGCCGCGACGTGAGGCAAGGAGCAGGGGACGTGCCGCAGGCGCAGGTTGGCGGCTGCGAACGCCGGTTAGTGTTAAAATCGCAATCGAATTGCGGCGCGCGCTGTTTTGCTTATTGTCGTCATCGATCCACACGACGGGTTTAAAGGAGGGCGCAAGCCCTCCTTTCTTTTTTGCGCCCAAGCGGCCAAGGTGGGTAAGGCAATGCCATCCACCGGATTTTCTCCTTGAAACGCGAGCCGCTGTTCAACGTCCCTTCGGTCATCATTGCCCTGGTGGCGTTGCTGGCGCTGATCCACGCCGGTCGCACGTGGCTATTGAGCGACGATCAGAACATCGAATTTCTGCTCGCTTTCGCATTTATTCCGGCGCGCTACGACACCTCGGTCGTGCTCGGAGGCGCGCTGCCGGGCGGCTTCGGCGCGGAGGTGTGGACCTTCATCACCTATTCGCTGATCCACGCCGACTGGACCCACTTCGGCGTCAATGTGGTGTGGCTGCTGCCGTTCGGCAGCGCGCTGGCACGACGCTTCGGCGCCATTCGCTTTCTCGTTTTTTTTGCGGTGACGGCGGCAGCTGGAGCGGGTCTCCATCTTGCGACGCATCCTGGCGAACAATTTCCGATGATAGGCGCATCCGCCGCGATCTCCGGCGCCATGGCCGCCGCGATGCGGTTTGCATTCCAGCGCGGTGGGCCGCTGAACATGCTGCGCGGCGCGGATGAGGAAGCCTATCGCGTGCCGGCGATCCCGCTCATCGGCGTGTTGAGCGACACGCGCATTTTGATTTTTCTCGGCGTCTGGTTCGCCATCAACATTCTGTTCGGGCTTGGTTCGTTGCCCATTACCGGCAGCGATCAGCCGGTCGCATGGCAGGCCCACATCGGCGGCTTTCTCGCCGGGCTGTTGTTGTTTTCATGGTTCGATCCGGCGCCCAGAAATCCACAAAATGAAGATATTGGTGCAACGCGGCATTAGCCTTCCCGTAGTCGTGAGTGAGTCGTCACACGATTGCGCTTGACGGAACCATCGCACCGGCAGGATCGTTCTCCCTGGCCCGGAACAGCGGGTCCCTCCGCTGCCGGGCGTAGGGAGAACGGCGATGAACGTCAAAACGATTCTGGCTACCAAAGGCGGCGACGTCATTTCCATCGAGCCGGGCGCCGATCTTGCGGCGGCGGTGAAATTGCTGAGCAAGCACCGGATCGGCGCGGTTCTAATCCGTGGCGCTGGCGGGCGTCTCGCCGGCATATTGTCGGAGCGTGACATTGTGCATGCACTTGCCGAGCACGGCACGGCTGCGCTCGCGCTTCAGGTTGCACAGGTGATGACGCGCAACGTCACGACCTGCGGCGAGGACGACACCATCGCCAGCCTCATGGAGCAGATGACGGCGGGCAAATTCCGCCACGTGCCGGTCGTCACCAACGGCGAATTGGTCGGCCTGGTCTCGATTGGCGACATCGTCAAGCATCGCGTCGGCGAGATCGAGCACGAGTCCGAGGCGCTGCGCGATTATATTCGGACGGCCTAGTCTGAATGACGTTACTTCGCGCTGCCGTTGCCGCTATAGGGCTGTGACAGCGCGGCCACTGCTTCATTGATCTCGTCCATCGCCTTCTCGGTTGCCTCGGCGCCGATCGAGATCGCTTGCTTTGCGCGATGGAAGTCGAACCAGCCGACCGGACCCAGGCGTGGACTGATTAAGACGTCGGGCGGATCGCCGGCCAGCCGCGCGCGGGTGATGCGGTCCTGCATCACGTTGAAAGCCTCGATCATAACAGTCGGAATGCCCGGGCTGCTACGGCTGCCAAAGAACTGCCGGCGCAGCGAACGCTCACCGCCGCCAAACAGGCCGCGCAGACCTTGCGGCTTGGGTTGCGCCCGCGCCGTTTCGTCGGCTTCGTCGGAGCCGTGACTGGCGATGATCGTGCCCCGGCCGAATAAATCTGCGTTGAGATTGACCGCGATCACCAGCCGGGCGCCGAGAGCGCGCGCAGCTGACACCGGCACCGGATTGACCAGAGCGCCGTCCACCAGCCAGCGTCCGCCAATCAGTATCGGCGGAAAAATTCCCGGCAGTGCGTAAGAAGCGCGAAGCGCTTCGGACAGACGGCCGCGCGTCAGCCAGATCTCATGGCCGGTGTTGAATTCGGTGGCAATCGCGGCAAAGCGGATCGGCAAGTCGTCGATGCGGCTGTCTTTCAGCGCTTCAACGAGTCGCTTGGCGAGGTTTCCGCCGCGAATGAGGCTTGCGCCGGACAGGCTGATGTCGAGATAACCCAGGATGTTACGAACATTGAGTCCGCGCGCCCAGGCTTCCAGATTATCGAGCTCTTTGGCGGCATAGCAGCCGCCGACCACGGCGCCGATCGAGGTCCCGACGATCACGTCCGGCACGATGCCGTGCGCGGCGAGGGTGCGTATCACGCCGATATGGGCAAAGCCGCGTGCTGCGCCGCCGCCGAGTGCAAGCGCGATGGTCGGCTTGGTCATCGCCGGCGCATGCTCGGTGGTGGCTTCGGCGGAACGGTCAGCGTTACGCGTGCGCGAGAATAGGCCCTCGAAAACCAAAATTTATTCCTCCCCAATCCCCGATACTCAAATCGCGCGCGCCCGTGGACAAGAATTTCAGTTCGATATGGTGAAAACTGCTGACGGAGTCTTGTGACTAAAACGTGACATCGAGCCTGCACTCGGGTGATTACAGTATGGTTAAATGCCGCAGTGCCAGATTGGTTCGTTTTCCGCGCTGGTTATGTCGCCGGGCGGTCCATCGAAAACAGGCTCTCCACCACGGCATACTGGTTATAGCCGCATCGCGCGATCGGCTTCATGGCGGCCGTATCGAGCAGCCCATCGACGATGAAGCGGTCGTCGATATGCACGCCGATCACCTGACCGAACACCACGTGCGAGTCGACCGGTTTGCCGTCGGCGGTCTCCATGGCCACGATCTTGACCAGCTTGCATTCGAGCGCGCAAGGCGAGGCGGCCACCCGCGGCGGCTTCACCAGCCGCGACGGCGCCGCCTCCAGCCCGGCGCGCTGCATCTCATTGACGCCGCGCGCGAGAGGCGCGGAAGTGGCGTTCATCGCCTCGCGTAGATCCCAGGTGGCGAGATTGCAGACAAATTCGCCGGTCTCCTCGATGAAGCTGACGGAATCCTTGCGGCCTTCGCTGGCAAACATGACGAGGTTCGCGCGACTGTTGACGCCGTTGAAATACGAATAGGGCGCGAGATTCACGTCGCCTTTCACGCTGATGGACGTGATCCAGCCGATCGGGCGGGGCGCAACGATGGCCTTGAACGGATCGTGCGGCAGCTTCGATTTATCGCGCTTGTCAGGCTCGTAGAACATCACTTCCCCGGCGGTGAATACCGCGTGACGATTGTCTCGAGCTTTGGCCGGTCTCGGTCCTCCGGTGGCTTTGCCGGCGTGCCGATATGCACAAAGCCGGCGATGCGCTCGTTCGCCGCAAGACCGAGGCCATCCAGCACACGGCGGTCATAGCCGTACCATTCAGTGAGCCAGCTCGCGGCATAGCCCATGGCATGAGCCGCGATCACCAGGCTCATGGCGGAAGCACCGGCCGACAGTTGTTGCTCCCATTCCGGAATCTTTACATGCGTGCCGGCGCGGCTGACCACGGCGATGACCAGCGGCGCACGCGCCAGCCGCTTGCGCTCGAAATCGATTTGATCGGCCGTGGCGTCGGCATGGTTGACACGGAAGGCTTCGGCAATAATTTCGCCGGCGGCAAGGCGCGCGTCGCCGGCAAATACAATGAAGCGCCAGGGCGTCAGCTTGCCGTGGTCGGGCACCCGCGAGGCGATGCCCAGAAGCGTGTCGATCTCCGCCTCGCTCGGGGCGGGAGCGATCAGTTCAATCGGCTTGACCGAACGGCGGGTCTTTAACAATTGCAAAGCGTCAGGCATTTCGTGATCTTTTCCAATTAACGCTGCGCCTAGCATGGCCTTAAAGGGGTGACAAACTTGGGCTTTATTGGCTTGAAATCGCCGCGATTTGGGTCGAAAACTCCGCTCATGAGTAGCGCATTCAACATACAACGGGCTTGCGCGGCAGGGGCACTCATCCTTGCGTTTGTCGTGCCGCATGCGTCGTCGGCGCAGTCAACGAACTCGCTGTTTTCGATCACGCCCTCGACCGGATTTATCTTGCCAACGCCGCCCAAGCGCAATGACGGGATTGGCTCTAGCATTGCGCTGCCACCGCAAACGCAATCGCCGCTGCCGAGTTCTACCGAGCCAGTTTCTGCGCCACCACCTGCCGCACCGCCGATGGCGATGGTGCCGGCCGGTCAGGTTGCGCTCGCACTCAGCGCGCATTTCGGCAAGGACACGGCCACCCCCATCGGCGGTGGCCTCACCTGGCGCGTCTATGCCGCCAAAGCGGAGCAGAGTGGGGCCTTCAAGCTGCTCAAGGAAGACAAGTCGGCCTCTCCCACGGTCATGCTGCCGCCCGGCGATTACATCGTGCATGTCGGCTTCGGGCTCGCCACGTCCGTGAAACCGGTCACGTTGCGCGGCGCGACCGTGCGCGAGGAATTCGACCTGCCGGCGGGCGGGTTGCGCATGGAAGGCCGCGTCGGCGACGCCCGCGTGCCAGCCGGGCAAATTTCATTCGATGTCTACAAGGGCAGCCAGTTCGAGGCCGGCGACCGGCGACCAATCGCCGAACATGTAATGACCGGCGAAGTCGTGGTGGTGCCGGAAGGCACGTATTACATCGTGTCCAACTACGGCGACGCCAATTCAGTAGTGCGTTCCGACATTCGCGTGGCGGCCGGCAAGCTCACCGATATTACCGTCACCCATCGCGCCGCCGCGATCACGCTCAAGCTGGTGGGCGAAAAGGGCGGCGAAGCGCTCGCCAATACCGCCTGGTCGGTGCTCACGCCCGGCGGCGACGTCATCAAGGAATCGATCGGCGCCTTTCCGCGCGTAATTTTGGCGGAAGGCGAATACCGCGCCATCGCCCGCAACGAAAGCAAAGTGTACGAACGCGGGTTTACGGTCGTTACCGGGGTCGATGGCGACGTCGAAGTGACGACGCGCTAGCGCCGCGACCCTGTAATCAAGTTCCACACATGGAACTTTCCGGCAAGCCAGCCGTTACAACTAGTATGGTGACGCAGCCCATTGCGAATGGAACGGCTATGGGCATTTTTGCAGGTCTCGATCCGAAGACAATTGCAATTCTGCTCGATGTCGATGGAACGATGATTGAAATCGGGCCGTCGCCGTTCGAGGTGCACGTCTCGGACGGCTTACGCGCGTCGTTATCGCAACTTTACAAATTGACGGGTGGCGCGCTGGCCTTGGTCAGCGGCCGGCCGATCCGAGATCTCGACACGCTCTTCGCGCCGCTCAAGCTGCCCGCGGTCGGCGGTCATGGCGCGGAAATGCGTGTGTCCGGAGAAAAGGTGGTGAGTTCGGTGCAATTATTGCCTGCCGATTTGCGCCGGCAACTGGCGAATGCGGCGTTGCTCGATGCCGGTATCGAGGTCGAGGACAAAGGCTATTCACTCGCGCTTCATTACCGCAAGGCGCCGCAGCATCAAGAATGGCTGCTCCGTCAGATCGCGGCGGATTGCAAAGCGTTTCCGGGTGAGGCAACCGAAGTGATGCCGGGCAAGGCGATGTTCGAGGTCAAGCGCCCGGCTGTCAACAAAGGCGAAAGCGTACGCCAGTTGATGAAGCGTAGGCCGTTCGCCGGCCGCGTGCCGGTATTTATCGGCGACGATGTCACCGATGAATCGGTTTTCGAGGTGCTGCCGGACATGGGCGGCAAGGGCTTTTCGGTAACCCGGCAATTTCCCGGCTTGACTGGAATTTTTGATTCACCGGAGCAGGTGCGCGGAGCGTTGCAACGGCTGGCCGCCGGCACACAGGCGCAAGCATCATGACGGACTATGGCCTCGACATTGCGGTCATCGGCAACGGTCGTACCGCGGCGCTGGTCAATCCGGACGCCCGCATCGTGTGGTGGTGCTTGCCGCGCTACGACGGCGACCCGGTTTTCTGCCGGCTGGTTTCAGGCGAGGAAGAAAAAGGCTTCACCGACGTTGTGCTCGACAACATGGTCGCGACCAAATCGGATTATGTGCGCAACACCGCGATCGTGGTGACCGAACTCACCGACGGCAATGGAGGCGGGGTGCGCGTCACCGATTTCGCGCCGCGTTTCCAGGCTTTCGGGCGCACGTCCCGCCCGCCGCAGCTCATGCGCATCATCGAGCCGATTGCCGGCATGCCGCGCATCACCATCCGCTTCCGTCCGACACATCGTTATGGCGTACCGGTGCCGACACGCTCGGCGGGCAGCAATCACATCCGCTATTGGCGCGATGAACTGCCGGTGCGACTGACCACGGACGCGCCACTTTCTTATATTGAGAACGAGGCATCATTCGTCCTGACACGTCCTGTCTACATGGTGTTTGGCGCCGACGAGCCGTTCGATGGAGCGCTGGAAAGCACCTGCCGCGATTTTTGCGAGCGGACCCGCGACTACTGGCAGGAGTGGGTGCGTCGACTCGCGTTCTCGATCGATTGGCAGGACGAGATCATTCGCGCCGCGATTACGCTCAAGCTTTGCAATTACGAGGAAACTGGCGCGATTGTCGCGGCGCTGACCACTTCGATACCGGAGGGACCGGGATCGGGACGTACCTGGGACTATCGTTATTGCTGGATGCGCGATGCCTTCTTTGTGGTGAGCGCGCTCAACCGCATCGGTGCCACGCGCACGATGGAAGACTTCATTTCCTACATTTTGACGATTGCCACCGGGCGCGCGAATACGTTGCGGCCGATGTACGGCGTTGTGCACACCGATGCGCTGGATGAGCGCACCGCCGAGGCGCTTGCAGGTTACGGCGGCGACGGGCCGGTGCGCGTCGGCAACGCCGCCGTTACGCAAGACCAGCATGATGTCTATGGCAGCATCATCATGGCGGCGACGCCGATGTTCTTCGACCGCAGACTGCCGCGGCCGGGCGACACTGCGCTGTTTCATGTGCTTGAGCCGCTTGGCGAGCAGGCCGCACTGGTCGCGCTCGAGCCGGACGCAGGCATTTGGGAGTATCGCGGGCGCAAGCGCGTTCACACCCATTCGGCTGCGATGTGCTGGGCCGGCTGCCAACGGCTGGAAGCGATTGCGACGCATCTCGGCCTTGATGATCGCGCGCAATATTGGGGCGCCACCGCCAAGCGGATCGGCGCGGAGGTATTGGAGCGCGCCTGGAATCCGAAGCTCAAGGCATTTTCAGTGGCCTTCGGCAGCGACGATCTCGACGCCAGCGCCTTGCTGCTGGCCGAACTGGGACTGATTGCGCCCGACGACCCTCGCTTCATCGGCACAGTGGAGGCCATTGAGCATGAACTTCGGCGCGATTTCCACGTTATGCGGTATGTCGCCGCCGACGATTTCGGCATGCCGGAGACCGCCTTCTTGATTTGCCGCTTCTGGCTGATCGACGCCATGTGGGAAATCGGGCGGCGCGAAGAGGCGCGCGATATGTTCGTCGACGCATTGCGACTGCGAAACCGCTACGGACTTTTGTCGGAAGATGTGCATCCGGTGACGGGCAAACTGTGGGGCAATTTCCCGCAGACCTATTCGATGTCCGGATTGATCTTAAGCGCGATCAAACTTTCTCGAAGTTGGGGAGACCGATATTGGCGCGCCTCGTCGTAATCTCAAATCGGGTTGGCATTCCCGACGGCGGACAACGGGCCGGCGGGCTCGAAGTCTCGATTCGGCCTGCGCTCAAAAAGCGCGGCGGCCTTTGGTTTGGCTGGAACGGCAAGGTCACCGACGGCGAGCCGGAGGCGGCCAAGACGGTCGAGCGCGACAACGTCGCCTACGTCACCATGGGACTGCAGAAAGACGATTACGAAGAGTTCTACAACGGCTTTGCCAATCGCGTGCTGTGGCCGATCCTGCATTACCGGCTCGACCTCGCGGAATTCACCCGCCGCGATCTCGGTGGCTATTTCCGGGTCAATGAATTTTTCGCCACCAATCTCGAGAAGGTGCTCAAGCCGGACGACGTCGTCTGGGTGCATGATTATCATCTAATGCCGCTGGCCAAAGCGTTGCGCGAGCGCGGCCACAAGAACAAGATTGGTTTTTTCATCCACATTCCGTTTCCGCCGCCGGAAATTCTGACCGCGCTGCCCAATCACGAGCGGTTGATCCCGGCGCTATGCAATTACGATCTGGTCGGCTTTCAGACCGAAACCGATGCCGCGAATTTTTCGCGCTACCTTGCCAACGAAGTCGGCCTCAAGCGTATCGATGCAGACAGCTTCAAATTTGACGACCGGGTTGTGCGGATCGGCGTATTTCCGGTCGGCGTCGAGACCGAAACCTTTGCAAGACTCGCGCGACGCGCCATTGAGTCGTCCTTTGTGCGCGATGTGCTGGGGAGCCTGTCGGGCCGCGCCATGCTGATCGGCGTCGACCGGCTCGACTACAGCAAGGGCATTCCGGAGCGAATGAACGCGTTCGAGCGCTTCCTGACGCTTTTCCCGGAGTGGCACAATAACGTCACGTATTTGCAGATCACGCCGCATAGCCGCACCGCGATTCCGGAATACACCGAGATCGGACGGCTGGTAGGCGAGGCGGTGGGGCGGATCAACGGCAATTTCGGCGAAGCCTCGTGGACGCCGCTGCGTTACATCAACAAGGCGCATAGCCGCACGGCCTTGGCGGGGCTTTATCGCGCGGCGCGAGCCGCTTTGGTGACGCCGCTGCGCGACGGCATGAACCTGGTGGCCAAGGAATTCGTCGCGGCACAAAGCCCGGAAGATCCCGGCGTGCTGATCCTGTCGCGCTTTGCGGGTGCCGCGCGCGAATGTACCGCCGCGCTTTTGGTCAATCCTTACGATCACGAAGGCGTTGCGCTTGCGATCAACCGGGCGCTGTCGATGTCGCAGGAAGAGCGGGTGCAGCGCCAAGCGGTCAACTACAATGCTCTGCTGCGCAATGATCTTGGCCAGTGGGCTGAGCGTTTCCTGGAAATGCTGGAGCATCCTCGGGCGGAGGCGATCGTCCCGATGCGCGCTACGATCGGACGCTGAAATAGATATAGGTCAAAGCCGACATGCGCCGCGCCGGCCTATAGAATGATTCCCAACCAACGTCCGAGGTATTTTCCAATGAATCGAATTGTTTCCGGACTGCTGTCATCGATATTCATTGTCACGCTCGCCAATGCTGCAAACGCGGCCGAGGTGGCCAATGGGGAGACGCTTGCCAAGCGCTGGTGTGCCGCTTGTCATGTCGTTGCCTCGGATCAGCAGCGCGCCAACGGCCAGGCGCCGCCCTTCTCCACCATCGGCAAGACACCCGACCTGGATGCCGGCAAACTTGCACTGTTCATCATGCTTCCGCACCCCAAGATGCCGGACATGAATCTGACGCGCAATGAAGCGGCGGATATCGCCGTCTATATTGTGAGCCAGGGAAAATAGTGCGCGGCGCTAGGCCTTCGCCCGCTTCACATCCGGCGGCACGGCTTCGGCCGCCAGCGCGTGAAGCGCGTCATCGAGCGGCATCACCTCCTGGCCTTCGCTGCCGAGGCGGCGGATCGACACCAGCCGTTCGGCGGCTTCCTTTTTGCCGATGACCAAAAGGGCAGGTACCTTGCCGAGTGAGTGCTCGCGTACTTTGTAATTGATCTTCTCGTTGCGCAGATCGCCCTCGACACGCAGGCCGAGTCTGCGGGCGGCCTCGATCGCCTCGCGTGCATAATCGTCGGCATCCGAGGTGATGGTGGCGATCACGGATTGTAATGGCGACAACCAGAGCGGTAGGTGGCCGGCGTAATGCTCGATCAGGATGCCGGTGAAGCGTTCCAGCGAGCCGAACATCGCGCGGTGGATCATCACCGGCGTCACTTTGTTCGAGTGCTCATCGATATAAAATGCGCCGAGCCGTCCCGGCAGGTTGAGATCGACCTGCACCGTGCCGCATTGCCAGTCGCGGCCGATGCCATCGCGCAGCACATATTCGAGCTTCGGCCCGTAGAAGGCGCCTTCCCCTTTGTTGAGCGTCCAGGGCCGGCCGGAGGCTTTGAGCGCCGCCATCAGCGCAGCTTCCGCCTTGTCCCACACGGCGTCGTCCCCGATGCGCTTGTCGGGGCGGTCGGAAAACTTGATGCTGACATTGTCGAAGCCGAAGTCGGAATAGATCGAAAGAATCTGGTTGTTGATCTTGAGCGCTTCCTCGGCGATCTGGCTTTCCATGATGAAAATGTGCGCGTCGTCCTGCGTGAAGGCGCGCACGCGCAGCAGCCCGTGCAGCGCGCCGGACGGCTCGAAACGATGCACCTTGCCGAATTCGGCGATCTTGAGCGGCAGGTCGCGATACGACTTCAAACCGTTCTTGAAAATCTGCACATGGCCCGGGCAGTTCATCGGCTTGATCGCATAGACGCGCTCGTCCTCCTCGCGCTTGGCGGTGAGGAACATCATGTCGTTGTAAGTCGGGATGTGGCCGGTAGTGACCCACAGCTCACGGTCCATGAGTTGCGGCGAGTTCACCTCGACATAGCACGACTCCTGCTGGCGACGGCGGATGTAATTCTCCAGCGCCTGAAACAGCGTCCAGCCTTTCGCGTGCCAGAACACGGAGCCTGGCGCTTCCTCCTGGAAATGGAACAGGTCCATCTCGCGGCCAACCCGGCGGTGGTCGCGTTTCTCGGCTTCCTCGAGTTGCTTCAAGTAAGCGTCGAGTTCTTCCTGTTTGGCGAAGGCCGTGCCGTAGATGCGGGTGAGCATCGGGTTGTTGGAATCACCGCGCCAATAGGCGCCGGCAACCCTCATGAGCTTGAAGGCGTTTCCTATTTTGCCGGTCGAGGTCATGTGCGGGCCGCGGCACAGATCGAACCAGTCGCCCTGCTTGTAAATCTTCAGCGACTGATCGGCCGGAATGGCGTCGATCAACTCGACTTTGTAATTCTCACCCTTGTCGCCGAACACCTTCTTGGCCTGCTCGCGCGACCACACTTCCTTGGTAAAAGGCTTATCGCGCGCGATGATCTCCTTCATCTTCTTTTCGATGACGGGCAGGTCTTCCGGCGCGAAGGGCTGGTTGCGCGCAAAGTCGTAATAGAAACCGTTTTCGATGACCGGGCCGATGGTCACTTGCGTGCCGGGCCACAGCGATTGTACGGCTTCGGCCAGAACATGGGCTGTGTCATGCCGGATCAATTCCAGCGCGCGCGGGTCTTCGCGGCTGAGAAATTCAATTTTTGAGTCGCGCTCGATCGGATCGGCGAGATCGGTCACCGTGCCGTCGAGCGCCATCGCCACCGTACGTTTGGCGAGAGAGGGCGAAATGCCCTTAGCAATATCAAGGCCCGTGGTGCCTTCGGGATACTCCCGGCGTGCGCCGTCGGGAAAGGTCAGCGCGACCATAATCGTCTCCTGCTGCTCACTCGCTGCCTACGAATGCAGGTAAGCGTAATCGGGAAGGGATATAGCAGGCGGATATAAAGACGCAACTAGGTGCTCAGGCGTACACGGGCAGCTAAATGCTCAATTTGACATGCTATTGGATGGACATTTTTGGGGCTCATATGTGATGTACGACCACCACGGCCGCCTGCTAGAAATTCCAAGGAGGCGTGGCAATGGATTTCCCGATGGACCAAAACAATAAGGTCAGTGCTTTTTTTGATCGCATCTCGGATGACTATCGGGAGCGGTATGGGCCGCAAAATCCCTTTCATTGCTATTTTTTTTGCGAGCGATTGCAGGCCGCCACAGAAGGAATTCCGTTCGAGAATAAAATCGTTTTGGATGTCGGCGCGGGCACCGGTCCTTTGTACGATTATCTCGCCAAATATCCCGGCGTGGATTATTATGCTTGTGATGTTTCGGCTAAAATGCTCTCACAAAGTCATATCCCTGCGGAACGGATGTTCACCGGGAAGGCGCCGGAAATTCGATTTCCGAAAGACAGTTTCGATTACATCTTCCTGTTGGGCGTAACCACCTATCAAACACTGGACGAACTAAAAGAAAGCTTTCAGTTCATTCGCGATCGCCTTGCGCCTGGCGGGCGAGCCATCCTCAGCTTTACCAATCGTTCTTCTGTGGATCACGCGCTGCGCAGCATTTTGCGCCTCGCGCGCCCTTTAATCCGCAACGGCGTATTGGGCCAGCCATTTACAACGCACGCATATCGGCTCGGCGCGGTAGAGGAGATGATTGCCGCACATGACCTTCATTTGAGCCGCGTCGTCTATTTGAATCGGACCTTTTCGCCGTTCAATACTCTTCTGCCACGGTCTTCTGTTTCGCTGGCGCAGTGGCTAGGGCGAAATTGCCCCGCCGCGCTGCTGCCTCTTTGCAGCGCCGACTTTCTATTATTTCTCGATCAAAAAACCGCCGCGGACCGCAGCGCCAGCTAACGCGCCCTAGGTAGGCGGGGCTTGATTTGTCCCGGCCCATCTCCCATAGCGCCACGGCGTCCACCAGTGGGCGCTCGCAGGCAGTTCGGCGGGCACGAAGTCGAGGCCTTGCGTGCCCCAAGGCTGGCAGCGCATGATTCGCGCGAGCGCCATCCAGCCGCCAGCCCACAGACCGAATCGCATGATCGATTCGTCGGCATATTCGGAACAACTTGGCAGATGCCGGCAGCGCGGGCCGATAAGAGGAGCGAGGGTATAGCGATAAATCGTCACTAAACCGCGTCCGGCCAGCCGCGGCAGGCGCGAAAATTCAAATTGCTGATCGAATTTCGCCGTCATGCAAGTTTCAAGACAAAAGTTCCAGTTCCATCAACTGCTCAGGTTTCAACCACTTATGTCGTTCCATAGCGACTTTTTTACACTAGACCCGAATCTCCGCCCTTATTAAAAACAACACATCGGGGTTCTTGAAACCGCCCCCGCCCGACGTGGGAAACCACGACAAAAAGAAAATGGCATCGGCGGTCAGAAGGGGGATTGATGCATCGCTCCCTTGGCTTTGCTGTCGCGCTGTCTTTAGCAGCGCCGGTCTTTCTTTGGCCGGCGCATGCGAACGACCGAACGCTGCCAATGCGCTTTGCCTTGCGCATGCAGGGGCCGGCGGAAACCTGCGGCACAAAATGCCAGACCTGGATTTCGGCGAGTGGCGCCATCACCGCCGATAGCGCGCGCGACTTTACGCTGTTCGCGCAAGGCAACGATTTTTCCAACGCCATGATGGTGCTCGATTCCGACGGCGGTTCGGTGCTCGGCGCCATTGCGCTCGGGCGTGAAATCCGCCGCCTCGCTCTCACGACGACGGTGGGACGCACCGTCGATATTGGACCGCTCGGCGGGCACGATACGCCGCGCGCCACGCTGTCGCCGCGTGGCGACTGCGAGTCGATGTGCGCCTTTGTGCTGCTCGGCGGCGTGCATCGCATCGTACCACCGGATGCGCGCGTCATGGTGCACCAGATTTGGCTCGGCGATCGCCGCGAAGACCCTACCGCGTCGAACTATTCGGCCCAGGATCTCGTGCTGGTCCAACGCGACATCGGCCGGCTTGCGCAGTACACCGCCGAAATGGGCGCGTCCATCGACTTGCTCGATCTCGCATTGCGCATCCCGCCGTGGGAGCCGATGCATTCGATGACGCGGGATGAGTTGCGCCGCACGCGGCTAGCGACCGACGAGCCTGACGCGACTGCCACCGTTGCCGCTACGCCATCTGCTCCTGAATCCCAACCCATTCCGCGCGTAACAAATGGCTTGCGCGCCTCTCCGATCAGCGTGCAACGCTGGGCCATGGTCGATCGTGCGGGCACGATCGTGCTGGCACGGCATCATCCGCTCACGGTAGAAGGTGAGACCATCGGCAGCTTCGATCTGGTGGTGGCCTGCGGCGCTGGCGGTGCGACTTACAACGTGAGCTATGTCGAGCGCCGCCAAAGCGGCGACCACGCGCCGGTACCCGCTGAGCTCGGCTGGGTGACCATGCGCGTCGGTAGTTCGGTTGCTCAGCTCAAGGTGGCATCGTCCGAGCGCCGTCGAGAGCCGGACGAGCTCGTTACTTACGCCGCAGGAACGGTACCGGCGACGCTGATGAGCGGCTTCGCCACCTCAGGCAATCGTTCGATGGTGATCGAAACCAAAGCTCTCGAAAGCAACAGCGACGGGACGGTTACGGTCATTCGTCTCGGCAATACCGGCGCGCAACCTAATCTGCCGAGGTTGGCTGCGAGCTGCAGCAAAGCGATCGGCGATCGCGCTGAGTTGGCGCCGGCCAAAAAAACCGGCGGCTTGGTGGCGGCGCAATAGTTATAATTTTTTTTGGCGCATGATCTTATCCGAAAACCGGTTCCCACGTTTCGGGATCATGCTTTACGCTTCGCCTCGATCGCATCGACGGCATTCACGACGGCATCGAAGGTGAGCATGGTGGAGGCGTGGCGCGCTTTGTAGTCGCGCACGGGTTCAAGCACCGCGATATCGGCCCATTTGCCCGAAGGCGGCGGGCCATTCTCCTTAAGCATCTTGCGCACGGTCTCGCGTAGCTCGCGCAATTCAGCCGGGCTCGCACCGACGACGTGGCGTGCCATGATCGACGACGAGGCCTGGCCCAGCGCGCAGGCTTTCACGTCGTGGGCAAAGTCCGACACAAGCGGGCCATCCATTTTGACGTCTACGGTGACCGTGGAACCGCATAGCTTGGAATGTGCCGTGGCTGAGGAATCGGGCGCGGCAAGTCGTCCCAAGCGGGGAATATTGCCTGCTAGGTCCAGGATCCGGCTATTGTAAACGTCATTAAGCATTGAGGTTTTATCGATTTTTCCGGGTGGCACATTGCCTCGGCGGCGCAAACCAATATATAGGAACGACACAGTGGCGCGAGAAGAGAACTTGGCGGCCACCCGGTGACACCTCCGGCGGAGCCTTTCGGGCTAAAGCCGGTCGAACGGAGAGACCGTCAATGGACGCTAAAAATACCATCGTAAAGCCATTTCCCAAACAGGGCCTATCGGAACATGTACGCGCCGCACCCGCGCCGGTCGAGCCGCGGCCCTCGCGCAATGAGGCGGAAGCAGCGGTGCGCACGCTGATCGCCTATGCCGGCGATGACCCGAACCGCGAAGGGCTGCTTGAGACACCAAAGCGCGTGATCGGCGCCTACGAGGAAATCTATCAGGGCTATCGCGAGTCCGCGGTGGAAGTACTCGACCGCACTTTCAGCGAGACCGGCGGCTATGACGATTTCGTCCTGGTGAAGGACATCGGCTTTAACTCCCATTGCGAGCATCACATGATGCCGTTCTACGGTAAGGCGCACATCGCCTATATGCCGACCGAACGGGTGGTGGGCTTGTCGAAGTTGGCGCGTTTGCTCGATGTCTATGCGCGGCGTCTGCAGACGCAGGAACATCTGACCTCGCAGGTAGCGACCGCGATCGACGAAATCTTGAAGCCGCGCGGCGTTGCCGTGATGATCGAAGCCGAGCACATGTGCATGTCGCTGCGCGGTGTGACCAAGGCCGGCGCATTGACGGTGACCACGCATTTCACTGGCGCGTTCCGCGAGGATGCCAGCGAGCAGGTACGTTTCATGACCATGCTGCGTGGGGCGCAACGCTAAGCGCGCCCCGCATTAACTGCGAGGCGTATTTTGACTGACAAACTTCCATTTGCATCGCGTGGCTCGACCGCCGAGGTCGAGGAGGGCTTGGCCTTTGCGCCGAAGTTCGACGCCGATGGCCTGATCACCGCGGTCGCGACCGATGCGAAATCGGGCGACGTGCTCATGGTCGCGCACATGAACGCCGAGGCCTTGCGCAACACCATCGAGACTGGCGAGGCTTGGTACTATAGCCGGTCGCGCAAGGCGCTGTGGAAGAAGGGCAAAACCTCAGGCCACACCCAGCGCGTGGTAGAACTGCGCGTCGATTGCGATCAGGATGCGCTTTGGCTCAAGGTTGAGCAGGCAGGTCCCGGCGCCTGCCATACCGGGCGGCGCTCGTGCTTTTATCGGGCGGTGCTGATCGGAAAATCCGGCAGCGCTAAATTGGATTTCCACGACGGCGATAAAACATTCGATCCTGGCAAGGTCTATAAATAGACCCGTTCAGCCCTTCGTTCGCGCCAACAAATTTTGCGCGCGGATCAGATGGGGGCGATCAAACATCTTGCCGTCGATGCCGACCGCGCCGGCGCCGGGCTGTGCCGCGAAGGCAGCCACGACCATTTTTGCTTTCTCGATCTGCTCCGGTGTCGGCATGAACACGTCGTTGATCACGGCGACTTGTGCCGGATGAATCGCCAGCCGGCCGGTGAAACCGTCGCGGCGCGCATCATGCGTGTCGCGCCGTAGCGCTTCCGAATTCTTGAAATCCACATAGACGGTTTCTATCGCCGGCACCTTGGCCGCCGCGGCGGCATAGAGGCATATGTTGCGGGCAAGCCTGTAAGGCTCGGTCAGAAAGCCTTTTTCGTCGCGATTGGCTTCCGCGCCGAGTTCGGCCGAAAGATCTTCCGGCCCCCAGGTCAGCCCAATCAACCGTTTGCTGGCGTCGCGGTAAGTGCCGGCGGCAAATAAACCGGCGGCCGATTCCACCGCTTGCGCCAGAATCTTGATCGCACCTTCCGGCAAACCGGCAATGGCTTCGCGGGCAGTGAGCTTGGCGTCGAGATGGATCAACGTCGAGCCGCCATCCGCTTTCGGAAATACGATAGCATCCGGCCTGCCGACTACGACGGCATCGAGATCGGCGTCGGTCATGCCGGTATCGAGTCCGTTGATGCGCACCAGAATGCGGGGCCGCTGCTTTTTGGCAACGGCGCTTTTGAGAAACTCCAGCGCAGCCGCGCGGGCCTGCGCTTTGCGTTCAGGCGCAATGGAATCCTCAAGATCGATGATGACGGCGTCGGCGCCGCTCGCCATCGCCTTATCGAGCTTGGAGCCGCCGTCGGCGGGTACGAACAGAAGCGACCGCATCACTTTTTTCGATTCATTTGGGCCGCATGATCATGAAGCCCTGGCGGTGGCACTCGGCCACCAAAGTGCCGTCCTGCTTGAACGCCTTGTGATGGAATTCAACGATACCGGCGCCGGGCCGCGATTTCGACGCGCGCTTGCTTATGACCTGGGTCGTGCAATGTATGGTATCTCCCTCGAACAGTGGATTGGGAAACTTCACATCCGTCATGCCGAGATTGGCGATGGTGGTGCCGACGGTCATGTCCGACACTTGAATGCCGATCATCAGCCCGAGCGTGAACAGCGAGTTCATCAGCGGCTGACCCCACTCGGTCTCGGTCTCGCAGAAGTGTCGGTCAATGTGCAACGGCTGCGGGTTGAGCGTCATGTTGGAGAACAACATGTTGTCCATTTGCGTCACGGTGCGCGTGTAGCGGTGTTCGTACAGCTTGCCGACCTCGAAATCCTCGAAATAAAGGCCGCCGCGCTTGTGCCGTTGGATCGTCTCCGACATCGCTCACCTCTGCAAAAACACGTACCTGCGGTAGCGGCGCACTACCGTATTTAACGTTTCATTTACCATAATTACCCATGGTCGACAGGGCCCGCGCGTCGAATCCTAACCTTGGCGGCCACGTTAGTCGCAAGGCGCAACCCGATGGCCGTCAATCCCGCCGCCGCCAATGCTGCACCGCAGATCACGGGCGCCATCCAGCAGGCGGCGCGCTCAAGCGGCATCAGCTTCGAATATCTGCTCACCACCGCCAAAATTGAGTCCAATCTCAACCCGGCCGCGCAGGCTTCGACCTCGTCGGCCAAGGGCATGTATCAATTCATCGAGCAGACTTGGCTCGCCACCATGAAAGCGGGCGGCGCGGCCAATGGCTATGGCCGCTATGCCGACGCCATTACTCGGACCGCCGATGGCCACTACGAGGTGGCCGATGCGGACACGCGCGCGGCCATCATGCAGCTGCGCAGCGATCCGGCCGCGAGCGCGACGATGGCCGGCGCCTTCACCCGCGCCAACGCCACGCAACTGCAGGCCGCGATCGGCAGGGCGCCGACCGAAAGCGAGCTCTACATCGCGCATTTCCTCGGCTCCGATGGCGCGCGTAAGCTGATCGCCGCGGCGAGTGCGCAGCCGCGGGCGAACGCCGCCGACATGTTTCCGCAAGCGGCCGCGGCCAACCGCAGCATTTTTTACGACAGCGCAGGTCACGCGCGCAGCGCGAGCGATGTCTATAACAAGCTCTCCAGCCGCTTTGAAGTTGCCCGCGCCATTAACTTTACGCCGGACCTGGCCGCGGCCGTCAAAACCCAGGTCGCGCAAGGACCGCTCCCCGTCACCTCGCGGTTGTTGCCAATCGGTACGACAAAGCCCGTGGCGCGCGACACCGCCGGCGTCACGCAGGCTTTTGCGCAAGCCAGTCAAATCGTGCCGCTGGTGCCCGACAGCCGACCGCTATTCCAGTCCATGTTCACCGATCGCGCACGCAAGGCTGTGACGCAAACCGTGAGCAGCCTCTGAGCAACAGGCAAAGACTCGGCGCCGGCGGCGGCCGACCAGGCGCGCCGGCTCGACCTGTTCACCGATATCCGGCCGGATGGCCGCAAGCCGCCGGGCGGCAAAGCGACGTAACGGCCGGCCAGCGGCGCTCGCATCGTTAACAGCTCATCAATATCTATGGTGAACGCTTTGTTAAGCCTCCTTCGTTAGGCTCAGTGTTGGCCGTCATTGTGGTCGGCAGTTTCGTAGCGTCTGGTCGTGCCATGATCGTTCGTCAGTTTTTGCAGTGGGTCCGCAGTGCGCCGCCCGGCGAACGGGCCGAAGCCACATCCGCGCTGGCGCGCGCTTACCTGCATTCCGATTTATCCCCCGACGATCTCGCCGCCGCTGAAGGCGCGATGATCATGTTGCTGGACGATCCATCACCGCTGGTGCGGCGCGCGCTCGCCGAAGTATTTGCTACTTCGCAGAAGGCACCATTAGTCGTTGTGCAGGCGCTTGCCACCGATCAGCCGGATGTCGCGCTGCCAATTCTGGCGTGCTCGCCGCTGCTACTGGAAGAGGATCTAGTCGATTTGATCGCCACCGGCCAAACCGATACCCAGGTCGCCATTGCCAGCCGCGCGCTTTTGCCTCGTTCGCTTGCCGCAGCCATCGCCGAAGTTGGATCGGCGGAGGCATGTCTTGCGCTGCTGGAAAATGCCGATGCCGAGATCGCGCTATTCTCGATTGACCGCGTCGTCGAGCGTTTCGGTCATCTTGCGGCCATTCGCGAAAATCTGGTGGCGCGCGACGATCTGCCAATGTCGACCCGGCAATCATTGCTCAGCAAACTGTCGCAAACGTTGGCGGGCTTTGTCGCGGCGCGGCAATGGCTGGGACCGGAACATGCCGAATACGCGGCCCGCGAGGCTTGCGGAAAGGCAACGCTCGCGCTCGCCGCCGACACGCCTTACGACGAGGTGGCCGAGTTGATGCAGCACTTGCGCCAGACCGGCCAACTCACCGCCGGCATGATCCTGCGGGCGCTGCTGTCCGGCAACGTGGTGCTGTTTGAAGAAGCGCTGACGGAATTGTCCGGCGTGCCGCTCGACCGGGTCACCAGCTATATTCACGACAAGAACATCTCCGGCTTCCGCGCTCTTTACAGCAAGGCCGGCCTGCCGGACGTGGCTTATCCGGCGTTTCGCGAAGCGCTGATCGCGATGCGCGACGGCATTCTGGTTGGCGAGCAGGGCGGGGTGGCGCGGCTCAAGCGGCGGATGGTCGAGCACGTGCTGGCGCGTTGCGCGGCTTTGCGCGGCGAAGATTTGCGCGGTCCCGATATGGCTTCGCTACTGGCGCTGCTGCGGCGCTTTGCCGTCGAGGCCGCGCGCGAGGAGGCCCGCATGTTCTGCGACGATCTGGTCGCAAACGATTATATGGTGGGCGACAGCAGGTTGGTGGCTTAACGCCGCGGCTTATGGCTGATCCGGCACGATCGACGGCCCGATAATCTGCTCAAGCACTTCCGGCCGGTCGCGGTTTTCGTGAATCAGAAATTCGTCGGTGACTTCGCGCAGGCGGCCGGTCAGCATGGCCGCCAGCTCCTTGGCGTCCGAGCGGGCATATTCGCGGAAGATCGCGCGTACCGCGTCCACGTGCTGATCCAGAAGCTTGATCGGAATGTGGGTTATATCGGGTGTGTACTCAATCAGCCGGCACAGGCTGTTGGCCGCCGCGGCCACCAGCGGAAAGCCAAAGGTCGCGGCAGGCCGGCTATTCCTTGAGAAAGCTTCAGGCCTTTAGAAGATTTGCCATGATGCGCTCGCGCGTCAGCGGCATGTCGCGGATGCGGGTGCCCAGCGCATGCGATACCGCGTTGCCGATGGCGGCGGCGATCGGGCCGCCGGCGACCTCACCGACGCCAAGCGGCACTTCGTCCTTGGTGTTGATCAGTTCGATGGTTATTTCCGGCACTTCGCTGAATTTCAGCACCGGATAGGTTTCCCAGTCGAACGAGGCGACACCGTTATCGAAGCGGACTTGCTCCTTGAGGACCCAGCTCGCGGCCTGAATGATGCCGCCCTCGAGCTGGTTGAGGACGCCGTCCGGATTGACCACCAGGCCGGCGTCGGTCGCGCACCAAACATGGCGCAGGCGGATTTCCTCGTCGACATCGAGTTCGACCACGCATGCGCAATAGGCGGCGCGGTTCTTGTAGCGGGCAAAGGCGATGCCGCGGCCGCGCCCGGCGCCTCCCGGTGCTCCCGCTTTCCAGTTCGCCATGCTAGCGACCTTCTCAATCACCGCGCGCGCGCGTTTATCGCCCGTGATCGAGAGCCGGTATGCGACCGGGTCCTTGCCGGCGCGCTCGGCCAATTCGTCGATGCAGCATTCGAGCGCGAACACGTTCGAGGTGGCACCGAGGCCACGCAAAGCAGACGTTCGGACCGGTGCTTCGATCACAAGATGATGGAGCATGCGCTTGGCAGCGATGTCGTAGAGTGGCTCGCCGTTACGGGTTGCGCCGCCGCCATTGGCCTCCGGAACGTCGTTTGGCGGCGGCTCCGGTGGCGGATTGGGCAAGGCCAGCGCGCCCAGCAGATTGCCGCCGGCGCCGGGCCGCAGATTGTGGGTCGGGCTCCAGATTTCCTGCGTCCAATCGCTAGGCTTGCCTTCGTCGTCGAGCAGGGCGCGCACCGTCACGATCATCGCGGGCGTTTTCGGCTCGTAGATGAATTCCTCTTCGCGGCGCCAACGCACGCGGATCGGCTTGCCCGGCATCTGCATGGCGATGATCGCGGCATCGGCCGCGGCGTCGTCGGCGCCGTTGTGGCCGTAGCAGCCCGAGCCCTGCACGTGATGCACGGTGATGGCGGACGCTTCCAGCCCGAGAATTTTCACCAGCGCGCCGCGCAATGGAAATACGCCCTGGCAATGGGTCCAGACCGTCAGGTGGCCGTCGCGATATTCCGCCAGGCCGCAAGACGGCGAGATCGAGGCATGGGCGAGATAGCCGCGCGTGTAGGTGGCCTCGTAGCGTTCCTTACCTTGCGGGCTCGCGGGCTCTGGCGCGCCGAATACGCGGTCGACGGCGGGCCGTTGCAACAGCCAGTTGGCTTCCTGCTGGGTCGCGGTCGGTGCTTCGACATTCTGCCATTTGACGTGGGTCTCCGCCGCGACGGCAGCGAGATCAACCGCGGTTTCGTTATCGCCGACGATGGCGAGGAAATTTCCGTTGCGCACCAAGATAATATCGCCTTTGGCAGCGCGTTTGATCGCGGCCTCGTCGATGGCGCCGACGGTGGCGCCGCGATTGGGTTGGCGCACGACGCGGGCATGCACCATGCGGTTGAGCCGCATGTCGTGGATAAAGATAGCATTGCCGAAAATTTTGTCGGGCAAATCGAGCCGGGCGCTGCTTTGCCCGATCGTCTTGAAATCCGCGACCGCCTTGCGTTTGCCGCTTCCGGTCGCCTTCACGGCAAGGTTTACCGCGCCCGCAAGCGTCCAATAGTCCTGACCGGTGATGGCGCCGTTGCGCAAGATAGAGCCATCGCGAATGGTGAGCTCGCTCGCCTGACAGCCGAGAATTTTTGCCGCCTGATCGGCAAACAGGCCGCGCACATCGGCGCAAGCCTGCCGCAAGGCGACGCCGCCGAACTGGATCGACTGACTGCCGGCGGTGTAGCCCTCATTGGGCGCACGAACGGTGTCGCCGGAGTGGATCGTGATGCGTTCGATGGCGACGTCGAGTTCGTCGGCGGCGATCTGCGCCATCGCGGTCAACACGCCTTGGCCGAGTTCGACCCGGCCGGTGTTGACGGTGACCTCGCCGGACGATGGAAACGCCACCCAGCGATCGAGGTTGGGGTTGTCGTTGAGCGGGCCGGGGAGGGGCGCATTCATTTTAAGCCCCCGCACGCATGACGGCTGCGGCCTTTTCGACCGCGCGCATGATCCGGTTATGCGAACCGCAGCGGCAGATATTGCCATCGAGCGCGGCGGCGATTTCGTTGCGGGATGGCGACGGATTGCGTTCGAGCAGGGCCTTGGCCGAAATCAGAATGCCGGCAAGACAGTAGCCGCATTGGCCGGCCTGCTCGTCAATGAAGGCCTGTTGCAGCGGGTGAGGGTGCTCGGGCGTGCCCAGCCCTTCGATAGTGGTGATCTTCTTGCCGGCCGCGCTCGACACTGGCTTGGTGCAGCATTTTTCAGGCAGCCCGTCGATCAGCACCATGCAGCAACCGCATTGCTCAAGCCCGCAGCCGAACCGTGTACCCATCAGGCCGAGTTCGTTGCGCAACACATTCAGAAGTGGCGTGTCTTCGTTGTCGGGCGCGACGCTGACGGATTTGCCGTTGACGGTGAATTTGAACTGCCGCGCCATTCGCTAGAATCCAAACTGTTCACTCAGGATTCGTTCGTCGAGATTGTGGCCGGGGTCGAACAGCATATTGAGGGAAATGCTGTGGTCCATACTCACGTCGACGCTGCGCACAGAGCGTACCTCGTCATGGTCGGCGACCGCGGCGACCGGCCGCTTGTCGGCGTCCTGGATCTCGATGGTGACCTTGGCCTTGTCGGGCAACAGCGCGCCGCGCCAGCGCCGCGGGCGGAACGGGCTGATCGCGGTGAGCGCGAGCAGCGGGGCATTGATCGGGATGATCGGGCCTTGCACCGACAAGTTATAGGCGGTGGAGCCGGCGGGCGTCGCCACCAGCACGCCGTCGGCGACCAGCTCGGCGAGCCGTTCCTGGCCGTCGATCAAGATTCGCAAATGCGCGGCCTGCGCGCTCTGGCGAAACAGTGACACCTCGTTGATGGCATGGCGTTCGTGGGTTTTGCCGTGTGCGTCGCGGGCGTGCATCAGCAAGGGATGGATGACGGTCTTATGCGCCGCGGCGAGCCGCTCGATCAAACCTTCGCTGCTGAAATCGTTCATCAGGAAGCCGACGGTGCCGCGATGCATGCCGTAGATCGGCTTGCCGGAATTCATGAATTTGTGAAGCGTCTGGAGCATGAGGCCGTCGCCGCCGAGCGCGACGATGACGTCGGCCGCCTCCGGCGCGGCATGGCCGTAGCGTTTTTCCAGTTGCGCATGGGCCTCGCGCGCCTCCGGCGTGTGGCTGGCGACGAAGGCAATATGCTGAAACTTTGGGCGCTTCGGGCTCATTAACAGACTCTTGGATGAATTCGTGTAGGTATCTATGCACTTTCGGTGAATGCGCGGGCATCGTGTATACGACCTCGCCCTCGATTGTCGAGGCGGCATGGGAAGTGCATAAGAGTCGCTAGGACACGAGGCTGGCGCGACGATTCGCCTGAGCCCCAAGCTTGGAACTCAAAGCGGGCGTTGGGGTTGTTAGATGCGGCAATTCAAGGAGCGCGCCATGTTCAAAGCTTTGGATCACTGGTTCGAGGCGGCGCGTTTCGGCGCTGACGTTCAGCGCGTCATGACGTTGCGCATCATGCGACTGGCCTCTGGCGGGCCGGATGCGGCGACCGAAGCCCAGAAGATGATTTCAGAAAAACTCGCCGCGTTCGGCGAAGCGCAGGTGGCGCTCGTCAACGCCTTGGCGACCGGCAGCAGTCTCGATACCGCAGCCGAAAAGGCCTACGCGCCGTATCGGCGCGCGGTGCGCGCCAATAGCCGCCGTCTGGGTTCTTAAGTCCGAAGCGCTTAGTAGCTCGCGCGGCCGTCGATCACGGCCTTGAGCTGCCTGTACTCTTCACAGCTGGTGTTGCCGCAGAGCGCATTCACCTTGGCGAGGAAGTCTTCGGCCTTGAGGCGGTTACCCTGCTCCATGTGCCACATGCCGTAATAGGACCAGGTGCGCACGTGGGTTGAATCGGCGGCGAGCGCCTTCTCGTACCAAACCTTCGACGCTTCGTAGTTGCCGAGCTTGCGGTTGGCGTAGCCGATGTAGTTGGCTACGTCCGGGTGCTCGTCATGGCCGAGCGCGTGCATGGCCGCGATGCCGGCCTTGTAGTCGCCGGCGAGGATCGTTTCGCGGGCGGCGCGGTAGTTGCGCAAGAACTTCGCCTGGGCGAGCTGCTGCTCCTGCTGCTCGATGGCGCTGCCTTCCTTTTTCTTCTTCTTGCTGTCGTCGGTCGGCGGCGGGTTGTCGGTGCCCATGGCATAGACCGGCGCCAGCTTGAGGCTGACGGCGGTGACAAGCAAGGCGGCGGCGGCGAGCACGCCGATGTGACGCAGGCTTTTGGTCAAGGTCATGGGCAAGGTCATTGGGGACGTCTCCTGAGAAAGGTGGCAGGTCGCGGTCTTGGGGTCCAAGATAAGGCAAAAACCAGCCGTAGTGGAAAAACAATCCGTGATCCGCCCCTAGTCCCTCCCTAGAAGAAAATTCTTCGCTGTCATGATCCCGCCCGGATTCCAACACCGCGCGGACGGGTGTTTGAACGCGCGATAACGACGCACTTCAGAGTGGGTTCAGTGCGCGGGGCGCATTCTCCTTGGCAACAACCGGCACAGATGCCGGTCGGCCGAATCACCCCAAGGGTTTGCGGCAACCCGAATTGAGAAAAGGACTACCCCATGTTGAGGAAACTCGCAGCCGCCGTCATTACGGCA